>JBBQFG010000006.1:0-49300 GCA_038321765.1 Elainellales cyanobacterium
CCAGGGCAAGTTTCAAATATGATGTGGTAACCCATCTCAATATCATCTGTCACAAAAGCAATTTAACTCAGTATTATTCCTTTGGATAGTAAGCAGGTGGGCGTAATTAAACATAAAACCCTAAAAGTCTGCGCCGCCCGCTGCGCGGGCGGCGCAGACTTTTAGAATCTTGCTTTTATTTATAGCCATAGTCATAAAGCTTAGGCCATGCCAGCGTCATTCCCGCGCAGGCGGGACTGACGCTGGCACCTATCGAGCAGATGGATTCCCGCCTGCGCGGGAATGACAGGGAGGCGTCCTATTGATCATGGCTACCGCTATAAGTAGTTGAACTTAAATAAAAACCAAATCCTAAAACCCTGCGCTGCTTGCTGAGCGGGCGGTGCAGACTTTTAGAATCTTGTTTTTATTTAGGTTGAACTACTTATGACTACCCTAGTGGTTCTAGACCAATTGACCCGCAAGGGACGCGACGAAAATTATTGCCATAGCTGTCGGGAGCACTTTCTGTTACCCAGCCAGTGGTGCCAAAGCGGTCAATGGGAACCCACATCCGCCCTGCTTGAGAGGGTGGATAGGATTGCATTTGCGGTGCGCCAGTAATATTAAAGCCTTGTTCAAACAGCAGCGTTCCGATTGGATCAGAGAGGGTGCTGGCGGATGGCTTGAGTGCTAGTTCTGACTGAGTCACAATTCCGCAATCTAGTGATGGAGCAATACCGCCATCACACCCGTTCAGAAAAGCAGCTTGAATGTAGCCATCGAGCGGAGCGCTAATGCGAATCCAGCCAAAGGCAGGCTGGTTGACCTCGCCCGCCAATGTAATCACCACGCCTGATTCTAGATCTCCTACGGCATTGGCTGCCAGATTGGCAGCATCGTAGATTCGTTCTAGTCGCCCGGTTCGGCGACATTGCCCCACCAAACTCTGTGTAATTACAGATTGGGCGATCGCGTCCCGTAGGATTAAATGCTGCGCGGCCAAGGGCTTTGCTGAGCTTTGAGCCATCTCACGTAAGAGATCTATAGCGACAGGGCGGATCTGTAAGAGGCGATCGCTCCTTGTCTCATTTGCCCACCCGTGGCTAGCCCAGCCTAGTGCCAAAATGTTCAACAACCCAGCCACCAGGTTCAAGAAAACCCCGTAACCGACCGTGGGAGTATCTAAACCGCTCCTATCCCTCACAGATATTTGCCCCAATCAATCATCACATTACGCTTGAAATATCCATACTTAACAGAGTAATCCTTGATCATAAAAATTCAGTAAAACTTCGTAAGTAGGTGGGCTTAATTAAATATATAGCCATAGACGGATTGGTTAGGACGGGGTGCAGGGGTGGAACCCCTGGCTGGGGGCAAAGCCCCCACACCCCCTTTGCTCCCAGTGTCCTAACCTTTGTGGCGACAGCTATAAGATTCTAAAACCCTGCGCCGCGCGCACAGCGGGCGGCGCAGGGTTTTAGAATCTGGTTTTTATTTAGGTTGAACTACTTATCTAGAACCGCGCAAGATTCATCATTTGGGCGATCGCAAGCCTTTATCTTGCTCATACAGCGATGGCTGGTTTAGCGACAGTGCAATTTCTGCTTTCTGCAATTCTGCACCTAAATATAGGGCGTGTTCTACTTGAAGAGCAGGGCAGGCGATCGCCAGTTGACGATAGAGCTGGGTGGCTGTTTTGCCGACATAACAGTTCACAACCTCGCCTGCGCCGGGGGTCATGTGCTCTACCAAAATCTCATTGGGCTGCACGCTAATCACAAAACTGCCACAGGGATCGGTGTAATCGCGCTGTTGGCAAATCCGAATATATTGCGAGGCGATCAGGCGATCGCTATTTTCCCAGCAGTCATCATAAATGTGAGCACTTTGGCTAAGGGTAATCAGGGGACCCATCCGCAGATCTACGCTCGTCTGTGTGGCGATCGCATCTCGGATGTGATGTTGCAGCGATCGCAGTCCCATCGCGTTTGCCACCCATGCCGAAAACATATCATTACTGCGAAACGTTGCGGTGAGTGACAATTCGCCATCTACAATTCGTACCCAAATATGGTTCAGACAGGGTGGACTGTCGCCCGTTTCGTGGTCGTTCACGTCCCAGAGAGACATGACGGCACGCGCAGAATTTAGATCTGCCGATAATTTTTGGATGACCTGCTGCACCTGATCGCGGCCAAACCAAGAGCGCAGGCGCTGCCCGTAGGTATACTTCACGCCCTCTCGCTCTGGCGCGTCGTCCAAAATTTGCGAGATATAGTCTTGAATGAAGGGGCGATCGACCGGCAGATAGTTTGGTTCTGGAAAGAAGAAGTCGGACGGTTCATCTGTGACAACGGCCACTAAATCGATCAATTCTTGCCAGTAGCCATCGTAGGCAGTCGGGCGAATGGTTCCCGTAGTCTTGATGCGGTGGATGATTTTGATCCAGGTTTCGGCAATAGTTTTGCCCTCAATGCGGTGCCCATACCGCTCACCAGGAAGCACAACGGGCGGTGTTGCTTCAAGTGGAAAATCCAGGGGTTGACCCCACGGCTCTAAACGATCGCCTTGGGCATAGGTTTTGACCAGAGTAACCGCCGCTGCGATCGCCCCTGCTGCTTGCCAGTCGAGCGATCGCCGCAGATGTAACAGCGCTGCCTCACTGACTTCCAAGTCAATGTAGCCTGCAATTTTAGAACGTACCACCCAGCACTCTCGCCCTGTATCGCTTCGACCTCGTTCAAAGCCGTCTCGGAAGAAATCACTCAGACACTCGCAGGCTCTAGCGTTGCGATCTTCTCGCGTCGCGTTAAGAATGACCAAATAGCGGACGTGTGGATTGGCCAGCAGGTTGCGAATGAGGAGGTTGATCCCCCGCGTTGGGCTGTAAAGTTGCCCAATTACCGCATATTCGTTAGAGTCTAGCTTTTTGGCGATCGCCTCTTTCACCGTCCAACCTGTGACCACCGCTGTTTGCCCCGTCCCACAAATCAACTGGTTGGGCTTGTGCAGTGGCGTGTAAGGGTAAGAACAGGGGGGCGTGGAAAGCATAGGATCAGAAAACGTTAGAAGTTAGATTCTACTTTAGAAGCTTAATTTTACGTGTGCGAAAAATTAAGCTTTAGGCAAGATCTAAATCTTCCTCCATCCTGCTCCCGATCGCCTCCCCTCGTGCCAATCTTCTAGCCAGTCGCGCTGAGGATGTTGGTGTAAGCGCTGACGCTGCCACGCCAGAGCCGTTTGGCGCAGAATTTCGGCGGTGCTAGGAGAAGAGAGGGGTAGCTCAGCTAGGGCACGCACGGTTTGCTTGGTTTGGAGAGCCAGGATGGCGATCGCGCCTACGTCTTCCACGTGCGAGCCAACGAGATGAATCCCCAATAGCTCCCCATTGCGGCGGGCGATCAGTTTACAAAAGCCCGTTGTGTTGCTTTGCATTTGAGCGATCGCCAGCGACTTAAACGACTCGGACTGCACCACCGCATCATCGCCATAGCGGTGCCGCGCCTGCGCTTCGGACAATCCCACGCTTGCCAACGCCACATCGGTCATCACAACGCGGGGTATCTGTTCGGGATGAAGGTGCGCCCAGGGAAAGAACAGGGCATTGCGGATCGCAACTCGTGCAGCTTGGCGTGCAAACGGCAGTTCAGGAAATTGACAGCCATAAATCCGTGGATTAGTGCTCCGCAGGTTTGAGCGAACCACGATATCCCCGCCAGGGCTGTTGTTAGCTTCGCGCTGAGGACTAACGGTCGCAGAACGGTTGAGCTGCACACCAACCCCAGCTAAATTTAGCCCGTCCAGATCCGACACCTGTGCCCCTGCGACCAAAATTTCGTCTGCCTCAATGGTTTGAAACTCAGTTTGAATCCATTTTCCAGTTGGGCTTTGACCCGCTTTGGTTACCTGCGTTCTGGTAAACAGCTCAACACCGTCCACCTCAAGCTGTGCCATAAGCAGTTGAGCGGCTTCAGGCTCTGCCCAGGGTAAGAGGCGATCGCGTGTAACCAGGGTTACCTGAGTACCCAAACGGCAAAAGGTCTGTGCCAGTTCTAAAGCCGTAGGGCTGTAGCCTAAAATGATCAGCCGCTGGGGCAAAACTGCCCAATTGGTATGCCACAGGGAATGTGGAGTCAGCGGTTGCAGCTCGGCCAGTCCTGAAATTGTGGGGATCAGCCAGTTAAAGCCCCGGGCGACCAGGTATGCCCGCGATCGCAGCGAGCGCCTGTTCACTGTCACACCCAGATGCGGGCGGCGATGAAATTCCGCTTTCCCAATCACAACATCAACGCCCCGCGCCATCAAGACAGCAGGCGATCGCCCCTCTTCTAATGCGGCAACTGATGTCGTCACCCAGTCCCAAATCGCTGCCCAAGAGGGCACTCTGGCCAACTCTGTATCCGGTTCTCTAGTGCTCTCAAGCAGGTGCTCCCGGTTTCGTCCCAGTTGCACAAAGGCTTGATGACAAAGCGCTTCAGTCCCTGCCCAATTTCCCAGTTGGGGTAGTGGCTCTACCAATGCCACCCGCGCCTGCAAAGAACGAGCGGCAATCGCGGCTTCACGGGCGATCGGCGTACCACCCAGGATCAGTAAATCGTAGTCGAGGGGCATGGGGGAGTTTAGAGAACTATTAAAGACTATTAAAAAAAGCGCCAGTTGCACGCGGGTTAAGCACGTTGCAACTGGCACCAGCACTCTACAGGATAGTGGCTAGGCTCTCTAACAACTGCCTATTTTCTGCCTGGGTTCTGACGGCTACTCGAAAGAAGCAATCGCCCAATTCTGGAAAACTCAGACAGTTGCGAATCAGAATTTGATGACGTTTCAACAGATGATTCTGAATTTCAGGAGCAGGCTGGTTCGTTTGTACCAACAAATAGTTAGCGGCTCCAGGATAGGGACGTAATCCAGGCAGTTGAGCCAGTCCATCAAAGAGTTGGGCGCGGGCAGGTGGGAGCCAGTCCAGCGTTTGTTGTTGAAAGTCGGTGTCTTGCAAAACGGCGATCGCCGCCGCCGCCGCCAGCGAGTTCACACTCCAAGGGTCGCGCCATTGTTGCCAGCGGTGTAACCGATCAGGATGGGCGATCGCATATCCCAGTCGTAGACCGGGCAGGCTGTAAAATTTCGTCAGCGATCGCAGCACAACCAAATTCGGATACTCTGGCACCCAATCAATGACACTTTGCTGCTGCTCGGATGGCAAAAAGTCCATAAACGCTTCATCGACGACCACCAGCCCAAATCTTTCTAGGTAAGGTCGTAGCGATTCGCGTGAAAATAGCTGCCCAGTTGGGTTGTGCGGATTGTTTAGGAGCAATCCACAGACGGCAGGGTCAATCGGCAAAGGCTGGCTCAACTGCGTGGGTAAACCCTGCCCGTTTAGACTACCCTCCAGCTCCATCAAACATGGCACCACAGTGGCATCAAACGCCTTGAGGGCTCGCCTGTAGTCACCAAAAGCAGGAACCGGTAAATACGTCGCTTCATGCACTGCCAGATCTCGACAGGCCCAAGTCAATAGCTCTGCGGAGCCGTTACCGGGCAAGATCCACTCTGGAGCCAGGGCATGAAAGTCACCCAGAGCGCGCCGCAGAGCAAAAGACTCAGGGTCGGGATAGTCGCGTAGGGCACCGAGACTGTCAATGATCGAGGCGATCGCCGACTGGGGTGGCCCTAGCGGGTTAATGCTGGCAGAAAAATCCAAAATAGCAGAGGGGGAACAGCCCGCCAGCGACGCTGCCCAGACTAAATTCCCCCCATGACTAGGTTGTGCAACAACTTGACTTTGCACTAAAACAACCTATTACTTGGCCACCATATCTTTGAACAACTTACCAGCAGAAAAAGCAGGTACTTTTGTGGCTGGAATCTTCATGGCTTCCCCAGTTTTAGGGTTGCGCCCCTCGCGCTCTTTGCGATCGCGAGGTTCAAATGAGCCAAAGCCAACTAAGGTTACTTTATCGCCCGTAGAGACTGCTTCCATGATGGAGTCAATCGCCGCAGTCAATACCGCATCGGCTTGCTTCTTAGTTACGCTAGCTTTTTCCGCAACCTTATCAACCAATTCACCTTTATTCATGAGAATCTCCTTCGATGGTCAGTCAAGAAATGAACAATGTATACGATCTCACTGTAGAGATCAGAAAAACAGAGAGGGAAATTGAAACGGCTGAAACCCCTACTAAATCGACGTTTCAATGCCCTATTCTAAGGGCTACTCACCCCATGTGGATCGTTGAAACCTTTAATTTATGTGGACTTGGAGCCTTTTTCAGAAAATAACCTGGCTACTAAACCAGCGATTTCCACCTTCGCAGTTGCTCAAACCCTTACAGGAGGAGGGTTTGGCAAACATGCGATCGCCCCCACCTGTCCAAATCCCTCCACCTAGCGTCTCCCCTGTTCTAGGATGTTTTGCACCTCTCGACTGGGCACATAGCGATACCCAAAGGTAGACGTATCGGAATCATCAATGATCTGCGGCGTTAGCATGACGATTACTTCTTGACGAGTATTTGAGCGAGTCGTGCTGCGGAACAGGGCACCTAAAATTGGGATATCTCCCAAAATCGGCACTTTTGTCACATCCGTTCGATCTTGATCTTGGATAATTCCAGACAAAATCAGCGTTTGCCCATCTCGCACGCGAATCCGTCCAGACGACAGCCGTCGCACCGCTAGCAGCGTAATATCAAGCTGTGAATCTTGCACGTCTGCCGTAAACGTCCCGGCTGGGGCAGAAATAGTAGGGCCAACCGACAGGGTGACAAAGCCATTGTCATCAATGCCTTCCACATCAACACTCAAGATCAACCCGGCTGGGGTGGTTTCCACCGTCACTGTTTGGGTACGTTCATTGCCAGTTCCTTCTGTCTCAATCTCGAAGTTGGTGACAACATCTTGGGTCAACTGCACTTCAGCCGTTTCCCCTTCTTGAATCACCAGGGTCGGATCGGTCAAAATTTTGGCGTTGCCACTGGTTACGGCAAAACGCAACTGGGCCAGGAAGTTTCGCACAAAATTAAAGTTTGACCCCTGGAGATTACCGCCAGTAATCAGATTACCCAATTGATCAACAGCCGTTCCAACACCAATGGGTGAACTGGTGCTAATTCCAGTCGTGTTGTTGTTATTGAGATCCCGACTGGAACCAAAGTTGATCACGCCAATGCCATCATCTTGGATGATACGGGCATCATCAATGCCAAACGAGAAACTGGTAGAAGCCCGGTCAATGTTCGACAGGTTCACGTCAATCACCCGCACGTTAATCGCAACTTGGCGACGACGAATATCAAGTTGAGTAAGCTGAGCTGAAGCAATTTCTAGCAGTTTTGGGGTGCCCACCAGGGTTACAGAGCGCGTGCGTTCGTCTCCAACCACTGACAACCCTCTCAAAATAGGGGTCGAGTCTTGATAATCGACCCGCTGGGTTTCAATCGCAATTTCAGTCGTGGTAGAAACTTGGTTAATTCCCGACGTGGCTCCAAGTTCACCCCCTGTAACCGGCACAGCAACGGCTGTAGCCACCTGCCGTTCTCGGCTAACAGCAGTTTCGGCACCTAAGCCAACTAAAAAGTTGAGAGCCGTGCTGACATCTACCTGGTTGAGCCGTAGTGTTCTCATGACCAGAGAACGGGCTGAGTTGGGTAACTGACTACCCACAAAAATGGTGCGTCCGTTCAGGTTGGCTTCCAGCCCGCTAATTCGCAACACGTAGTTGAACACGTTCTGCACGGGTTCATTTTCGATATCCAGTGAAATGCGAGAGTTGGCCGCCGTGCTGGTCTCTTGAGCGGCGGCTGGGTCACCCCCTTCAGAGGGTTGCTGATCGAGGTAGGCGATATTGAGACCAGCGGCGCGAGCCAGCAATGACAGCACATCTCGGACTGGAGCATCCCGCAAGACCAGACGAGGTACCACCTCAGATGTACCCAACTCAATCACAGTTGGAGAGGCATCGGTTGTAGCCACAGCAATGTCGCCAACGGGCGGTGCGACAGCACGAGGCAGGAGAGGAGGAGTTAACCCCGGTGCAGAGGAGGGAGTAGAGGGAACGCCATTAATGTTGACCTGCGGGTTGGGCACCAACACCTGAGAGGGTGGAACATTAGGCAACAGCGGGGGAGCGGCTGGGTTAGACGGAAGCGGCGGATTGCCGGGGGGTATTTGCGCCACGGCACCACTGGCGTTGATGTTAAAGGTAATGCTGGTATCGGTTTGGGCAACCTGGCTAGCGGGTGGAGCGGTTTCACCCATCACCGTCAGCCGGACGCTGTTGGCATCAAGCTGGCTTACCATAATGGCGCTAATGCCCGGAGCTGGGCTGTTTTGCAAAAAGCCATTTCCTTCAGGCAGGGCGAGCTGGGCATTAACAATGTCAGCAACGAGCGCATTGCCTCGATTGACGGTAAAGACTTGGGGGCGATCGCCATTCCCAGTTTGGAGAAAAATCTCAGCACCACCAGCAGTTTGATTAACCTGTACCCCAGTTATCTGCGTAGCAGCAGCGTTAGCGGGCAGGCTCATCATCAACGCGATCGCACCACCACCGATAATTTCGGTTAGTCCAAGATGCGGTTTCACCATTCACTCCTCCTTCCAACAGTTAAAACAGGCAAATAAATCAACCAGGCAAATAAAAATTAACAAGAGTTCTGAACTGTAATCCTTCCGTCAAGTCGGTTAGCGCAGAGTCAACCCTATACACGATGCACCTTGATCCAGACCCCTACGGTGGCGGGGGAACTGGCGTTACAGAGGGCGCACTGGCGGGTGCGGCTGCTTCCCCTGGGGCAGTGCCCGGTGCTGGCGTAACAGCCGCGCCTGTCGCTGGGTCTACGGCTACTGGTGCTGGCGCAGCTACTGGCGCAGGCATCAACGCCTGAATCTGAAAACTCGTCTTGAGCCGTGGGTCTACAGAACCCGTCGTGACTGGCCTGCCCTGAGCATTGAGCGTCAGGGTAGCTGGAGCAGCCAACATGGAGTTAAAGCCTCGTATTACTAACAGTGGCTGAAGCCGCTCAATATTGCGAATAATAGACTGAGTTTGGGCAAAACTGCCTTCCATCGACACGTCATAAAGCCGCTGCCGCAGTTTGCCATTGACCGCTGCGCCTACAGAGCTGTCGGTCACTAGATCTCCCGGAGTCCCGTCAGCCGCTGGCTCACCAGAGGGCACAACAGCAAATTTGGAAAGCGTTGCACGCCTATCAACATCTGCAATACGAGCATTTGCGGCTTGCACCCGTTCGTTTACATCAATTAACAGCGTGTCCAACCCTTCCTCATCTGCAAACAGAGCCAGCACGTCGGCCCGCAGCTCCTCGGCATCTTTCAACTTCACTCGGGCAGCCTCAATTTGTTGCTGAGCTTGTCCCTGATCCACTAATTGGGTTTCCTTGGTAGCAATGTCTGCCTCAAGGGCTCGATTCTCGTCTAACTTGGGGATGACCAAGTTAACAAACATGTATCCTGCCGCAGCCAAACCTAAGAGCGCCAGTAAAACGCCGTTGAATTGCGGGGTAAGCCGAATACCAAATACAACCGGATACTCTGGCTCGTCTAGCCTACCGTCACCTGGAATAAAATCTCCACCCGCTGTCATGGCTTAATTACTCCCAAATCTCGAAGGGCATCAACTCGGGCAGGCAACCCCACTGCCAGCGTGTTTTTCATGTCTTGCAGCAGCTCAGACGCAGGGCGCTTCGTTAAACCTGCCGAAATTTTATACTGCACCACTTTAGGCAACTCTACTTGGATGTCGCGATCGCCCCCACCCACAAACTCAACTGCCGTAGGGTTGTCAATCAACGTTACATCGACTAATCGAACGTTACGACTGTCTAAAAAGGGTGACTGCTGCAGTACCAGTACAAAATCGTTGGCATCCGAAAAGGATTGGCAATAGCCCGTCAGCTCAAGAGTTGGTGGGGGTAACTCAGGAACAGCAGCAGCAGCCGTCCCTGCCGCCGCTGGAGGTGGAGCCGTAGGAGCAACCCCTGCTTGCTGAACTAGCCCCGTCACCTGCACTCCAGCAGGTACCCGCCCCCGAAAATCTTGCAGAATAGCAGACCAAGGCACAATCTTGTCAAACACTCGGGCCAGAGCCTGATTTTCTGACTCTAGTAGAGCAACCTGGGTATTGACGTTTTCCACCTCTCTCATCGCCTGTTGCAGCGTTGCCAATTGGCTATCTAGCTCTTGCTGACGCGCCAGCAACGACGAATTTTGAGACTGTAAGAAAAACCAAAGACCGCCGACTAAACCGGGCAACAACGCCCCTATTGCGGCACCAATGTAGAGTGGTCTGGAGCTACCGCTACCGCCACCACGCGCTACCGCTGCCGCTTCAGTTGGACGCTCCGCCCGATCATTTAAAAAGTTAACGTCTAAACTATACATCTCACCATGCCTCCCGCAATCCTAACCCCAGCACCACACCCAGCCCCGGTCGCTGCATCGCTGGAATATCTTGTTCAACCTCCAGCGACAGCGCCGCAATCGGATCGATTTGACTGGCTGGCAAGCTGAGCCGCTGGGAGAAAAACTCATCTAGCTGCCCAATCGAGCCACCGGGCCCCGCCAGCAGCAGTTGTGCTACTTCCAAGTTGTCACCCTGATTTAAGTAGAAATCGATCGATCGCCTCAGTTCGTCTGCCAGCTCTCCCAACACCCGCAGCATGGCTGCTGTTCCAGGGTTCGTTCCCATCGTTTTGGGCGAGGCTCCCATGCTATCCATTGGCGCGATCGGTACCGTCATCCCCTGCAATAGTTCAGTATTGCGCGAAGGGGGTAAATTCATTGCCCGACTGAGGGCAGATTGAATTTGAAACGTGCCAATCGGCACTGTGCGAGAAAATTGCGGCACACCGTCCACAATGATTGAGATTTCCGTACTTTCAAACTCAATGTCTACAATGGCGGCAGCTTCTTGGGGCGTGAACTGCCGCAGTTGCTCACGAATGGTGCGAATCAGCGAAAAACTGCTGATCTCTAAGACATCTACATCTAATCCGGCCTGTTGAAACGTTGTGAGGTAAGAATCGGTTACATCTTTACGAGTAGCAACCAGTAGCACCTGCACCTTTTCAATGCCGTCTTCATCGACAAAAAAGCCCAGTTTTTGATAGTCGACATCTGCCTCCTCACGCGGAAAGGGCAAGTACAGCCCAGCCTCCTGATTGAGCACCATCTCGCGCAATTCTCGATCGTCTAACTCAGCCGGCACCGGAATAATCCGTGTCACGGTGTCTCGACCACCAGGAATAGCCGTCGCCGCGTGCTTAATTTTCAATTTACTTTCAGCCAGCACAGACTGAATAATTTCTGCCATGATAGCCGGGTCTATAATTTGTCCTTCCTGGTAAACCCCCTCAGGAACTTCGGCAGAGGCTAGTGTTGTCAATTGAAACCCCTGACCTTTCTTCTTGAGGCGAGCGATATTAACACGCTCTGGGGTAAGTTCTATTCCTACCCCTTTTGTTTTTTTTGCGAAGAACCCTTTGAAGTTGCTAAACACAGTTTCGTGACCGAGTATGGGGGTAAAGGATAGGAAAGAAAAAAGGAGCCGTACGACAAATGACTAGAGAAACAAAGCACAGTCAAGTACAAATGCTAATGCATGGTACCCAATTTAATTCAGAATTATGGCAATGACCACAAAGATACTCAAGCAGAAAAGATTACGAATTTTAAGAAGAATGCTTTTGATGCCTCAGGGCGATCGCATGACTTTAATCAAACAATAGCTTAAGTCTGAATTTTTAAGCTCCAAAATTTTGAGTCAAGCACCCAGATGCCTATGTGAAGTCATCCCTTCCATTAGTCTAAGACTAGGATCGTAGACAATTGGATTAACGTTTCTCCCAATATTTCGCCCCCACTGAGTAACCAGAGAGACAGGATTTTGTGGAGTAATTGGAGACTTCTTTAACGGCTGTCTCAGCAAAATTTAGGTTTCTAGTTGAGCATTTAGAATTTTCTTAAAATTAAAAGACGAAGCTAATCACTTTACCAGCGATATTACACTCAATTCAGAAAAAAGGAACATTGGAATAAAACTTTATTGCTGGAGTTTGCTATTTTTTTACCGCCCATCCATCAACAACAGTAGAGATATTCATTCCAATTCATCCAGAGCCACTCAGCTACTAACCTGACTGCACAGAGTCGAGGTGAATCTCAACCCTAGAGACATAGCACAGATTTAGCGTGAGATTGCCTTTAGAGGATGCCTAGGCCGCTATGCCTGGAGACTCTTCCATTTGCTGGATGCCGCCCACCCGCTCAATGAATCACATAACCGGATATTACCCAATGGTTGATCTAGTCGATCTAAGTAGTTCAACCTAAATAAATCTAAAATCCTAAAACCCTGCGCCGCCCGCTGCGCGGGCGGCGCAGGGTTTTAGGATTTTATATTTACTTAAGCCCACCTACTTATTAGAATTGGCTTGTTGAACAGAGGAATTCGCTTATCCTTTCGGTAGACCCCATACATCCCTTCATATTCAGATTTATTTCTAGATAAATCTAGAAGATGCCTTTCGTTACCCGGTTCAGGTAAAATAACCAATCTCAGACCTATGTGAATGAGCAAAATGAGACGCTGGAAATCTTTAGGTATATTTGCTCTTTTGGGACTGGTGCTCAGTTGGGCTGTGAGTTGCAGCCCTAGTACCCCATCCCAATCAACCCGCACGCCAGAAGTAGAATTCTGGACTATGCAGCTACAGCCCGAATTTACTGACTACTTTAATCGGTTGATTGCCAACTTTGAGCAAGAAAATCCTGGCGTTAAGGTGAAGTGGGTCGATGTGCCTTGGGCCGACATGCAGAGCAAAATTCTAACAGCAGTCTCTGCAAACACTGCGCCTGATGTGGTTAACCTAAACCCAGATTTTGCCGCACAACTGGCTGGGCGCAATGCTTGGTTACCGTTAGATGAGGAAATTCCAACCGATGTCCGCCAACAATATCTGCCCAAAATTTGGCAAGCCAACATGTTGGATGGCAAAACGTTTGGGATTCCCTGGTATCTAACGACGAGCGTAGCCATCTATAATACTGACCTGTTAAAACAGGCAGGTGTGATGCAGCCTCCTCAGACCTATAAAGAAATGGCCGCGATCGCCAAACAGGTCAAAGAAAAAACTGGGAAATATGCCTTTTTTATGACTGTCGTGCCAACAGACTCGGCAGAGGTACTGCAATCGTTTGCTCAAATGGGCGTACCCTTAGTCGGCTCTGATGGCAAAGCTGCTTTTAACACACCGGAGGGAAAAGCCGTCTTTCAATATTGGACAGACTTATATCAAGAGGGACTGTTACCCAAAGAAGTGTTAACACAGGGGCATCGGCGGGCGATCGAGCTTTACCAAGCGGGCGAGACGGCGATCCTATCGTCAGGACCTCAATTCTTGAAAACCGTGGAAACAAACGCTCCGGCGATCGCCAAAGTATCGGCGGTAGCTCCTCAAATCTCAGGCTCTACAGGTAAAAAGAACGTTGCGGTGATGAATTTGGTCATTCCTCGCCGTACCGATCAGCCCGAAGCAGCCGTCAAATTTGCCCTTTACGTGACAAATAACACCAACCAACTATCCTTCGCGAAAGCGGCCAATATCCTCCCGTCTACGACCGCTGCACTCAACGATGCTTACTTCACCACTATCTCAGACACCTCTACTCCCATAGACAAAGCCCGTGCCGTCAGCGCCAAGCAAATGCAAGATGCTGAAGTGCTTCTCCCTAACCTAAAAAATATCAAGGAGCTACAGCAAATTGTCTACGACAACTTGCAAGCGTCAATGCTAGGACAAAAAACTGTAGACCAGGCAGTGACTGATGCGGCTGCCCAGTGGGATCAGCAAGCAGGTGGGTAGCGCTATCGGGCACAACTCAAAACCAGACCTTCTGTATCAATTGTTTTCCGTTTCGCCGGAAAACAATTGATACAGGAGGTCTACTAAGTAGTTCAACCTAAAAAACAAGATTCTAAAATTCTGCGCCGCCCGCTGCGCGGGCGGCGCAGAATTTTAAGGTTTTATATTTAATTACGCCCATCTACTTAAGCTCGCCCGGGCGATGCTAAATTGCGAAACCGGGTAAACTGTGGCTCAAACAATAGCTTGATTGTCCCCACAGGCCCGTTGCGATGTTTGGTGATAATCACTTCGGCGATGCCCCGGTCGGGCGTGTCGGGGGTGTAATACTCATCGCGATATAGCATCAAGATTAAATCTGCATCTTGCTCAATCGAACCCGATTCTCTCAGATCAGACATCATGGGGCGTTTATTGGTACGAGACTCGACCCCCCGGCTAAGTTGAGACAGCGCAATCACTGGCACGCTTAGCTCTCGGGCTAACCCCTTTAGGGCACGCGTCATACGTGAAAGTTCTTGCACTCGGTTTTCGCTACCACTGCCTTCCATGAGCTGAAGGTAGTCAATTAGCACCAAACCCAATGCTCCGCCCTGCTCCGCCTGCAAGCGACGCACTTTCGATCGCATTTCTGTAATCGAAATGTTTGGCGTATCGTCAATAAAAATGGGCATCTGCGACAGTGAACTAATGCCGTATCCCAGTGGCTCCCATTCGTCTTGGCTAATTCGCCCTGAGCGCAAGCGGCCACTCTCCACTTGTGCCTCGCTAGAAAGTAAACGGTAGACGAGCTGCTCCTTGGACATTTCTAGACTAAAGACAGCAACTGGAAGCTTGTGAAATGCAGCAATATTACGGGCAATGTTGAGACAAAAACTCGTTTTTCCCATTGCTGGGCGACCCGCCGCAATGATCAGATCAGATCGCTGAAATCCCTGAGTCATGGCATCTAAGTCGTAAAAACCACAGGAAATTCCTGGCAAAACCATGCCGAGGGAGCGGCTCTCAATATCGGAGAAGGTTGAGGTCAAAATATCGGACGTGGCGGTCAGGCTTTGGTTCGGGCGCGACTGGGTGATATTAAACACCTTTTGCTCTGCCTGATCCAACACGTTTTCCAGGGGAGTGCTGGTTTCGTAGCCCAGGTAGGTAATTTCGTTGCCGACTTGAATCATCTTGCGGCGCAAGTATTTGTCGGTGACAAGTTGGGCGTATTGATCAATGTTGACGGCGCTCACAGTGCGATCGACCAACTGGGCAATGCGGCTTTGACCTCCTACTTTGTCGAGCAGATTGTGGTCATTTAGGTAACTAGTAACGCTCATCAGATCGGTGGGTCGCCCCTGACTCTGAAGAATGAGAGCGGTGCGGTAGATCTCTTGATGGGCGCTGATATAAAACGCCTCGGGGCGCAATAGTTCCGCTACTCGACCGATCGCTTCGGGATCGAGTAAAATGCCTCCCAAAATTGCTTCCTCTGCATCAATATTTTGGGGCGGGAGGCGATCGCTGTAGGTTTGAAAGTTAAGCTCTTGAACCATAAGGTGGTATTGGGGCGCAGCGTTAGGGTAACAAGAGATGGTTCTGGGCAGGTCGAGAAATATGTTTTCCCCGCTCTACTACTGACTCTACTACGGGTAGTATGCCGATCGCTATTCTACCCCTAGCTGTGGAGAATTAGGGGTTCAGATTGGACAAACGTAATGATCTACCTAGATGGCATCTGGACTTGCTATCTAATTTCTCTATTTAATTTCGGCATTACTTAATCTGGGTATGAATTTTTTTTGAAAGGGGCGCGGCGCGCCCCTTTCAAAAAAAATTCATACATGAAATCAGCAACACCTTAATTTCTAGGTAGTGGTATTGAGGTAAGGATTTTCAGATGGGCGGACGAAGCCCGCCCATCTGAAAATCCTTACAAATTTAGGACTACCAATTTCTATAGGGGTGATTTCGCCTGCACCCAAGCGGTAAAACTTGAAAACAAACGCTAAAAAATGTACTCTGCAAGTATTATTGCAGAGTACTGATGTACTAGTCTATCTAGTTTGTTGAATCTTTACGGTTGCCCTTAAAATTTATGCTTCTACTGCATCGCTTGAGGGCACCACTTCAATTTCTACGACGGCAATGACATCGGGATGTAGCTTCACGTCAATTCTGTAGGTACCCAATTTACGCACTTCAGGCACAGTAATACCACGCCGATCAATTTCGTGACCCGTTGCAGCTTGAATGGCTTCCGCCACTTCCCGATCGGTAACAGAGCCAAAGATTGAATCCTTTTCGCCAGCTTGCTTGGCGATCGCCAGTTTCCCAGCATTTTCCAACGAAGCTTTTAGCACGTCGGCTTCCTTCTTCAATTCCAGCAGGCGCTGCCGTTCAATTTCGCGTCGCCGCTCCACCTGCTTCAAAATTCCGGGCGTTGTCCGTACTGCCAAGCCTCTTGGTAGCAAGAAGTTGCGAGCGTATCCGGGCGCAACCTCGACTAGATCACCGGTATGCCCTAGTTTGCTGACATCCTGATTAAGTACCAACTGAATCCGCTTTACCATGAGCTTTCCCAATAAACCAGTCTACTATCGTAGCGAACCCAGAGGGCGATCGCAAGCCTAAACAAGCGTGAATCCGGCCATTTTGCAATTAATAATAGTCTAGACTTGTTGCTTATTGCTTGAAAGGTTGGTGCAGCAAGCTTTTCAAGCAATAAGCAACAGCCTGTTTGAAACATGATTGATCTTTACCTACCAGACATCTTTCTTGCCCCGCAGTCTGGCAAAGGTCTGCACTGGATCTGCGCTCTGCATAGCATCCTGCAAGGCTGGTACATCCCACCGCAGAAACGGGTTTGTCAGTTTTTCGACCCCTAATAGAGCAGGAATCGTCGGTTCAGCTTGCCGACGCTGGGTTTCAACTTCAGCATAACGGCGTTTCAGATCGGTATTGCAGCTATCGACAGCGCAGGCAAACTGGAGATTTTTGAGGGTGTACTCGTGGGCGCACCAAACGCGGGTGGTATCGGGAAGCGATCGCAATTTACTCAAAGACGCGACCATCTGCGCTGGAGTGCCCTCAAACAGCCGACCACAGCCGCCTGCAAATAACGTATCGCCACAAAATAAATCGCCTAGCTGATCGGACTGTAGCGGCGGAAAGTAATACGCGATGTGAGCACGGGTGTGACCGGGTACAAAGAACACCTCGGCAACGCGATCGCCAAAGGAGACGCGATCGCCCTCCTGCAAAAATACCTGTTGCCCAGGAATGCGGCCTCGATCGTCTGCCCCGCCATACACCACAGCCGCCGGAAACCGTTGCAGCAGTTGAGTATTGCCGCCCACATGATCGCCGTGATGGTGCGTGTTAAAAATACTGACCAGCGTGGCTCCAAGCGTCTCCAAACAGCGCAAGACGGGCACTGCCTCTGCCGGATCGACAACGGCTGCAATGCCCTGTTCGGAATCGTGCAGCACAAAAATGTAGTTGTCAGACAGGACTGAAATGCGATGGATTTTCATCAATTGCTCTCTCACAATGCGCTCAATCACTGCTCTGTTGTAAGTAGGTGGGCTTAATTAAATATAAGATTCTAAAACCCTGCGCCGCCCGCTGTGCGGGCGGCGCAGGGTTTTAGAATTTAGTTTTTATTTAGGTTGAACTACTTAGTGCCCTCAGATGGACAGAGTAGATAATTTTGTTCCCAACTTAAAGTCGCGGCACAATTCACTAACTCTTTATCAAGTCTGGCGCACGCTTTGCAAAATGAACAAGAATAACCGTAGATAATCGACCGACAATAGAGGGTGAAGTGATCAGTCAGTAATGCATTTGAACAACGTCTGAATGGCCGCTTCTCGTCGGTCGCTCTAAAACAGTTGTTTCGAGTCAGGTGACAGATGGATGAATCCAGAATGTTTACTTAAAAACTGTGGTAGTCCTAAACTGTTTGACTAGGTGTTCTCGGTATAGCTCAGGGTAAGAATTTAACGGTTATGATACGGACTGCTCCCAACAAAGCTAATTCCTCGATTCAGGCGCTTCTCGAACGAGTCGTTATAGAAGGATATATGACTCGTCTCGACCATCTACAACTAGCATCAGCTCTGTTGTCTGACCGTCGTATTGATAAAGACGAACATCATCAAATCAGCTTACTGTTTGACCAAGTGCAGCTTGGTCGGATCAAAATTCAAGGCTAACAGATTCTGCGTCTTTGGCCATGTATCGACTTTTTTAGCTATGTCTCAGCTTTATCGACACGCTCGATACAGTCATACCGAATTTAGATTGTTTTTGTGGCGAGTGATGTTGAGATTTGCTTAGCAAGTCTCAACATCATTCGCCACGTTTGTTCTTTAATGTTTTTTCTTTAAACTGGAATCAGGATTCAAGCTAGAGCACTGCTTAATCCTATGTCTCGCTAGAGGTTTCCACTATATGGCCTTGTCCGCTGTAACCTTAATCGTGACTCAGCGCGATCGCTTCAGCTTGACCCGCGCGTCGCTGGAAAGCATCTTAGCGGATTACCCTACTTATCCATTTCAACTGGTTTACATAGATGGAAACTCGCCGCCTGCCGTGGCTCAATATCTTCAGGAGCAGGCGGTACGGCATCCATTTTTCACGCTGATTCGGCAGGAACGGTACTTGCGATCAAATCAGGCGCGCAATTTGGCATTGGCATGGATGCGCTCCAACGCTTCCCTCCCAGATTCCGTTTCTGGCTCTACCCATACTTCAACCGACTACACACCAACTGACTATGTAGTGTTTCTGGATAACGATGTAGTCGTGCATCCGGGCTGGCTGGGAACATTAGTCGCCGCTGTTGAGACCCATCAAGGAGCGATCGCCTCTCCCCTAATTTTGCAAGGACAGCCCCACGACCCCAATCCTGAAATTCACGTTGCGGGTATTGCAACCAAATTTCACCCCCGTCGCCGAGACAAGCGCTGGTTTGAACAAAAGCAGCTTCTCTGTGGAGTCAAACTGCGAAACGTTGAACCAGCCGTCCTTCAACCAGTGGTTGTAGATGCCGTTGAGTTTCATACTCTGCTGATTCGCTGCGATTGGCTTGAGCGGGTTAGCTTAGACGATCAGTTCGACAGCCTCGCCAGCCATACGGATCTCTGCTTTCAAGTTACGGCTTTAGGCGGCAAAGTTCTGCTAGAACCCCGTTCTAGAGTGACCTTCTTGAATCCAAAACATATTCCGTTGTTTGAGCAGTCTGACCTCGCGTTGTATCGATTTAAATGGAGTGAAGCCTATACTGCTCAGACCTTTGCTCACTCAGTCAAAAAGTGGGGGTTGGCGACAGATGACCCCAGTCTATGGTCAATTTGGCGTTGGGTGATTGAGAATCGTCAAATTCCAGCGCAGCTCTCTACAGCAGAAGATAGTTGGGGGCGGCGATCGCTCCAATTCTGTCAGCATCGGCGCTGTCCCGGCTGGTTACGGATGGCGATTGAGGACACCGTCCTGCGTCTCAACTTCCCAGAAGCTGGAATTTCAGCACCCCTGGAACTTGATCCGCCTGATCCGCCAGATCCGCCAGATCCGCCAGATCCGCCAGTGAACTCCTTCACCCATCGCACTCATGACCCGATTGCTCCCTGATTCAGTAGACCTCCTGCACGAATGCCTTTTGGAGGGCGTGAATCGGTTCCCAGCGAAGCCGGGAAACGATTCACGCAGGAGGTCTAGGATTTTGATTGGTGCTCTAACGACGAACCTGCTGCGGAAATCATTCTCCTGCGTTCCTGGAAAACCGTTCAGGCAGTAGGTTAGTATTCCTCCAAGCCATCCAAGCCGTCTAATCGACGCTAATGATCTATGTCCTCCCTTGTTTCGGTTGTGATCACGGCCTTTAACCAAGCGCTTTACCTAGAGCAGGCAGTGCAGAGTGTGCTAGCGCAAACCTACCCTCAGATCGAGTGTCTGATTATAGACGACGGATCTACCGATGCCACTCGCCAAGTCGCCGATCGCCTGATTCGGGACAGCCTGATTTGGGACAACAGCCGTGCAGAAGTCTGTCTGACCTATCACTATCAGCCCAATGGAGGCGTTGCGTCCGCCCGGAATTTGGGGGCGCGCCGTGCGACGGGAGCGTGGATACAATTTTTGGATGCCGATGACTGGATTGCCCCCGACAAAATTCAGCGGCAGCTTGACCATGCCGCAGCGGTTGGAGATACGGAACTGGTGCTGTATTCTGACTACGAGCGGGTGTACGAAGACTCGACCCAGATGCAAACGGTGTCAGAGCCAGGTGCGTCACGGGTCTGTGTAGCGGGTGATCTGGATGCCCAAAGCCTGATCGCTCGGCTGTTGGTCTGCCCAGATAGTTTGGCGCAATCTCCCTTCCCGCTGCTGCAACAAGCCATGCTGTTCAAGCGCTGTCTGGTAATGCAGACCCCGTTTGATGAAACTTTGAAGGCGTGTGAGGATCGGGAATTTGCCTTGACGCTGCTGGTGCAGGGAGTGCCGTTTGTGTATGTTCCGATGGTGGCAGCATTCTATCGGAAGCATTCGGCTAATATGACGGACAACCGATCGCTGATGTGGAATGCCTATGCTCAGTACTTTCAAACGGTAGGCGATCGCCATCCACAGTTGCGATCGCTCTACCAGCCCAGCCTTCAGTATTTGCTCGAAACCACGTTAGAGGAGCGCGATCGCCGTCACTTTGAGGCATTTAGCCAACTTGCTCAGTTTCCGGTCGTGCTGTGGGGCGGCAGGCTCCACCTGTCCCATTTGTTTGCCTTGAAGCTGCTGTACGAGCTGCGGCAGCTAACTCCTAGCTTTTTACTATACGAACGCTATCGGGGGCCACGCTCAAAGCGATGGCTAGCAATACTTTCCCAATGGCTGCCCATGAGCAGGTGGCTTCCCGTAGCTCATCTGCGATCGCGATCGCCTGCACCACCCAATACCGACCCACCTCGCCAACGTGCCCTTTAACTCATCCATAGATTCTGCAATAGACTCTGCAATAGACTCTGCAATTGACCCCGCGATTCGCCGTCCACCCCTAAAGGTTTCGGTGGTGGTGAGCGATTTGGCAGGAGGCGGAGCCGTCCGAGCCTTTTTGCTGGGGCAGGTGTTGCAGAAATTGGGCTATGGGGTTGAGATCGTTGGCTTTTTGTTTGGCGAGGCGCTTTATGCCGTGCCCCCCGGCGATATGTCGGTTAAGGCAATACCAGGGTGCAACTATCCCGCCTTTCTGGGCGCTGCCCGCACCCTGTTGAACACGCTTACGGGCGACCTGATCTATGCTGTGAAGCCAAAACCGACTAGTTTTGGGCTAGCGCTGCTGAATCGGCTGTATACCCGCCGCCCCCTGTTGTTAGACATGGACGACTGGGAACTGAGCTGGCACGGCGGCGAGGCATGGCGCTATGCTCCTTCACCCCGTCAACTGGCGCGCGATATCGTGAAACCGGGCGGCGCACTCCGGTTTCCTGACCATCCGCTTTATTTAGCGGGAATGGAGCGCTTGGTGGGGTGGGCTGATGCGCTGACGGTAGATACCACGTTTTTGCAACAGCGGTTTGGTGGTGTGTATTTGCCCAATGGTAAAGATACGGATTTATTTAACCCGATCGCCTATGATGCGATCGCCAGTCGTCAACGCTACGGGCTGACTGATTACCGGGTGCTGATGTTTCCTGGGGCACCACGCCCCCACAAGGGGCTAGAAGACCTGTTGGTGGCATTAGAGAAGTTGAACCAGCCCGACCTGCGCCTGGTGATTGTGGGCGGCAACCCCTACGATGACTATGACGATCGCCTGTTGCAGCAGTGGGGACACTGGATTATTAAACTGCCCAAATTTTCGGCGGATGAAATGCCTGCGGTTCTTGCTGCTGCCCACGTAATCGTTGTGCCTCAGCGGGATACGGCGATCGCCCGTGCCCAGTTTCCGCTGAAGTTAACCGATGGCATGGCCATGGCAAAACCTATCCTTTCAACTCGTGTCGGCGATATTCCGATGATTTTGGGGGATGCGGGCTATCTGGTCGATGCCGATGCCCCAGATCAGTTGGCCGCCCAAATTCAATGGATTTTTGACCACCCTGAAGAGGCGATCGCCAAAGGGTTGGCGGCTCGTACCAAATGTGTGGAGCAATACAGCGTCACGGCAATGGCGATCGCCCTAGCTCCAATTCTTGAGACAATAAGCAAGCGGTAGGGTCGAAGCATTGGGCAAGTACCTATCGGTCATATGAATGCCTCTCGACCCAATGCTTCGCCCCTACTAATCCTGCAAATATACCACCCCTGCCATGTCCCCTAACCGTCTGCTACTCCGCATTGCTCAACGCTATCCCACGTGGATTGCGTTGACGGTGGTGCTGGGGTTTGCGGGGGCTGTATTTAATGGGGTGAGCACAGCGCTGATTGTGCCCGTACTGCTGAGTTTTTTGGAAGGTGTGGACGTGAGGGGAATGCCGCCGCTGATCCAGCAGTTGCTGGCACCGTTTGATCGCCTTCCAGAGGAGTGGCGGCTAATGGTGATGGCAGGGGCGATTGTACTGCTGCTGGTGTTGAAGAATGGGGCAAATTACGCCAGCGCCCTAGTTTCAGGAGCACTCAAGCGAGTGTTGGTAACCGATTTGCGGGAGGAGGGGCTGCGCTTGGTCTTGGAGGTAGATCTGGATTTCTACAGCCAAACCAGTTTAGGAGATATGATCAATCGCCTGAATGTAGAGCTAAATCGCGCGGTGGCAGCGGTTACTACAGCGGTGCGATCGGCCACAACGGTCTTGACGATTGGGGTGTTTGTCGGGCTGCTGCTGGCATTGTCGTGGCCGTTGACGTTAGCGGCAGGGGTGCTACTGGGTGGAATCACCTGGATTAACCAATTTGGCATGGCGCGATCGCGGCAGTTGGGGGAACAGTTGTCGGAAACCTCGAAGGTCTATTCCATTAATTTGATGGATGTGTTGACGGGGATGCGATTGGTGCGCGCCACTGCAACCGAACGGCAGGAGTATGCGCGCCTGCGACAACTGGTACGAGCGCGGGAACAGGCAGAGTTTCGAGCGCTGGCTAGCTCGGCGGCGATCGCTCCATTTAGCGAAATCACAGGCGTGATCGCGCTAATTGTGATCGTGTGGCTGGGGCAAACGTTTCTCTCTACCCAACTTGAAGCTCTTTCAACGGTGCTGTTAACCTATTTGGTGCTGATTTTTCGCCTGCTGCCGCTGCTTTCCCAGTTCAATACAGCGCGGAATCAAGTGGCCAACGGCATGTCGAGTGTGTTGCTAACCGAGGCATTTTTGAATCGGCAAGACAAGCCCTTCATGGTCAATGGCGATCGCCCCTACATGCCTTTGCAGCAGGGCATTCACATTAACCAGGTGTCGTTTGGCTATCGGGGATTGGCTCAGTGTGTACTCACAGATATAGACCTGTATCTGCCACGCGGGACGACACTGGCGCTGGTGGGTGCATCGGGCGCAGGGAAATCGACCTTAGTGGATTTGCTGCCGCGTTTTTATGACCCGACGGTGGGGGCAATTTTGATCGATGGCGTTGATCTGCGTGAGTTTGAAATTCGATCGCTGCGGCGGGCAATGGGGATTATTAGCCAAGAAACGGTTTTGTTTAATGCGTCGGTGCGCGACAACATTGCCTATGGAGTGCCAGAGGCCACCGACCAGGAGATTTGGAGCGCGGCTAAACTAGCCAACGCAGATGAGTTTATTACTCAGTTGCCCTACGGATTAAATACGCCCATTGGCGATCGCGGCGTGCTGCTATCGGGTGGGCAGCGGCAGCGATTGGCGATCGCCCGTGCGCTATTGCAAAATCCAGAAATTTTGATTTTGGACGAAGCCACCAGCGCCCTAGACACCGTATCGGAACGGCTGGTGCAGCAGGCAATTGAAACTCTGAGCCGCGATCGCACCACGCTGGTCATTGCCCACCGCCTCTCTACAGTACAAAAGGCTGAACAGATTGCTGTGTTGGATCAAGGGCGAGTCGTAGAACGGGGCACCCACGACGAATTACTGAAGCAAGGCGGTTACTACACCCGCCTTTGCACCCTGCAATTTACTGAGGGAGTTGTATCTACCGAGAGCCTTTCCGCTGAGAGCCTTTCTGCTGAGATTGGTCGCGATCGCCCTCAGCTCGTTAACTATCAAATTGACCGTCGCCAGGTGGCGCAATGTTCTTACGAAATTCGCAATCGCCTCAATACCATGATTGGCTCCTTGCGGTTAATGCTCGATGACATAATTACAGACTCTAGCGAGCGGGACGAATTGATCGAAGAGGCATATTACTCAACTCTAAGCGTGCTCAAAAGCCTAGAAGCGCTCGAGCAAGAACGAGACATCAGCGTTGATTAACCTACAGCCGATAGTGCCGATACACTTCACTGGCGGCGCGGTGCAGCAGCGAATGTCGGTAGATCAGCGCGTTGAAATCGTCGCCGTAACCGCCGCCAATTACACAGGCAACCGGATACCCCTGCGAGACACAGGTGCTCAACACCTGCATTTCACGACGGTAAAGACCGCTGTCAGTCAGAGCCAGCTTGCCGAGGCGATCGCCCACATGGGGATCAACCCCGGCATCATACAGCACCAAATCGGGCTGCACCTGAGACAGCAAATCGGGTAAGTACGTGGCCAGGGTTTGTAGATAGTCGGCATCTTCCATCCCGATCGGCAGCGGCACGTCCAGATCGCTGGTTTGCTTGGTACCTGGAAAGTTGACCTCGCAGTGCATCGAAAACGTAAACACGCTGGGGTCATCTTGAAAAATGAAGGCCGTCCCATCCCCTTGATGCACGTCCAAATCAACAATCAGAATTTTTTGTGCCAGCCCCAGATGTTGCACTGTACGAGCGGCGATCGCCAAGTCATTAAAAATGCAAAACCCCGACCCGTAACTGGGAAACGCATGATGCGTGCCCCCAGCGGTATTGCAGGCCAGCCCGTACTCCAGCGCCAGTCGTGCCGTCAACACCGTGCCCCCTACTGCAATACAAGTGCGATTTACCAAGGCCGGACTCCACGGCAGCCCAATCCGGCGCTGCGCCTTGGGGTCTAGCGTACCTTCCCGATAGGCACGCACGTATGCCGGAGTGTGAACTTGCTCAATCCACTCCAGCGGCGGTAACTCTGGCGCATGAAACTGATCGGGGTGAGCTACACCATCTGCCAGCAGCGTATCGTGTAACTGGCTGAACTTACTCATGGGGAAGCGATGTCCCAATGGCAGCGGCGTTACATAATCCGGATGGTAAACCAGCGGCAGATCTATCATGTTTCTCCAAAGTACTGCTGCTGCTTGGAGGCAGTGATATCAACATCAAATTGCAATCGTTGAAATTCTTGGGGAGGCGGGTTTGGAAGGGCGGGTTTGGGAGGGCGGGTTTGGGAGGGCAGGCTTGGAAGGGCGGGTTTGGAAGGGCGGGTTTTGTTGATGCGTTACCAGCAAGACAGATCACATACTGGCTGAACCCGCTCCCTACAGATACAACCTAAACTGGTCGTTCGAGAGGTGGGTGGGCAAAGCATTCGGGTTGTAAATTCAGGTACAACCGACAGGTACTGGCCGAATGCTTTGCCCCTACGGATTGGGTTCATCCTTAATTCCTCATCCCTTCCTGAAACTCCATCCGATAGCGATACAGTGCCACTGGACGTTCTCCCGCTTTGAAATAGTCTGGATCTTGCGGCGATAGGTAGATTGCTGTTACTTGGTCAGCCGTAATGCTGGGATCGGCCTCAGTGTGGTGGGTGTAGGCGGTTGTGGTTTCGACCGTGTTGAAGTAAACCTGAGGCGCGCCCCGAAACTCTTGTTGAAATAGTTCGGTTGTAATGAATTCTTCAGCGTTGGACGATTCGGTTGCTCGGTCGGTGACGGTTGACACCAGTTGGCGATCGCCTCTGAGCAACGTAATCTGACGATTGGGATTGTCGGGATCAACCTTTACCGCCAAAACTGGGCTTTTGCCATCTGTGCCCGACCCATCCAAATAGGCCTTAACCAAGTTCAGCCCGTTAAAGGCACGATCGGAAATCAGCGCAGGCGATCGCGTCTGTGAGAACAGCCTCTGCAAGAATGGCACCCGTAACGACGGTATTTGTAGCGATCGCTGACGTAAGCTGCCAACCCGGCGGGGTGACTCTGCCACAAACCGCGCCTGAAACACAATTGGCTGGCCAAGATACGGGCGGTTACTCTCAAATCCGGGAGTGAGCACGTCTGGCGCAAGCGGCGCGGCCAGATCCGTCAGCGTCGTGGTTACAGTCCAGGCACCCGCAAACCAATCAGGGTAAGCCAGATCGCCCTGGGCAGGTTGCAGCGACGGTTTTTGCCAATCGGGAAACGCTGCCAGTCGTGCCAATACACCCGCCTGTGCCATTCCACTACAGCACAGCCAAAGCATGATCCCCGCCAGCCACGCCCCTATCCATCGTCGGTTCATCGCTCCATTGCCTGCTGCTAAACCAGTAATCTATCACTACCGTATGTTTAAAACCGGAACTTTGAGTTGGTAGCGCCAATCACTGTAAGCTAAGAGGTGCAAATTTTGATCGGATACACGTCAGTTTTAGCAAGCTGGCGATCGCCCACTTACAGCAACGGTTCCCGTTCACAGCGAAGGGTAGAGAAACTCATGAAGCGGCGCAGGTTTATTCAATATGCAGGGGCAGGGTTGGCAGCCACTGCAACAACCGTGGTGGCATCTAGTTTCCAGGCAGGTCAGGCTCAGACAAGCGGTGGCGTTTCCATTCAGTATCTGGGGCATAGCTGCTTTTTGTTTACGGGGCAGGGCAACCGCGTGTTGGTGAATCCCTTTCGTCCGCTCGGCTGCACGGCGGGCTACCGCGCCCCTCGCGTCACTGCCGATTTAGTCATGATCAGCAGCCGTTTGCTAGACGAAGGCTCCCTTGACGGGCTGCCCGGAACGCCTCGCCTGCTGTCAGAGCCAGGGGTGTACGAATATCGCGGGATGCAGATTCAGGGTATTCGCGGTAATCACGATCGCCAGGGTGGTCGCCGCTTTGGGTTGAATACCATGTGGCGCTGGAACCAGGGCGGACTCAATATCGCCCATTTAGGGGGTGCCGTCAGCCCAATTCAGGTAGAGCAACAGATTTTAATCGGGCGACCTGATGTGCTGCTCGTTCCGGTTGGGGGCGGTGCCAAAATCTACACGCCCGACGAAGCTGCCCAGGCGATTCGAGCACTTAACCCCCGCGTCATTATTCCCACCCAATACCGCACCCAGGCGGCTACAGCCACTGCTTGCGATATTCAGCCCTTAGATGCTTTTCTAGCGGCCATGCCAGGAACACCTGTCCAGCGTCGGGGCGATGCGCTCTCGGTTCGAGCAGCGGATTTGCCAGCAGAAGGGTCTCGCATTGAGGTGTTGAGCTACAGATTTTAGGGTGGGCGTTCGGCTTTGCCGTCTTGTAGAGAATCGCTACCATATCTAATATGCGTAAGCCTCAAAACACGCTGCCAAGTGGTTTGAAACGTTTGCGTCGCAAATATCTCAAACCATCTAAGCAACACTTTTAGAACAATTTCTCCTGACTATGCAAACCGACTTTTCCTGGCGACGTGAACAGTTGATGGCAAAACTGGGCAAGGGCACAGCGATCTTTCGCAGTGCGCCGATGGCTGTGATGCACAACGACGTGGAATACAATTTTCGGCAGGATAGCGATTTCTTCTATTTGACAGGGTTTAACGAAGCGGAGGCAGTTGCGGTGCTGACTCCACACCATGAAGAGCATAAATTTGTCCTATTTGTTCAGCCCAAAGATCCTGAGCGGGAAACCTGGACGGGCTATCGCGTGGGAGTGGAAGCGGCCAAGGAGCAGTTTGGTGCAGATGCGGTTTACCCGATTGCTGAGCTAGACGAAAAACTGCCGCAGTATGTGGAGCAAGCCGATCGGATTTATTACCACCTGGGTCGCGATCGCCCCTTCAACGACACCATACTTGCCCTATGGCAGCGGCTGATGCGGCAGTATCCCCGCAAGGGTGTTGGCCCCACGGCGATCGAAGATCCGATGCTGGTGCTGCACCCGATGCGGTTGATCAAGCGCCCGGTAGAAGTAGATCTGATGCGTAAGGCGGCAGACATCGCGGCGGAAGCCCACAACCGAGCGATGGCGTTTGCCAAACCTGGCGTTTACGAGTATCAAGTGCAGGCAGAAATTGAGCACACCTTTCGGCTTAGCGGCGCGATCGGCCCTGCCTACCCGTCGATTGTGGCGGCGGGGAAAAATGCCTGCATTTTGCACTACACCGAAAATACCGATCAGCTAAAAGATGGCGAATTGCTATTGATCGATGCCGGATGTGCCTATGGCTATTACAACTCAGACATTACCCGCACTTTCCCCGTCAGCGGTACGTTTACGGCGGAGCAAAAAACGCTCTACGACATTGTGCTGCGTGCTCAAGTGGAGGCGATCGCCCAGGTTCAGCCCGGTAACCCCTATAGCAACATGCACGACACCGCCGTGCGCGTAATTGTGGAAGGCTTGCTCGATCTGGGGCTACTTCAGGGAGATATTGAAGAAATCATCAAAACCGAAAAATATAAGCCCTTCTACATGCACAAGACGGGGCATTGGCTGGGATTGGATGTACACGATGTTGGGGTGTATGCCCATGGCGAAACCGCCCATACCCTAGAGCCAGGGCAGATTACCACGGTAGAGCCGGGGATCTACATCGCACCCGACATCAAACCTGCCGAAGGACAGCCAGAGGTGCCAGAGCGCTGGCGCGGCATTGGCATTCGGATTGAAGACGACGTGTTGGTTACGCCAACAGGGTACGACGTGCTCACCGCCGGAGTCCCCAAACTGATTGGAGATCTGGAGCGATCGCATTAAACCCTCTGCGTGAATTCTGCCTTGGATAGCATGAGTTATTTTTAGGACTTACGCAGTTGAATGATGTTGCAGGCGCTCCGCGCCTGCAACATCATTCAACTTTCTTGGTTTTTCGTATGCAGTGCGTATAGCGGTAGCCATGATCAATAGGACGCCTCCCTGTCATTCCCGCGCAGGCGGGAATCCATCTGCTCGATAGGTGCCAGCGTCATTCCCGCCTGCGCGGGAATGACGCTGGCATGTCCTAAGCTTTATGGCTACCGCTATAAGTCCTGATTTTCTGGTTCAGCTTTAGCTCAGCTAGAAAATAACTCATGCCGGAGGTTTATGATCTGGGCATCCCCCACAACCCTTAACCATGACGAATCCACTGCACGCTATTTACGAAATCTTGGCCAAAGAAGTCGTTTATGTGTACGACGATCCCCAGGCAAGTCCAGACGTAACTGCGTTTTTGGCGACGGCAGGGTATCGCATTGATCAACCCTTCAATGATCCAATCAGCGGGTTTCAGGCTCTAGGGCTAACCTCTCTCACGCCTGATAAACCTCCGGTGCTCGTATTTCGCGGCACCAATGAACTGCTCGACGATTTTGCTAACACTGACCCCAATGGCACTGGGTTCACTCAGTTTCAGCGGAATCGAGAGGCGATCGCCACCTGGTTAACCCAAACTGCCCAGAGCACCGGGCAAAAACCCGACATCGTAGGGCACAGCATGGGGGGCGGCATTACCCAGGTAGCAGCGGCATCACTGGTCGATCAAATTGGGCAAGTTGTAACGTTTAACGCGCCCGGAACCAGTGCGGCGATCGCCGCTCAGTTTTTGGCGGCAGGGGGTGCAAGTCTATCGGTAACGCACTACATTGTCAGCGGTGACTTTGTCAGTCTAGGTGGGGAAGCCTTGATCGCAGGCAACGCCGTTTTGCAAGCCTACACCGACCCGGCGATTAACCCACTTTACGTGCTAGACAAGCACGGCACGATTCGCCGCCTGCTGACCAGCCCCCCCGCTGGCTACACCGAAACGCCGCTGTCGGTGCAAGCCTTAAACCAGCCAACGTTTACGTATTCCAACGACGCTGATTACAGCGAGTTTTTGGCGGCCTATAGGGCGATCGCCCCTGACCAGATTCCACTACTCACGTCTCGCGCCGGAGTCGAAACCCTCAGAACCTCTGCGGGCTTTTCCTATTTAGCCTTTGTCTTTGGGGTGCGAAATGCCCTCGCCCCGGCCAATGACAATGTTTTGGTGGGCGATGACCAGGCCAACACCGCAGATGGGGCAGGCGGCAACGACACCATTGCCGGAAATGGAGGCCGAGATGAGCTGAAGGGGGGCACGGGCAATGACACGATCGACGGTGGCGCGGGCGGCGATCGCCTCCTCGGAGAAGCGGGGCAGGATGAGCTGTCGGGCAGTCTTGGCCAAGATGCGCTGATCGGCGGTGCCAACAATGATGTGCTTTTCGGCAACTCAAACCGAGACGTTTTGATCGGGGTAGACCCAGAGTCGGCGATCGCAGGTCGGGGCGAAATTGACACCCTGATTGGAGGCAGCGGTTCTGATACCTTCGCTTTAGGAAATTCAACCCTTGCTTTCTACAACGATGGTAAGCCAAGGCTCGCAGGCAAACAAGACTACGCTCTGATCACTGACTTCAGGCAAAATGATGTGATTCAACTGCATGGCACCGCTGCCGATTACACCCTTAGCACCCTCTTTGGCAGCCTTTCTGGCACCTTAATTGCCCTAAAAACGGGCAATCAAGCCGAATGGATTGGGGTAGTGCAAGGCGTGACTGGGCTGACGCTTAGCAGCGGGGCCTTTAGCTTTGTTTAATGGGTAGCACCTTCGCCCCTATCCACCCTGGTACTGCACCCGGTAGATTCGTCCGTTTGCTTCTTCGGTAAACAACAGACTGCCATCGGGTAACGCGAGCAGCCCCACCGGACGACCCCAAGTGGTAGGTCGAGACGGATCGACCAGAAACCCGGTGACAAAATCCTCGTAGGAGCCGACGGGGCGATGATCAGCCCCAAAGGGCACAAAGACAATCTTGTAGCCTGTACCCTGGTCACGGTTCCACGACCCCCGAAAGGCGGCAAACGCCCCGTTCTGATATTTGGTTGGAAAGGTGTTACCGTCGTAAAACTGTAGACCCAGCGCGGCAGAGTGCGCTTGAAATAGCACATCGGGGGTAAGGGTTTGGGCGGCAAGATTGGGGTTACGGCTGCGATCGCCTACCACGTGCCGGGGATCGAGGCGATCGGGAGATAGATAGGTGTAGGGCCAGCCGTAAAATTCATCTTGGCGAATGCGGGTGAAGTAATCGGGCACCAGATCATCGCCTAGCCCATCGCGCTCGTTCACAGTGGCATGGAGTTCGCCTGTGACTGGGTGAAAGTCCAACCCAACTGGATTCCGTAGCCCCGATGCAAACGTTTTTTGGCCAGAGCCGTCCAGATTCATCACCTGCACCGAGGCGCGGGGCAGCGGCTCTTCGTCGGCATTCGAGCGAGAGCCAATCGACACGTAGAGCGATCGCCCATCTGGAGCCGCCACCACATTGCGCGTCCAGTGCTGGTTATAGCCGCCACCCGGCAGGTCGGCAATCTTCTGCCCTGCACCCGTTAGAGCCAACTGTCCCGGCGTGTAGGGAAATCGCAGCACCGACGCACTGTTGCCCACAAAGAAAGAATCACCTGCAAACGCCATGCCGAAAGGAATCGCTAGCCCATTTTGAGCCGTGGCAAACGGCTGGCTGAGTTCCGCCACGCCGTCTTGGTTGCGATCGCCCAGCAGCCGAATTCGATCCTGCCGCGTCTCTGTCACCAATACATCACCCGTAGGCGTTAAAGCCAGCCACCGGGGTGCATCTAGCCCTTCGGCAAACACATTAACGGTAAAGCCTGCGGGCACCTTCAGCGTCGGATTAGCCGGAATGTCGATCACCTGCGGCCCGTTTGATGCACTGGAGGTGGCATAGGGTGGCGGCAGTTTCCCTAGCTCAACGCGAATTGGCGCAGTCGAAAGCGGTTCCGTACGAATGAGGCTACTGGGTGGTGGGGAAGCGTTGGCTTGCCTGCGTAGAGCGCGTATCGCTCCGGGCTGCGGCTGAGCTTGCGCTACTGACAGATCAGCCGCGGTTTCAGGAGACGCAGGCAATGCAGGCGACACCGATTCGACAGATGTTGGAACACTCGTACAGGCTGGCGTCAGCAATAAGAGCAGCCAGAGCGCGTGACGGAAAGACCTAATCATGCGATATTCTTCCGAAAAGTATGGGACACAAGGGCAGATGTCTCTTCGATCCTAACGAGTGAACTTTTAATCGGGACGAAAGAAAGTAGGGGCGCAGCATTGGGTCAGTACTTCCCGCTATACCCGAAACGTCCCAGCCCAATGCTTCGCCCCTACAGCGGCATTCCTATTTCACCAAATCGGGAAACACCTGCTGCACGGCTGGATGTACCAACTGTCCGCCCTTGACGTTTAGCCCTTTGGCGATCGCCTCGTCCAGTTCCAGAGCTTTGAGGCCGTGGTTAGCCAGTTTCAACACATAGGGAAAAGTGCTGTTGTTAAGCGCCTGAGTTGCTGTCCAGGGAACTGCTCCGGGCATATTGGGCACACCGTAATGCACCACGCCAGAGACGACATAGGTGGGGGTAGTGTGGGAAGTGGGATGCAGGGTTTCCACACAGCCCCCTTGATCGACCGCTACGTCTACGATGACTGATCCTGTCCGCATTTTTTCCACTAGCGATGCCGGTACCAAAATGGGCGCACGCCGACCGGGTACAAGCACCGCACCAATCAGCAAATCAGCATCGATAACGGCGGCTTCAATTTGGGCGGGGCTGCTGTACAGTAATTCGACTCGCGAGCCAAACAGGGTTTCTAAATAACCAAGGCGATCTACATTCACATCAAAAATTTGCACTTGGGCACCCATACCCACGGCAATGCGAGCTGCTTCGGTACCTACCACGCCCCCGCCCAACACCACAACTTTACCGGGTTTTACGCCGGGGATGCCGCCCAGCAAAATTCCTCGTCCGCCCTGCTGCCGCTCTAAGTAACGCGCGCCAAACTGCACCGAAAGCCGTCCGGCAATGATACTCATGGGGGTGAGCAGAGGCAGGCTACGATTGGGCAACTCTACCGTTTCGTAGGCGATCGCCGTCACGCCTGCACTCATCAATTGCTCCGTTAACCCCCGCGCCGCCGCTAAGTGGAGATAGGTAAAAATCAACTGTCCAGATTGCATCAGCGGGTATTCGGGCGGCAGTGGCTCCTTCACTTTCACCACCAGTTCGCGGCTCCAAACCTCGTTTGCCGTGGATACAATTTTTGCCCCCGCCAGCCCATAGTCTTCGTCTGTAAATCCTGCGCCTACACCTGCCTGGGTTTCGATAAAAACGGTGTGTCCCGCATCGTTCAGCGATCGCACGCTGTTAGGATTTAGCCCCACCCGAAACTCTTGATCTTTAATTTCTTTAGGAACACCGATTTCCATTACTTACCTCGTTATAAGAATTACAGAACGATAAAAATTGGCTGGGAGGCCAAGCAAGGTTATGTGTACTTGCTTCTAGCTTAGATCGGGACTCCGTTTGCCTCATCGTCTGACTGGCGGACGTTGGCTCTACACAAGTCCGTAAAAGGAATTTTGGCGATCGCTTACCGCTATAAAAAGTTAGCACTCCGAAACATTCACACTTAACTTGTGCTGTGAGCGTGCCACTTTTCAGTTGACGATTGCCTAACCCTCTCTACAATGGATAGTGTCGAGTAAAGTTTTGTAAATCCCCCACCATGACTCAAACTACCAACACCCCCGCTCCCAAGCTGACCGAACCAAAGTTTGGCTTTAACGACTATGCCGAGCGCCTCAACGGACGCGCCGCCATGATTGGGTTCGTGATTACACTAGGGATTGAATACGTTACGGGTCAAGGGCTTTTGTCTTGGTTAGGGTTGTTCTAACCCTGAGTTTTCAGCGAATGATCCCCTTTGATCTCAGTAAATTGATCTCAGTAAGCTACTTTCTGTACCGTTTGAGTAGGTCGTCAAGTCCCGTCAGCCCTTCTAACGGTTCGGCAGCTTTACATCGATTGAGTTAGGGCAGTGCAGATCTAGATAAGTAGGTGGGCTTAATTAAATATAAGATTCTAAAACCCTGCGCCGCCCGCACAGCGGGCGGCGCAGGGTTTTAGAGTTTGGTTTTTATTTAGGTTGAACTACTTATGGATTTAGATAGATCTAGGATACGGATTTAGACAAAAGGGAGGGTAGCGTCGCTATCCTCCCTTTCTAGTTGGAGCACGGGCAAAGCATTCGGCTAGTAGAGGTCATATCTGGCCAAGACATAGTGACCGAATTGGAGCATGGGCAAAGCATTCGGCTAGTAGAGGTCATATCTGGCCAAGACATAGTGACCGAATGCTTTGCCCCTACTTCCGAAATTGGTGCGATACAGTGAGAAGTAAGAGCTATGTAGTCTAGACTATACAGTCCAAGAGTCTAACCTAAGTAGGTGGGCTTAATTAAATATAAGATTCTAAAACCCTGCGCCGCCCGCACAGCGGGCGACGCAGGGTTTTAGAATTTGGTTTTTATTTAGGTTGAACTACTTAAATGCCGCAAGTAGGTTTTAGATGCTGCGATTTTTCAATTCTGGTTATAGCAAAGAGCCAATTTCTACGTTTGTGTTGACGGTGGGCACTGTAGATATCGTCATTGGTGGCGTAGATGGGCACTGGTCGTTGGCACTGATAGGCGGAACATTGGTGGGGGTGGCGATCGCCCTCCGTTTTCTGCAATCTTCGCGTCGCCCTGTTCAGTTAACCAACTCGTCTCCAGTGCTGTGTTTGCCAGATCGACGAGAGGAATGAAGGACGAGGGAGGGAAGGAGACACTTACACCCGATTCCCGATTTGATTACTTAGACCTCTTGCATGAAGTGTTTCCCGGCTTCGCCGGGAAACACTTCATGCACACGAAAAAGCATTCACGCAAGAAGTCTAATGGTTCAGAGGCTTGTCCGCTTACTGTTTATGCATCATGGTTATGGCTACTACAACGATCGCCTCACTTTTGAAAATTGGTGAAGTGGCTGCCGAAAGTGGGCTTTCGGTAAAGACTATTCGGTATTATGAAGAAACGGGTCTGCTGCTGCCAATGGTAGAGCGGTCAGAGGTGGGCTATCGCATGTTTCAGCCACAGGTGTTGAATCGGTTGGCCTTTATTCGGCGATCGCAAGCGTTAGGGTTGACGCTGCAAGAGATTCAGCAAATTCTAACGGTTCACGATCAGGGGCAGTTGCCCTGTGGTGAAGTGCGACAGCATCTAGAACTGAAGGTGGAGGCCATTGAGCAACAAATTCATGCGCTAGAAACCCTGCGAGCAGAGTTAAAAGGTATTTTGTCGGGTTGGGAAGATCAGCCATCAAGCGATCGCATTGCCCAAACGATCTGCCCCAACATTCAGTACTAGGACTTACATCCCTGACACGAAAAACCAAGAAAGTTGAATGAATTTGCGGGCGCGGCGCGCCCGCAAATTCATTCAACTGCGTAAGTCTTAAGTAAGATCCCTGGTTGACTGACAAAAGCCCTGAAAGTCTCATTGCTCCGTTGTCAACCCGCCCTAAAATAAATTTTGGGCTAATCGTGAAAGTCTATTGAAATAGACTCAGACCCTGATCCAGTCCTCTTTAGAGGACTTTAGCGATGAGCCAGGAAATTGATTTCCTGGCGGTGCAGCAGATGTTCAAGAGATTTGTCAGTCAACCAGGTAAGATCTTCCGACCGCTCTGGTTGTTTCACCTCAATGCTAAATCCTGAAAACCTTGCGCTATGAGGCATCCAAGATTTTTGGGTAGTGGTATTGATATAAGGATTTTTTGATGGGCGGGCTTCGCCCGCCCATCAAAAAATCCTTACCAATTTAGGACTACCGATTTTTGCTAGACGCTATGGGTAACGTGTTGGTTAACTTGGGGCTTGCCAAAGCGCTCCCAAGCATTGCCGCCTCTTAAAAATAGCTCCATCCAGCGAATGGGCTGACCTGTGGCATCGTCCCAGCCCGAACTGCCGGGGGCAAAGGCCAGAGTTCCTTCAGGAACCTTAAAGCTACCGTCGGAGTAAACTGCATCGCTAACCACGCTCCCTACTCGAATCACCACTTTCTGTTCTGGTTCTAGAGTGAGGGTATGGGCGGCGATGGTGGTTTTAATGTTGCCATAGCCGTCAATCCAAGCGACGCGATCGCCCGGTAGATTCGGAATAGTTTCTGGTTTCAGTTCATCTCCTACCAGGCTTAGATCTCCCTGGGCGATCGCTCCAGCAGCAGGCGGGAACACATCCCGCGAGCGAAACTGAGAGCCACCCCGTGACACATTCACGGTTCGCAGCGCCGTTGCATGATGTTTGATAAAGGAAAGCGTATAGCCAGCATTGACCCCAACAGCCACAATCCCATTGGGCAGTAGTGCGTAGGTCAAGCCCTCCCCTTCGTTGTTTTGCCGTGCTTCAGGATCATCTCGTCGAGGGGCACAGTTGTGGTAGATCAACCGCTGAGAGGGCCCTGGGTTTAGCCCCAGTTGAGCAATCCAAAACCCAGTTGCCAACGTGCTAAAGGGTGGTACTGACAGCCAATGAATTTGAGCCTGCGGACAAGCTAGTAACAATCGCTGCGACACTTCTGCAAATGCCGGGTCACCTGTACCGTAGTCTGCGATCAGCGAGATAAACATGGAAATCTGCCAGTTTTTGGTATCGCAGCTTATTATGCAACACTTACATCGAAGCGGTTTGAGATACTGCTTCTGTAACCTCGGTCAATTGAATCATGTCACGCCGGGGATCAGCGTAGTCAACTTTGATCTCAAGGCGATCGCCTGGTTCAATCGCGCGATTAAACCGCATTGCCAACTCTATTCCTAAATCCTCTAAAAGCACTAGCGCTAGCCCTTCATGTTCGCGCAGCCAGCGTAACATCAATGCCTGCCAGATCACGGTTGGGTGGCGACGCAGGTACTCTAGCGTCCAGTAGCGATTGGTTTGGCGCTCTACCTGAACAGTTTCATAGACAGTAGTGCCAATAACTTGAATTAATTCCTTTACGTCGTCGCCACTAAACGGTAAATCGTTCCCTTGCAGGTGTGCTTTGATTTGAAAATGAACCAGCAGGTCTGAGTAGCGGCGAATCGGAGAAGTCGCCTGGGTGTAGGCATCTAGACCCAAACTGGCATGGCGCATTGGGGTAATACCCACTTCACTACGAGTCATACAACGGCGAATAGCATAATCTCGTGCGAAACCCGCTGGCACCCGCATCAGCTCGTCTACTGGAGGCAATTCGGGCTGCGGCTGACCACGAAACGGTAGGGGTAGTTCGTGTTCTTGTCCGTAGCGTCCGGCAATCTCTCCGGCCAAAATCATCATTTCTGCCACCAACTGTCGCGAAGTAGAGTCATCCAGCACCGCTATGGTAACGTCATCGCCATCCACTTTTATGGACGATTCAGGCATGTGGATGCTAATTGCTCCCTGTGCTTGACGCAGCATCTGTCGTTGAGTAGCCCAGTGGGCGATCGCCTCCAGTTCTGGCTCGGCTTGGATGCCAAGCTGCAACAGTTCATCTACATCTTCGTAGGTGATCCTATAGGTGGGCTTTACCAGGGTTGGATGAATTTCATAGGTTTCTACTTCCCCGTCTGCCTTCAGAACTACTCCAAAACTCAGAGCACAGCAGACTAACCCTTGAATCAGACTCATTGGCCCAGTTGCTAGCTCTGGCGGAAACATCGGAATCATTCCCGTCGGCAGGTAGATTGTCGTACAGCGCCGTCGAGCTTCTAAATCCAACCCATCGCCGGGGGTAAGTAACCGAGTCGGATCGGCGATATGAATCCAAAGGCGTTGCTGGCCGTTTGCTAAAAATTCAATACTGAGTCCATCGTCAATTTCTAACGTGCTCTCGTCATCAATGGTATAGACCTTAAGATGCGTCAAATCCAGTCGATTAGGACTGGGGTCAGGTGGAGGAGAAGTCAGGCTAGTATGAGCCACATCAAGTACCCGCTGGGAAAACTGGGCAGAAATCTGGCTGCGCCGCAGAAACAAGTTCTCATGGGGATGCCAGAGCTTAAGGTCTACCAAAAGTTGAAAGGCCGCTTGGTGAGACGTTTCTGTTTGCCCCAGTGCCGCTAAGACATCAAGTGCAGGAGCGCGATGGGTAGCTTCGTCGCCCAGGGTTGCAAGCCGTTCTAAGGCATCAATCCAAGGGCGATCGCCGGTTTGCAAGTTCACCGCCTCCCCTGCCAAAATTTGGCGCAGCCGCCCCACCAACGACTGCCATTCCTCTTGCCGCTGAGCTTCGACCGCTAGTTGATGCTTTAGTTCCTTAACCTGCGCTACCGAACGAGGTTCGTAGCGATCGCCTTTTTGCTTAAAGTAAAGGCGATCGTCAGATAGCAAACAATGAGCCGCATAGCGAAACGGCGGACTGGCATCCGAAAACAGCAACATAGCCATACCCGTCGGGTCTACCGTTTCGCCATCTTCCACCAGTAGCTCCCAAGCCACCTCTAAATTAGTTGGCTCCAAATAGGGCTGAATTTCTCGCATAAAGCTAGAAATATCTGAGGGAGCGTAGGTTTGCCCAACCACCTCATACAACACATCACGAGGATGAAGCGTGTGGGGCTGGCCTCGTTCATCCAGCACCACCCAGTGCTTTTTGTCTTTGGGGCGATCGACCACAGCTAAACAGCGCTGCCGTTGACGGTCTGTCGAACCATCACCGCTTAGCCGAAACTCAACCAGCGATCCCTTCTCCATACTCGATACGGGCAACAAGGTTGTAAATATTCGAAGCCTCAGCTTCCAGAAAAGCTAAGAACCCAGTTAAGCCGTAGTTGACGTTAACCTTTCCATCGAAAATTCCTTTGTAGTGACGAAATCTACTACAGGTATCTCGGCAAAGGATACTGAGAACACCTACGCTGGTTAATTACCCTTCTTGATTAATAAAAGGAAGCAATGCCAGAATGCGGGCGCGCTTGATGGATTGGGTTAAATCACGCTGCTGCTTAGACGTTAAGCCAGTAATGCGGCGAGGCAAAATTTTTCCGCGCTCGGTAACAAACTTCCGCAGTAATTCAACATCTTTATAGTCAATAGGGTCTTCGGGCTTAATTGGAGAAACGCGGCGACGATAGTAAGTCATGACAATGATTTAGATTCTGAAGGATTGGAATGGTTGAAATAAAGCGGCAGTAAAGCAGCTTACTTAATTTCTTTGTGAACTACGTGCTTATTGCAGTGGGTGCAGAACTTATTAAGTTCTACTCGGTTGGTTGTGTTTCGACGGTTCTTGGTAGTGGTGTAGCGAGACACCCCAGCAGATCGCTTGTCTGGATTGGTACGACACTCAGTACATTCCAGCGTAATAATGACACGAACGCCTTTCTTAGCCATACTCTTAACTCACTCAAAATGAAGATTCAATTGCAGAAAACTAGTCGCAGAAGACCAATAAACACAAACCTCTATCTTTTCACACGACGTTGAACATCGGCAACTATTTTTTTTAACTTGGTATCCAGCGAATAGCCCAAACGGCTCTGAACCACATAAGTTCCGGCAATTTGGTCATGAAATGCCTGTCCTGAATCTAGATTGGCGTAAGCAACGCCACAATCTAATCCCAGAGGAATAAATAACAGCAAGGCCCATGCTGCTGTTGGCCCAAAATTCGTCACACCTAAAAAAGCCAGCGTTGTTCCTAGGGCAACTAGCCCTTCTCGCTGGGCGAGAGCCATGAGGTCTGGCGTTTTGCCTCGTTGACCGTCTATTACCTGCATATTAAACGCCCAGCGCCCCAGACTTTGTCCCCGTTTTTTAGAGACCACAACCACTCGCATCAGCAGCCAACCCACAATAAATAAAATCGCTTGAGCCGCTACGCTCATACCTAAAAAAGCGCTGATCAGCCCCACAGCCGTGAAGTCAACTCCCAAAGCTGCTCCCCGTTTCCACAAAGGAACGCTGGTATAGTCGGTAGAAGCCAGACGATGAGGCATAGTGACTGAACAAGTTAGCTGGGTATAGGTGGACGCGGTAATCTTTCTTCAAATCTGTTGATCACGTTTTTGAAGAAATATCGGATGCCTTCATAATATTAGCGCTGTCCTAAAGCTGCCGAGATTTTCTAGCCGAGTGTCTTCTCTCTTACCCGGTAATGTTCTAAGGATTGCAAATTAATTAACCTGTAATCTTTTTTTGGAAGTGCTGCGCTCCGCGCGGCACTTCCAAAAAAAGATTAGGTTTTATTTTGTACGCAATCCTAAGTGAGCTATTGAATTTTTAGCAGTTCGCAGCAGTCCGCTCGGTAAGCTTCTTAAGAAATCTGGCAACACGTTTGAAACTCTGACCTTTATTTTTTCCTCTCTCCTATGCTCATAGCTAAACACGCCGAAGAACTCGTCCTCAGTCTGGTGCAACCTCTCAGTCCGTTAGAAGACATGGAAATGGTTGATCTGCAAACGGCAATGGGGCGAATTTTGGCTGATGCTGTTACGAGTACGTTGGATTTTCCCCATTGGGATAATTCGGCAATGGACGGGTACGCTGTACGGTTTGCTGATGTACAGGAGTGCAGTGTAGACCACCCGGCTGTGCTGAAGGTTGTGGAAGAGATTCCAGCAGGGCAATTACCCCAGAGGATTATTCAGGTGGGGCAAGCCGCTCGCATTCTAACTGGCTCAATGCTACCTAGAGGGGCAGATACGGTGATAGCACAAGAAGATGTGCAACGAGATGGCAGCCAAGTTTTAGTGAGTAGTGCCCCCAAGCTAGGGGCGTTTGTTCGGCAGCGAGCCACTTTCTACAAGGCGGGAGACGTGTTGTTGCCAGCAGGGCTGAGGTTGACCGCTTCGGCGATCGCCGTCTTAGCGGCTGCCCAATGTATCTGTGTTCCGGTCTACCGACGACCTCGCGTTGCTATTCTCTCGACAGGGAACGAACTGGTGTCACCCGATCAACCCCTAAAACCGGGGCAGATTGTGGATTCTAACCAATACGCATTGGCAGCGCTTTTGAGACAAGCAGGGGCTGAGCCAATTTGTTTGGGCGTAGTGCCTGATCAGCCAGAGGCGCTGAAAAATTCGATTAGTCACGCGATCGCCACTGCTGACTTGGTAATTTCGTCCGGTGGTGTATCAGTCGGCGACTATGACTACGTTGATGGCACCTTAGCAGAGATGGGAGCGGAAATTCACATTCGAGCGGTTGCCATAAAGCCAGGAAAGCCGCTGACGGTGGCTACCTTTAGTGGCTATAGAACCCGGACAACAAACCCGCCGACCACAGAATCAAATCCAGAATCAAGTTCAGACCTACCATCAGAACCCTACCGCTCTGTCCTCTATTTTGGCTTGCCGGGTAATCCCGTTTCTGCCCTAGTTACCTTTTGGCGGTTTGTGCTGCCGGCGCTGCAAAAGCTAGCGGGTCAGCCTAAGGGATGGGAACCCGACTTTGTTACGGGGCGATCGCCGCATACTCTGACAGCCGACGGCAACCGTGAAACCTATCTGTGGGGGCAAGTAACACTGGTACAGGGTAACTATGAGTTTTTGTTATCAGCAGGCAGCCATAGTTCTGGTAATCTCATCAATCTGGCATCCGCAAATAGCCTTGCTGTCATTCCCGTAGGGCAAACGCAAATTTCAGCGGGCGATCGCCTACAAATCATGCTAATCAATAACTTTGCCTCATAGCGCAAGCACTGTACGACTTGTATATTGAGATGTTTTTACCAAGCGTTTCATGTCCGCAACACCGTAACATCAGTCAGAAACAGTCGGTTTTCACATGCGCTGTGTAGCATTTGCAATCGAGTAAGTAGTTCAACCTATATAAAAACCAGATTCCAAAACCCTGCGCCGCCCGCTGTGCGGACGGCGCAGGGTTTTGGAATCTGGTTTTTAATTAAGCCTACCTACTTAATCAGACCGTTAATGAAAGTACCGAGACAGATTTCGCTAAGAAACTTAACTCGATTGCATTGGCTTTTTCACTCGAAATGCGTAAGGCTTATGAAAAAGCTGTGAATGTGCGGCTTTTTGAGCAGTTGCTCTTAGCTCGGAAACTTACATCTGTATCAGTACAATGGCTGAAGGTTCTTAAGCCATTTCCGCAGAACAACGAAATGCGAATTTCGTTACGCTAGAACCGTTTTAGGAAATTTTCAAAGTATTATTGGCGATTTCTCGGAACTATAGCTAGAGTATTGATCTGATTTAGACTTAAATCTCTATAAAGGCACAATTTCCGACCGATTCGGCGTTATGTTTCCTGATAACCAATATCAGGCTTTTGTGACGAGAACGTGTCAATGATGTGCAGTTTTTGTGAGAAAAGCTACAATCGGGACAGAACTTGACCAATCTTTTCACATTGTGTTCTTTGGTGCATCTACCCAAGGTTTTATAACCAAACGCTTTTTAATGGGTGGAACGATGTGCCAAATTTTAAATCGGCATCTGAGTGTGTATGAGGCGTATCGCCCATGCAAGCTTGGCTGTTAGCTGGTTTAGAGATAAATCTTTTTATCTCTGTTTCGACCAGAGCATTGGTTTTTTGAAACAAGGAGCATGAGGAGCGCGGCATGACCCAGGCTAACAACGTACTCGAAACCATCGATCCAGCCGAGGCTGAATTCGGGTTTATGGATGAGGGCGACGATGAACGAGATGATTTTGATGCTCAGCCTGACGAAGAGGAGGGCAAACCGGCTAAGGGTCGCGTCCGTCGTCGGACTCAAGTCAAGAAAAAGCACTACACGGAAGACTCAATTCGCCTCTATCTCCAAGAAATTGGGCGAATCCGCCTGCTGCGAGCTGACGAAGAAATCGAGCTGGCTCGGAAAATTGCAGATTTACTTGAGCTAGAGCGGATTCGTGAACAGCTTGTTCAAGACTTGGCTAGGGAGCCGAGAAACGAAGAGTGGGCTAAGGCTGTAGATATGGCGCTGCCCGCGTTTCAACGCCGCCTGTATGTGGGACGCCGTGCCAAAGACAAAATGGTGCAGTCTAACCTCCGACTGGTCGTGTCCATTGCTAAAAAGTACATGAATCGGGGACTCTCATTCCAGGACTTGATTCAGGAAGGTAGCTTAGGCCTAATTCGTGCTGCTGAAAAGTTTGACCATGAAAAGGGCTACAAGTTCTCCACCTACGCTACTTGGTGGATTCGTCAAGCAATTACACGGGCGATCGCTGATCAGTCACGCACCATTCGCCTACCAGTACACCTTTACGAAACTATCTCTCGGATCAAGAAAACAACCAAGTTGCTTTCTCAAGAGATGGGCCGCAAGCCTACCGAAGAGGAAATCGCAACTCGGATGGAAATGACCATCGAAAAACTGCGGTTTATTGCCAAGTCCGCCCAGTTGCCAATTTCCCTAGAAACCCCTATTGGTAAAGAAGAAGACTCGCGTTTGGGCGATTTTATTGAATCCGATGGTGAAACGCCTGAAGATCAAGTCTCCAAGAACTTGCTACGCGAAGACCTAGAGAGCGTTCTGAGCACTCTTAGCCCCCGTGAGAGAGATGTGTTGCGTCTCCGCTACGGCCTGGATGATGGACGCATGAAAACCTTGGAAGAAATTGGACAAATCTTCAACGTGACTCGCGAGCGCATTCGCCAGATTGAAGCCAAGGCGTTGCGTAAATTACGTCACCCTAACCGTAACAGCGTGCTGAAAGAGTATATCCGTTAAGATTATTCTTCCAGTTCCATCTGTCAATGTTTCTATCAAGCTTAGGGGGTTTGGCAAAAGCCAAACCCCTTATTTTATAGCCATAGTCATAAAGCTTAGGACATGCCAGCGTCATTCTCGCCTGCGCGGGAATGACGCTGGCACCTATCGAGCAGATGGATTCCCGCCTGCGCGGGAATGACAGGGAGGCATCCTATTGATCATGGCTACCGCTATATATCTTTATAGCTAGTCAACACTTGCCTAAAGCCGACGGCACGTATTTAAAATTAGGCATTTTGCCAAAGTTGAGCAATAGTGCCTGGGAGAAATTCAGCAATCTCCTGAACTCGATCGGCTGACAGCTCATCTTTCGTTGCAGCAAATACTGCCTTGATTACCTGCTCAGGTTCAACAGTAGCGGGCAAAGAGGCTTCTTGCTTGATGCGAAATAGAAAAGTCGTATCGCGAATCTTAAGAACTGGGCGGACACGGCTGAGGAAATGTACGACGGGATTAGTATCTTGCCAGAGGTCTTCTACTTCAGTAGCAAGCGGAGTAGCAGTGTAAAGAGTCTTATCGTCACTTTCCTCGCTCAGCGGCGAATGTAGATCGTCAGCAACGCGATCGACTGCCTCATTAGTCATCATGTCGCGCATCGTGCGAAAAACGACTTCGGCGATGTCTCGGGCATCATAGAGATTTTCTAGGCCGCCCTTAGCCATCACCTTTTCCAGAAACGAACGGTGCTGGGCATAGGGAAAAGATTGGGAATCTTTAAGGTCAGTTTGATCAATTTCTGGAGCTGTCGCGTTCAAAATTTCGTCGGGCATACTTTTCTCTCAATATCTTTAGAATCAACAACCACGCTTCTTCCGAACTTTTTGCTCTCAGTTGAGCCAGATTTGAGCAGAAGAATATAAGTGGTCACCTAATGCAGTCAATTGTGCCCGAGTCAAAAGAAATTCACATTACTCTGTGGTTTGAGATTGAGGTCGCTAAAAGTTAGAAATGAACTTTGACCATCTCATTTCACTAATTTCTACGTTTCAAAAAAACTCTAGTTTAAAACGACGGAACCTCGCATCTCTGCGAGGTTCCGGCCATCGGAGCGACAGGATTTGAACCTGCGACCCCTACTACCCCAAAGTAGTGCGCTACCAAGCTGCGCTACGCCCCGACGGGGGTTATGTGCTTAACAAATATAGCACAGTGAGAGTTGCCTCTGAATATCGTCGGAAGATGCTTAGGATTGCAAATTAATTAACCTGTAATCTTTTTTTGGAAGTGGGGGGGGGGGCGCGGGGCCGACACAAAAATACTAAATACAAAATTTTTCTCCCCCCCCCCCCCCCCCCCCCCCCCACTTCCAAAAAAAGATTAGGTTTTATTTTGTACGCAATCCTTAGCAATTCTGAGAGGATTGAGTGTTTCGCTTCCTCAGGAGGCGAAACACTCAACCCTAAGGAGATTAAAACCTATCGAATGTGAGCTTTATTTTGCCCATTTTTAAGGCGATCAGACCTTAGCAGTTGCATAACGTTGCGGGTACGTAAGTCTTAGTAATAGCTACTGGGTAGTCCTAAATTGGTAAGGATTTTTTGATGGGCGGGCGAAGTCCGCCCATCAAAAAATCCTTACATCAATACCACTACATGGCTACTGGAGCATTACTAAGCAAACTGCGGTTGATGAATCGGACGGTAAAGGGTATCTCGCTGTTGAGTAGATCGCCCTAACGATTCAATGGCTGATCTCAAATTTGTCACAGACTGACAGGTGCCGCCTTGTGCACCCGCCATGCTGGTGATGTGTTCTTCCATGAGAGTGCCGCCAATATCATTGCATCCCCACGTGAGTGCTTCGGTAGCCCCAGTCAATCCCAGCTTGACCCAACTAGGCTGATGGTTAGTAATCCAATTACCTAGGAAGATGCGTGCGACTGCTGTTAGCAGCAGAGCATCGGAGAGGACGGGTTGATCGCGCCCCACCCGGCGACGTAGAGGTTTGGGAGCGTCTTGACCAATAAAGGGAAGCAGGATGAACTCGGTGATGCCAGTGGTGCCCTGAGCTAGGGAAGCCTGTTGGAGCGATCGCACCCTTTCTAGATGCCGCATCTGCTGCTCTGGCGTTTCGATGTGCCCCGATAGCATCGTACTGGTGCTGGGCATCCCTAATCGGTGTGCTGTACCGACAATTTCTAGCCATTCGGCAGTGTTAATCTTTTCAGGGCAGAGAATTTTTCGCACGTCGTCATCCAGAACTTCTGCTGCGGTTCCCGGCATGGAGCCAACCCCTGCCGTCTGAAGGGCGGCAATCACGTCAGCAAAACTCAGACCGTCTTGGCGGGCAATAAACTGGATTTCTTGGGGAGAAAATGCGTGCAAATGCAAGTCAGGAAACTCGGATTTGATTAGACGAACTAAGTGGACATAGTAGGGAAGCGATCGCCCATCAATGCGAGCGTCTGGATTCAACCCGCCCTGCATACAAATTTCAGTAGCGCCCTGTCGCACGCCATCTGTTACTTTCTCTAGTAAAGCGGCCTCGGCTAGCCAGTAGGCTCCCTCTTCACCCGCGTCTCGCCGAAACGCACAGAAGCTACAGTGTTGTTCGCAAATATTGGTGTAATTGAGGTTGCGGTTAATAACGTACGTTACGGTATCGCCAACCTGCTGCTGGCGCAATTGGTCGGCGGTATGGCGGATAGCGGCGATCGCCTCTGGTGCAGCTTGATTTAACAGCCTCACACCCTCGGCGGCGGTCAAGTCATCCCCTGACAAGGCGCGGTTTAAAGTAGCGTCTAACGTTAGATCAACAGTGGATTGGCTCACGGCTTTCTACAACATGTGTATCTAAATTATGACGCTATCCCAAGAGCCTAATTTCCAAGAGCAGGAGATTTCACAGTATTGCTAAAACTTCCTTCCAATAGACTCGACTAAATGACTCTTCCGCACCTAGTTGAGACTGTTCTACCAACCCTTCACTGCGAACTGAAACAGTCTCGCCATCTTTAATCACAATGCGACCATCGGCTGCGAGTTGATGGGTTAACGTCAGTTCTGACTCCGTAGGGGCATCTAAGATAACGATGTTGCTGCTGTCATAGAAACAGCCTTCACGCTCCAAAATCGTTCCGTCATACTCTGCAATTAGCAGATCCAACTTAGGATTTCTCAAAAGGCTTTGAATTTTAGTGTTGTAATCGCCACTCAGACTTTTCTCAGCGCGGTTGACAAAAACACCATTGCGACAGGCGGCACCAATGGTTAAATTTGGATGCTGACTGAGAATGTGATCCACTAACTCTCGCAATTCTTTCACCGTAATGTCATTGAAGGTGACAATGGGAATGCGGGAATTGATACCTGAGGTGAAGAACGTTTCTAGAATTTTGGATGCCACATCGACGCTCTCGCCCACCGCAGGTCTGAGGTGCATGTACACACCGGGAGCCGAGTTGATTTCGATGATGCCGAAATTGCCTTCTTTCCACGAGCGGGATATGTCAGAGGTAAGAACGTCAATGCCTAGACAGACCAACCGAAAGTGCTGAGCAACATCTTGTGCAAGCATAATGTTGTCAGGATGAACAATGCTTGTGGCATCAACGCTAACTCCCCCAGAGGAAAGATTTGCAACTTTGCGTAAGTAGACGCTCCGACCCGACGCAAGTACATCGTTGAGGGTAAGGTCTTGCTCTTGTAGGAAGCGCTTTAGGGAGTCATCGGTGATAATTTTACCGAGAGGAGACGTGGGTGTGTCTAGACGTTCGGGTTTTGTATTTTCCAGATCAATTAGCTCGGCAATCGTAGAGCGTCCATCTCCTGTAACGGAAGCCGATTCGCGTTGAGTAGCTGCTACAAACTTGCCATTGATACATAGCAGGCGATGATCAAGTCCAGAAATATTCTGCTCCACAATAACGGCTATGAACCGATCATCTGAATGGGCTTCGACAGCGCGATCGAACGCAAACTGTAGTTCATCTTCGTCCTGTATATCTGCCGTTACACCGATACCCTTATGCCCCACTACAGGCTTAACGGCAACGGGATAGCCGACTTTGTAAGCGGCTTTGACGGCTTCCCCAAAGGTAGAAACGATCGCCCCTCGCGGCACCGGAAACCCCAGCGTGCTCAAAAAGGCTTTGCAGTCATCTTTGCGGGTAGTAAAGTCAGAATCAAGGTGGCTATCGCTGTCGAACGTAGTGGCTACACCGCGCACCAGGTTTTTGCCGTAGCCGTATTGCATCAAGCCTTCATCGGATAGGTAGAATGCGGGAATTCCCTTTTGGCGTGCCGATCGCAATAGGGCATAAACCGTTGGCCCACCATAGACTGAGCGCCGAAATCGGGTTTGTAAATCCTGAATTTGAGTTTGGATGTTGAACGGTTGATCGACGCTAATGGATTCAAACCAGTCCCAAACGGCGTACACCGCTCCATAGCTAGTGGGTTCGTGGATAGACTCAGTGGCGATGAGGGCAATGCTATCTTTGGTTTTGAAGCTCCATTTCTGGCAATGTAGCCCCATGTCTAGCTTGGTCACTTCTAGGGCAGTTTGAGCAAATAACTGAGCTAACGATTCAGGCTTTGCGTCTCGGATGGTGGGGTAATAGGGAGCGATCGCTGCTACATAGTCTTCTAATGGCAATGGCTCTTTGTAGCCCGTCAGTGCAAACCTAAACACAATCGCTCCTGTCTCCAAATACGGATTAGGGCCAATGTAATGTTTGAAGTCAAACACATCAAACACATCGGTTTTTCGGGCATTCACGGGAGTGATGTCACTAAATTTATCTGGAGACATGAGATGGGATAGGAAGGGGTGAGGGGCAGGGGTGGGCGTTGAAAAGACTCTTGTAATAAGTAGTTCAACCTACATAAAAACCAAATTCTAAAACCCTGCGCCGCCCGCTGTGCGGGCGGCGCAGGGTTTTAGAATCTTATATTTACTTAAGCCTATCTACTTATCACTTTAATCAACAGCTTTAAGTCTCTCAGGTTGCGTTAATTCTGAACACGCTCTTTAAGAGGTTGCCGTATGACCTTGATTGTGCGCGTCTTATCCTAAAAATCAACGTTCTCATCTCATCGAAGGCCGTAAAACTAAAACAGGTGGCTTCAAACTAACGGGGATTAACCTCAGGCTAAAGCTATCTGTGCTAGTCTTCCTTCATCTTATTTAGGATGTTTCTCATGCGCTGCCCTCGGTTATTCGCTGCTGCCCTATTAGCTTTGATTGGCTGGATAGAAACAGTTTCACCAGTTTTGGCTGACTCGCATACGCCTACGCCTGCTGATCTACCCGCAGCGAGTATTCCTCAGGGCTATCGGGCGATCGCGGGTGAAGGCTGGACTTTTGCCGTGCCTCCTAATTGGCAAACGACCCAAATAGCCCCGCCCAACGTTGGGGCGATCGCGATCCCAGCTCAGCTCAGCGACAGCCAAGGCCAAATTCTCGTCAACTTAGCGACACAACCCCTTTCAGGAGACGTTACCAATTACATTGCTCAAAGTCTGGAAGGCATGAGTAATTTTGGCATCACAATTCATGGTCAGCGCAGTGTCATGGCGGGCCTTTTAGAAGGGGTTGAGGTCGAATCTACATTTCCCTCCACACCTCCAGCGCGGGTCTGGCAGAGAATTTCAGCCAGCGGCAGCACGGGTTACGTGCTTACGTGCGGTACGCTCGAAACCAATGCTGAAGCGGCTCGCACCATTTGCGCGAGTATTCTCAACACGTTTCAAATTTCGATGCAGTGA
>JBBQFG010000007.1:0-46714 GCA_038321765.1 Elainellales cyanobacterium
TCGCGAATATTCTGTAGGGGCGAAGCATTTGCATCAATATTCTGGCAACGCAGCCTCAATTCGAGTGCAAATGCTTCGCCCCTACTGCCCAAAAATCGCCCTAAATCTCAATTCTAATTAGATGTCAAATGGGTTCTATAGAAGCTGGATAGTGCCAAACAAGTTGAGGATTTTTAGATGGACAGGCTGAGCCTACCTGTCTAAAAATCTTTACTCCAATACCACTATCAAAACTGTGAGCGCGGCCTGTCCTAAAAGACAGACCGTGCTTATAGTTTTCATGTTTGAATACTACCGTTCGGTGATATCCGGTTGTAAGCCGCTGAATGCAAGCGATTGTACAATCGATACTCAAACCCTATCGCTTACTTCGCCAGGAAAGTCTTTGCCTGTTTTAGCGCGGCTTGCCCGATGTTGTAGACAACCCAAGCACCAGCCAAGATCAACGGTGACAGCACAATTAGAATACGCCAATCCATTTCAATATCCTCCTTTAAAGATTTGTGAAATCACTCTCATCTTTTATCTCTATTTTGCCGCTAACGGTCTTAATTTGCTAGGGGGTAATTGACGATCCTGAGTTTGTCTCCTTACCTCACTACCACTACCCCTGCATAAACTAGCGCCAATTGCTCATACTTCTTGGCATGTTCAATCAGGTTAGCTACCTCAGATTCAGATAGCTGACGCACAACCTTAGCAGGCATACCAAGCACAAGCGATCGCTCCGGTACGTCCTTAGTAACAACGGCTCCTGCCCCTACGATACTTCCGGCTCCAACTCGCACGCCATCTAGTACAATCGCCCCAATACCAATTAAGCAACCCTGCTCCACATAGGCACTGTGGATCACGGCGCGGTGCCCCACCGTGACGTACGCCTCCAGCACAGTGGGTTTACCAGGGTCGCCATGTAAAATCGCGCCGTCTTGAATGTTGGTGCTTTGCCCAATCAAAATACGTTCTACATCACCTCGCACCACGGCACCGTACCAAATACTTGCCCCTGTGGCTATCTCAACCTGTCCAATTACGGTCGCATTAGGGGCTACAAAGGCCGCAGCCGATAGATCGGGCGCTAAACAGCCAAGTACCGGAAATGGTTCTAAAGGACTCGAAGGTATAGACACTGTGAACTGTTCCTTAAACTTGCCCAAGAGTATTGGGTAGTGGTATTGAGGTAAGGATTTTCAGATGGGCGGGCTTCGCCCGCCCATCTGAAAATCCTTACAAGTTTAGGACTACCGAGTATTGATAGTCTCGGAGATTGCTTTCTCGGAGATTGCTTTACAAAGTTGATTTTTGGGCGTGCAGCATACGAAAAATCAACTTTTAAAGCACTCTCTTATAGCGGAATGCTCTTAGAATTGGCGTGAGAGCAAAACTGCCTGAAAGCTTATAATAGAGCCACCGCCCATGGTACATGGAAACTACGCTGGTAGCGACTTCATGATGAATCCAGCCCTACAGTATCCGATCTTTGGCCCTGAGATTCAGTGCCCCCATTGTCGCCAAACGATTGCGGCGCTAACTTTGACTGATACCTATTTGTGCCAGCGTCATGGGGCGTTTGAATCTGACCCTAAGACAGGTGAACTGGTTCACCTCCAATCGGGGCGGCATTGGCGGCTCTGGAATGAGGAGTGGTTCCGCCAACACACTCATCCGGATGGCATTCGGTTTGAAATTCATGAAGCCCTCGATCGCCTCTACACCCAAGGCTATCGAGCGACGCGCGTCGTCATTGCGCTGCGTTATCAAGATTTGATTAGTACGTACTTAGAGCGCAGCACCCCTTGGCGCGGACAAGCAGATGCTTCACGCCCTCGCCTCTATGGATTGCCTGTTGAATTCAGTCCCGACCCTAAAGATGAACCGTGCTGGGATGTGATTAATTTCGATTTAGAAAAAGAGCCAGGTGCTCCAGTCCGATATCCCTATTTCCGACTGTTTGAATAGGTCACTTAGGATAAGTAGTTCAACCTAAATAAAAACAAGATTCTAAAAGTCCGCGCCGCCCGCGCAGTGGGCGGCGCGGACTTTTAGGATTTTATGTTTAATTACGCCCACCTACTTAGCGAGTAGTACACATTTCTTGGAACAGTCGGGGATCAGTACTACTCACTAAAAAACTATAGATTGGCTCCTCTCTGTCTTGCCCTTCTCGTTTTCTCTATGCACCACGCCTCAATTCGCACAGCCGATATCTTCAGGGCGATCGCCTTTTACGAGCGGCTAGGATTCGTGGTATGCGAGCGGTTTACGGCGGGGATCACGCTGGGCTGCTGGATGGAGGGCTTAAACGGACGCGTTGAGCTACTGCAAGTGCCGCAACCTCGTCCTGCCGCAGATGCCTTTGGTGATGAGCACTATACTGGCTACTACCATCTGTCGTTTGACCTGACGGCAGTAGCAGGAAGTTTGCCAGAGTGGCTGAACGGCTTACAGAAGAGCCTGACTGAGTTACAACCCCCACAGCCATTAACAGTCCTGCTGGAGCCAACGCAACAGATGATTGGCGATCGCGTCTACGAGGTAGCTTTCATTGCCGATCCCGATGGGTTACCGTTGGAGTTTATCCGCGTTTTGGGCGACACTTTTGGAAAAAGTTAACGGACTGCGAGAAGCAGCTACGCTGGGTTCTGAAATAGCTGCGCCGGGTTCTGAGGGCGATCGCCCCAGGCTGCTAGATTGTTTCATCGGACGACCTACCCCGTAGGTAAGGGCATAGCTGCGCGCCAGCAGCCAAAACCACAGTGCCGGGTAGCGAGGTTCTAACCAGGGCTGAATGCGGCGGGCAAACCCCGGCAGCCATTGAAACACCCAACTCACGAATGCAGCCACCGTAAAGTTGACATAGCTGCCTACCCAGCGTATCAAATCCTTAGCACCTGCTAAATCCCAAATCCATAGCAGTAAGGAAGGATTTTGCCATGCCGCTTTTAGCGCCATGCGGTTGAAGGGTAGCCAGCCGGCCCGGTCTTTTACAAACCGATCAGCCACCTCCGGGGATTCGCTAGCCAAAATCCCAAAAAAGGTATTAAGCATCGCGTTTACCCGCTCTGGCGCAATAAAGCGGCCTGTGGGCACCATCATACCTTTTGAAAACAGCCAGGTAACGGCGATATTGCTTTGGTAGGCGCGAATTTGCTCCAGGTGGTGAGTTTGCAGCAGGTCGTGACGCAGAGCCGTGTGTAGTAAATCGGTGAGGCGAGGTAGGTTGCGGACTAAGGAACCAAACCCCGTAAAAACCAGAGGAGACTGCAACGAAGCCGCATCGCCAATTGCAATTAACCGATCGAGAGCAACGTGGCGATCGCCTCCACTCCCGCTAAAGTGTCCCGGAATGTAGCCAAAGGTCGCTTTACGCCAGACTAATTTGTCCATGTCACAGCGGCGATACTCCGGCAGAATAGTAAAAAAGTCTTCATACATTTCCAATAGCGACCCAGGATTCTCAACATTAACCTGGTGATAGTGAAATAGATAGAACGTTAGCTCTTCATCACGACCCGGAAACAGTTCCCAAATGAGCTGCCGCCCCCGTGAAATGTCACCGTGGCTGTTCAGCACGTCTCCATAGTCTGAATTCCACACGCCGGGTTCAAACCCTCGCTCAATCACGGCACCAACCGTGGGGCAGACACTATCAAACGCGCGCCCGCCATTCAACTGCCAGGCGATCGGCGAGGCCGTGCCCATTGCATCCACCAAGAGTCGTGCTGTGGCCTGTCGAGGCGTTTGGCTCGGTAAGTGGGTCGCCTGTACGGTAACATCACGCTTGCTAATATCTGCACGCACAAACTCTGTCTCATCCCAAATGTCTCCGCCCGCTGCCCGTAGAGTGTCACCACAAAAGCGTAGAAGCTTTTCAGCGTCAATGCAGACATTTAGAACTGTGGGCGTGTGTAAAATCGGTGCTTTGCACTGGGGTGGATTGTTGGCATCAAAAAATTTGTGGAATCCGTCTACATATTCCCGTGCCACAACGTTCTCAAATTCGGCTGGGGTAAACAGCCCTAGATCAATCAAGCTTTGAAACTCATCGCGCGAGATGTTCCATTCGCGATTCATGCGGCCAAAGGGTAAACGCTCCACTAGCAAGACGCGGTATCCCAGTCGAGCCATGACAGCCGCATGAATTACCCCCAACGCCCCCCCGATATAGATGATGTCGTAAGGTGGTGTGTCGGGCTTGGGAGTAGTTTCTAGCCCTTGAGACGAGACGTTTTCACTCACAAAAATTACTTGGCGAGGGGTCTTAGGATTGTGAACCCCCTCGCGCCAGCGCTGCTCCCACCAATAGACCCGGGTCAAGTCATATTCCCCATTGGGGATGCGCTGGAAATACTTAACCGTAGCCGGGTGGGTGGGTGCTAATGCCTCAAAGATGGTTTGTTGAGTTAGATCGATGGCGGGTGGCGCGGGGTAGCGATTGGGGAACGCGGCCTGTACTTGACTCGTCAACTGCTGCACAAATGTAGATTCTTGGGCAGCAAAGGCTTTTGACGTAGAGAGGGTCGACCACCGAAACACTTTTAGATAAGTGGTTCGCTGTACTGTCCAGGTAAAGACGGATAAAGTCGTTTCCGGTTCTGAACGGCGGACAATCGCCGGAGTTGATGCTTCGGAATGTGTAGCTTGCCGTGGGGTGTGATCTGAAGGTTTGCCTACTGGCTCTGAGGTTTGAGCCTCTGGAGGTTGAGCCTCTGGAGGTTGAGCATTGGGAGATTGAACACTCTGAGAATCTTCTACCGCTAGTTTCACAGGTAGTGTGTTTGAGGGAATCTTTAACAAAAACCCATCTGGTGTGACCTGTTTCGTGCCAATAGAAACCTGAAACTGATGCTGCAACCATGTGCGAACGTCATCAATATCAGGAGTCGGTACCTCTAAGTAAAGAATTTCTCTCATCTAGCGTGTTTAACCCCACGAATCCCCAAAAATACAGAGTTGACAAGATTTGAAAGTGCGTTAGACTTCGCCAATGCATTTAGACTGACTAAGATTGACTAAGAAAGTTTACAAGCTCCTCATTTTTGGCTGTATCTTTACTCTAGTGTTTAGTATCCGCTGTTCCCTACTTTGTTTGTTTTGCTCTGTCATGAATTATCCCATTCCCAGTAACCCTCAAGAGATTTTGGCACTTCGTCAACAGCCAGTGAATGAGGAACTTGTGGCAGCGGCGATCGCTGGGGTAGTTCGCGTGGCGCGCTCTCAAGGACAGTCTTTAGAAGAAGTGACTGCTGAAGTCATGGCTGATGATGCCGTTCTCAATCGGTCTATGCGCCTCTGGTTGAGCGACATTGTGGCACACGCCTGGAATTCTCTAGTCTAGTTAACCAGTCTAGTTAACCAGTCTAGTTAACCGATTGCGTTTCATTTAACCGATTGCGTCTCATCGCTTTCATGAAGTGCTTTCATGAAGTAGGTGGGCTTAATTAAATATAAGATTCTAAAACCCTGCGCTGCCTGCTGTGCGGGCGGCGCAGGGTTTTAGAATTTGGTTTTTATTTAGGTTGAACTACTTACAAGAACTGGGCAAGGCTCTGTGGCGGAGGCGTGGAGGTGAGCTGTGTCTACAGAGAACTGTAAGCAGTTAGAAACGCTCCAAGATTTGGGTTTTGGGGTATCTTGAATCTTTGAACACCTAGCCAGGACATAACTATATGGGCAGCAACGGTCGTAGCCAACCCCTTCACCCGACTCGCATCGATCTTTCTCTTGACGTTCGCACTCAAGTCATTGATACGCTGAATGCGACATTAGCCTGCACGTTAGACCTGAAAACTCAGGTTAAGCAGGCACATTGGAACGTGAAGGGTATGGATTTTTACCAACTTCATGAGCTGTTTGATGAGATGGCATCGGAATTAGAGGAATACATAGACATGGTGGCCGAACGAGTTACCGCTCTGGGCGGTACGGCTCTGGGCACTGCCCGCATTGCGGCAAGTCAATCTACCCTGCCGGAATATCCTATTACTATTTTGGAAGGTAAAGAGCATGTGACAGCTCTGGCTGACCGCTTTGCCGCTTACGGCAAACTTCTACGCGATGGGATTGCCAGCACAGATGATTTGGACGATGCCGACACGGCTGATCTCTACACAGAAATTTCGCGTGCAATTGACAAGCGGCTATGGTTTCTGGAAGCCCATCTGCAAGCGTCTGGGATTGCGCCAACCGCCACTAATGGGAGTGAGCCAGCTCAAGCTAATGAAGTTGAACCGACGAAGACTAAAAAAACGGCCAAGCGTAGCAAATAGCGTCATTAACCCGAAGGCATCGCCGATGTTACCGACTCTAAGGAGTCTAGAAAAAATAACTTGGACAGGCAAGGGGCTTAAGCACCTTGTTCAACGGGATGTTTTCTGCAAAACGTTCAACTTATTCTTGCTAGTCTCCTAAGTGGTTTTCGGCCGCTAGTAGTGCAGCTATGAAGATAACGCAGCCATAATACGTCACGTCGTGCAACTTTCTCAAACCTCTTGTGGGACGGGCATCTTGCCCGTCTAAGCCAGTCAGGCAAGATGCCTGACCCACGAGAAGCTTGGGTTTTCAGACTTTGGTAGTGGTATTGATGTAAGGATTTTTTGATGGGCGGGCGAAGTCCGCCCATCAAAAAATCCTTACCAATTTAGGACTACGCAGACTTTTAGTTGTGCATTGCGTTAAGTCGTTTCTTGACAACTCTGGGGAACGATTCTAGGGAACGATTCTGGGGAACGATTTGTATAGTTAAGCAAGGCTGCTAAATTTGCATACTTGGATAGATGTTCCCATTGCCGCCGAGTGGGAGGGTTTTGTGTACTTAATTCGGATTCGATGGAATAGACCAACGTTCTATGGAGGGAACGTTTACAATGTGTAAAGGTTTTTAGTTTAAAGGTTTTTAGTTTAGCAAAGTTTTGACGTAGCATCGAACGTATCCGTTTGTCGTCGCTGACACCCACCCCTTTATTTCTCTGGAGATTCAATGTTACGCCTGGAACATATCAGCAAGATTTACCCCACAGGTGAGGTGTTGAAAGACATTAACTGGGAGGTGAAACCGGGCGATCGCGTCGGGTTGGTTGGGGTAAACGGGGCAGGCAAATCAACTCAGCTCAAGATTATTGCTGGGGAGATGGAGCCAACGACCGGAGAGGTAATTCGCCCTGCCAGCCTGCATATTGCTTACCTGACTCAAGAATTTGAGGTTGATCCAGGCCGCACCGTGCGCGAAGAATTTTGGCGAGCGTTTGCGGAAGCTAACCAGGTGCACGAGTCGTTAATGCAGGTACAGCACGACATGCAAACGGCTGATCCTGAACGGCTAGACGAACTGATCCACCAGCTCGATCGGTTTCAGCGACAGTTTGAAGGGCTGGATGGCTATGGGTTAGAGTCACGGATTGAGAAGATTTTGCCAGAACTTGGGTTTGAGGCTGATGCAGGCGATCGCCTGGTTAGTTCCTACAGTGGCGGTTGGCAAATGCGGATGAGCTTGGGCAAGATTTTGCTGCAAGCCCCCGATTTGCTGTTACTGGACGAGCCGACCAATCACCTAGATCTGGAAACGATTGAATGGCTAGAAACTTACCTAAAGGGTCTTAGTACGCCAATGGTAATCGTTTCTCACGACCGAGAATTTCTCGATCGCCTCTGTACCCAAATTGTGGAAACTGAACGCGGTGTTTCTACAACCTATCTCGGCAATTACACGTCTTATTTAGAGCAAAAAGAAGAAGCTCAACTGGCTCAGCTTAGTGCTTACGAACGTCAGCAAAAAGAATTAGAAAAACAGCAGACATTTGTAGAGCGCTTCCGCGCCAGTGCCACCCGCAGCACTCAAGCCAAGAGCCGAGAAAAACAGTTAGACAAAATCGAACGGATTGATGCCCCGGTTGATAATTTACGGACGCTGCACTTTCGCTTTCCGCCCGCTCCCCGTAGCGGTCGTGAAGTGGTAATTATCAAAGACCTCACCCACGCCTACGAAGACAAGATTTTGTTCTTAGGCACTAATCTGTTGATTGAGCGGGGCGATCGCATTGCTTTCTTGGGACCCAACGGTGCGGGCAAGTCTACCCTGCTTCACTTAATTAACGGCACCGAACAGCCCACCGAAGGCAGCATCACGCTGGGCGATCACAACGTTATTCCTAGCTACTTTGAACAAAACCAGGCAGAAGCGCTAGATCTCAAAAAAACGGTAGTTGAAACCATTCACGACGAAGTCCCTGACTGGAGCAATGAAGAGGTTCGCACGTTGCTCGGTCGGTTCTTGTTCACCAAAGATACTGTTTTCAAGAAAGTGGGCGCTCTTAGCGGCGGTGAAAAAGCCCGCTTGGCTTTGGCAAAAATGCTGTTGCGCCCTGCCAACCTGCTGATTTTGGATGAGCCGACTAACCACCTAGACATTCCAGCCAAGGAAATGTTGGAAGAAGCAATCCAAAACTACGATGGCACCCTGATTGTGGTATCGCACGATCGCTACTTTATTTCCCAGGTTGCCACTAAAATCGTGGAAATTCGCGATGGGGAACTTGTGCTCTACCAGGGAGACTATCACTACTATCTCGATAAAGTCGTTGAGGAAAGAGAGAAGGAAAAATTAGAAGCGATCGCCGCAGAAAAGGTCACCAAATCTGTTGCTAAACAGGCTAAGCAAAAGCAAAAATCAAAAAGCAAAAAAGGAGAGAAAGCTAATTTTGAGGTTTGAGCGTTGAGGATTGGCAAAACTGCCTTGCCATGGCAGGTTACGGTAAATCGCTAGTTCAGGTGGGACATAACGCGTAATACTCTTTGTTCACTCTCGCGTGTATCTTCCATGATTCTCTACTGTCGAACTCGTAACAGTTAAAATTTGAATGGTATTATTGCTGAGAAAATATTCAGTTTATCCGGTTGTTTAGGGCTATTCACATGGCACAAGCGTCCATCTCTCCAGTGGTTCTGATCATTTTAGACGGGTGGGGATATCGTGATGGCACCGATGGCAACGCGATCGCCTCTGCCAACACCCCCATCATGGATAGCCTTTGGGCGGCCTACCCCAAAACGTTGTTGCAAGCATCCGGGAAGAGCGTCGGGTTGCCTGAGGGGCAAATGGGTAACTCCGAAGTTGGGCATCTAAATATTGGAGCAGGACGAGTCGTCCCCCAGGAGCTGGTACGCATTAGCGATGCGGTCGAAGATGGAACCCTGTTGAGCAATGCAGCCTTGCTCAAAATATGCGACGACGTGCGCCAAAACCGAGGCAAATTGCACTTAGTGGGTTTGTGTTCAGATGGCGGGGTGCATTCTCACCTCAGCCATCTGTTTGGGCTGATTGACCTAGCTAAAGAGCAAAACATTACAGACGTTTGTATCCACGCTGTCACCGATGGGCGCGATACAAAACCTACCGATGGGCTAGGGGCTATTCAAAAAATTCAAAGCTACGTCGATCAAGTCGGTGTCGGTCGAATTGTCACCCTCAGCGGTCGCTACTACACGATGGATCGAGATCACCGCTGGGATCGGACACAGCAAGCCTATGACCTGATGACTCAGGATGGTGATGGTGATGGCCGTTCGGCTTTGGAGGTCTTAGAAGCGTCTTATGCTGATAATCTCTCTGACGAATTTGCTCGTCCCACGCGAGTAGCTCCTGGAGCTGTGACGGCTGGAGATGGGGTCATTTTCTTTAACTTCCGCCCTGACCGCGCTCGCCAGTTAACTCAGGCCTTTGTCGATCCCAACTTTGACGGGTTTGAGCGTGACCAAATTACACCGCTTCCTTTCGTTACGTTTACTCAGTACGACTCTCACTTTCCGGTAATGGTGGCTTTTGAGCCTCAAGACCTTACCAATATTTTGGGTGAGGTAATTGCTAACCACAATTTGCGGCAGTTCCGTACGGCTGAAACAGAAAAGTACGCTCATGTGACGTATTTCTTCAATGGTGGTATTGAAGACCCCTTGGCTGGCGAAGACCGAGAGATGGTTCCTAGCCCTGCTGTTCCTACCTATGATTGTGCGCCTCCCATGTCCGCTTACAAGGTGACCGATGGAGCGATCGCTGCCTTAGATAAAGGCATTTACTCGCTGGTGGTGATTAACTACGCAAACCCTGACATGGTAGGCCATACGGGCAAAATGGATGCGGCAATTCAAGCTGTTGAAACGGTAGATGCCTGTTTAGGGCGACTATTAACGGGTATTACTAAGGTTGGCGGAACAGCCCTGATCACGGCTGATCACGGTAATGCTGAGGTGATGCTAGACGAAGACCGTAAGCCTTGGACAGCACACACTACTAATCCAGTTCCTTTCATCGTCGTTGAGGGCGAAGGCCGCAAAATTCCCGGCCATGGGACGGATATTGTTCTCAGAGAAGATGGGTGTTTAGCAGATATTGCCCCCACGATCTTAGAGATTCTCAAGCTGCCTCAACCTGTTGAAATGACAGGGCGATCGCTCATTGAAGCCGTTGGATTTGACGTACGTACGAATCGCACTCCTGTGCGGGTGTCTTTGTAGGGGTAAAATGAGACATAGACAATAAATCGTCTGCACCTTACTTTCTTTTTCAACTCTATGACCCCTGAAACCGTCGTTCAGGTCCTGTGGACCGTCTCTGCTGTTGGTCTAATTATTTTGGTGCTGTTGCACAGCCCCAAAGGGGATGGTCTGGGCGGTTTGGGCGGGCAGGCACAACTGTTTACCAGCGCCAAAAGTGCTGAGCAGACCTTGAATCGGGTTACCTGGATTTTGACTATTTTGTTTATTGGGCTGACGATTGTTCTGAGTGCCAACTGGCTATCGGCAACACCAAACCTCCCAACCGCGTTGCCGTCGCCCGCTGTATCGCCTGCTCCGGTAACACCACCCGATCCAGTATTGCCTTCTGGCTAGGGAGCGCCCCGTATAGCCTTATCCCGTATAGCCTCATTCGGTTGGCTTAAAAAGCCTGTTCTTTTTCAACAGCCTCTCTCACCGCGTAGTGTCTAGGGTAGTGGTATTGATCTAAGGATTTTTTGATGGGCGGGCGAAGCCCGCCCATCAAAAAATCCTCACCAATTTAGGACTACAGTTTAGGACTACAGTTTAGGACTACAGTGTCTAGAAAAATTGCCGTCCATAGACGATAACAGTAGGTTTTTGCGGCATTTACAGATGGGCAGGCTATTTTTAAAGCAACACTCGGTGCGGTACTTACTGTGCGGTATTCACTTTTAAGTCGGTTTCGCGGGGCAATGTTGGGAGCGGCTTTAGGCGATTTATGGGCAGTAACGAATTACAGCCGTTCGCAGAATTCAATCTCCTTTGTCCGTTTAGCAGAGAAATCAAGTTGCGCTCCGATTGCAGAGCCGGCAGCGGTTCCTATGGCCTGGGGTGCGATCGCCATTACCATTGCCCAAGCCCTGGTACACTCTGCCTTCCCATCTCACCAATGGCGCGATTGGGTGATTCCCTCACAGTTCCCAGGTGCTAGCTTAGGGGAGGATGGCTCCGCTGAAATCCCTGAAGATCCCGCAGGATGGGCGATTGCAACCCTTCCTCTGTTGCTCTGCTACCACGATGATTTCTCAAATTTGCGATCGCACCTAGCTCCAATTCCTGGAGCTGCCCGCTCAGATGCCCTGATTTTGGGCTACACTCTGGCGTGTATTCTCCAAAATCAGTTAAATCCCACTACGTTAATTGCCCAGCTTTTAACAGATTTAGACCTAGAGCATACAGATTGGGTACTGGCGGATCACCTGGCAGAGGTGGCGCAACTGATTCGCTCTGGCGCGAGTTTAGCGATCGCTCATCGTGTCCTAGGGACATCGACACACTTATCTTCTATGCCCTTCGCACTGTATTGTTTTCTTAGGACACCAGAAGAATATCGTTTATCCCTTCTGCTCAGTACTCGCGATTGCGCGCGACCGACCCTCACAAGCGCTTTAGTAGGGGCGCTGTCAGGCTGCATGAATACAACTGCTAGCCTGTCGACCTATCGGCGTGATTCCTTTCAAAAACACGGCACTGATTCCCTACTGCTGCAATCGCGTTGGGGTGTGAAGACTGAAACGGCACTTCTGGATGTAGCCGATCTCCTTCTGGCTCACTGGGCAGGGGTTTATCGCCCTAATCAGATGCCGTTGACGCGCCACCGATGGGCGATCGCCGCGCCTAACGTAATTCGGCCGCTCTAAGAAGACCATCTACCATATTCAGCCAATAGACTTTTTGCGTGAATGCTTTTTCGTGAGCGTGTATCGTTTTCCGGCAAAGCCGGAAAACGATACACGCAAGAGGTTCACTAACGCATCCTGTAACGCTACAATCGTAGATTGCAATATGTCTTCCATTTTGCTTTAGTAGAGCTTAGCGGGGGCGTGTCCTAGAAGCTTTTAATCCACGCACAGCGATACGTGAGCAATAATCTGAATCTTCTTTCACAACGGCGATCGCGTCTCCGTAAATCTACGTAAAACTTCAATAAAGTTGCAAAGCTTCCATAAACCTTTAACGTATTCGTACTGAATACTTTTTACATCTCTTTAAATGAGCTTTACAATTAGATTTTAAAACTTCAAGTCCTTTTTACTTTTTTTACTCTTAACGCTCAATGCCTGACTGCCTTCAGACTCAAGACATAGGGCTGAAACCTAGAGCAGATGCCAAATGTAGTATGTTTAGCGTAAAAACAAGGAGGAGTCAGAGGGAAAAACCTTATTCGAGGAGTAAAATCTAAGCAGCGCGCAATCCCGTATATTTACTGGAAATCTCAGAGATATGTTTTGTAACCTCTCTCATCTAGAAACTTCTGGCGATCGCCCTGTAAGCTTGCCAAATCCGCTGAGGTGCCATTCACGTCCTCAAAGATTCTATGCTACGCCTACAACGCTCTCCTTAGAACCTGATATCGGCTTAAAAAGTCAGGCTTAACGATTGAGTATCAAGTCGATTAGTTGCAAATCCTACCATCTACGATAGAAACCGCCCGATACAAAGCTTGAACAATCTGTTGTTAAGACAGGAAATAGGGTGGGGCACCAGTGCTCAGTCGGGCGGCTTTTCATAACAGACCCTTTCAACTGGCCCTTCCTGAAAAAGATGCTTACTATCAGACGTTCTAGCGGGAGATGTTTTAGAGGGGCATCAGTCTTCTTTACTTGCAAGAGGTTTTGAGCTGCTTATATATGGGCATCCTAAAAATAAAAGGAGCAGACCAAAAGACTACGTCCAACCCGTCGTAATATTATCTAAATCCACCCTGAGTTAAATAACCGTAACAGCGTTTAAGTTCTGGGTAGTGGTACTGATGTAATGATTTTTTGAAGCGCGGGCAAAGCCCGCGCTTCAAAAAATCATTACCAATTTAGGACTACCAAGTTCTGGAGAACCTAGACTGCTTTTCCCGTTCAAACTCACACGTTCTTTCAACAAATGTCCGAAAAAGAGTAAAAGTATTTTGTAGAAGTACAGCATACTCTTTCGAATACTAGCAACGAGCAGGCTTCCTCTGATAAACATCATCACTCAGAGTCTCTGATTGAAAAGCGCTAGCCTGCTAATCTGTTGATTCACAATCTAGCTTTCAATAGCCTCTTTAACGATAAGTTAGCCGAACGATTCTGTTTAAGGCAATTCTGTCTACAAGTAGATAGCCAATTTACTTTAATCAGACTAAGCTTTATTTCTCTCACAATTGAGCAAACCTATCTAAACAGATTCAAAGCTACGCCAAAGGGGTTAATTAATGGCAGCTTTAAATGTAGGCGATCGAAGTAGCCAATCAAGAAATATAGATCCACACTCTCTCAGTAGTCAGCTTAGAATCGTCACCTACCGCTCTGTTTGCGTCTAGTATTTGCGTTAAAGTTCCTGTTGTCGTTGAGTATCACGATGGTTTTGGATAAATTGCAAGAGGGTTATCCACCGCAAAACGGTCAGGCTAATCGGTTTCAAAGAGACATTCCAAAGGCTCAAGAAACGATTTACAACTATCTACTTGAGATTGTCAAACTGTGGTCTCCTGAAGAAGTTCTGGCCGAGTTTAGTCATCTGTTTATTCATCATGTAAACACCATAAGCTCTCATATCTTGCCATCGTTGTATGAGATTGTTTTTTCCAATCAAGAGATCGAGTTTAGAAATACACTAAAGCGATCCTGCTATATCTTAATTAATAATTGGGATATTACCAGAAGCCACAAAACAATTCAGGAGCTGATTCAAACCTTCAATGACCCTATTTTGGACAAGCCAACAATGTCGCCAACTTTGCGGCGACTTAGAAGTTGGCTAAAAGCCTTTGTTGAGAGCAGCGATTTTGAACAGCTTAAGTTGTTTGCGTCTAAGTATGATGACCAGGGGCATCGGCACTGGTCAGAGCGCTATACGTCTTACTTGTTAGTTCCTCAATATATTGACTTAAACAATCCTGTAGAACAGCGTCATGCCGCTCGAGCGTTGTCCAAGCAACTGAAAGAGCGGTTCAAGTTTGACCTCGCTATGTATACGGCTCGCTCCCAAAGTAACAGTTCAGTTATAAATGGAGCAGAGTCCGAAAAAAAATCACCCAAAAATCCAACAGGAATGGGTGATGAAATTCTGCACTTGGTCAAGATGATTGTAGTTAGGCGAGGTAAGTTTAGCCATGCTAACTTGGCTCATATTTTTCTCAGCCAAACTAAGAGCCTTACCTATCTGGAGTTTAAGCTTAGTCTACAGCGATACCTAATTTTTTCGTTAGAGAGCCATGATTTTGCAAAAGCGCTCAAAAAGCAGCTTTTCGAAAAGTTAGAAGCTCTTTATACCAATCATCACGATAAGCAAATTGATGATGCATTGTTGTTACGAACATGCAATCGAGTGATCGAATACTTAACCACCGAAAACCATCAAGAGCCATCTTCTCTTTTTGTACAATTGCTTTCACAAGGCAACCCTCTGACCCTGGTCGTTGTTCTGTTAAAAATTGTTCTAATATGCAGGCATGCCCGCACTCATTTAGAATCCCGAATTGCAAACCTAGTGCAATATTACAAAAACTACCTCGAAGAAGACTGTCGCTGGGTAATCAACTTCTTCGAAATTTTTGATATTACAATGGCGATTTATGCTGAAAACGTTGAATTTAATTTGGTTGATATGCGAGGAGAAACTTCAGCGCAAATAGAGTTGCAAAGATCTTCAGAATTTGGCACTTACCGCATTTTTTCTCAAATGAGAGCTGGAGGCGAGCAGGATGATGCAGCAGATGAACTAAGGCTACTGGAAACACTACTAGAGAACGGAGAACCCGGCGAGTAATACTCATGAGATAGTAAGAAGCGCCTCAACCCGCTTGAACCAGTCTCGTTGGACATAGTACTTTTCAAGTGCATGAGATAAAAATCTTTGATGAGAAGCCGTGCTGAGCGCTGCTCTTCATCAAAAACTTGTTTTTATTTATAGCCATAGTCATAAAGCTTAGGACATGCCAGCGTCATTCCCGCGCAGGCGGGAATGACGCTGGCACCTATCGAGCAGATGGATTCCCGACTACGCGGGAATGACAGGGAGGCGTCCTATTGATCATGGCTACCGCTATAAGTGCAAAGCCCTGTGTACCTGTTAGGTTTTTCTTTTGGGTATGTTAATTTTCCCTAACGTCTTGGAAAGGGTGCGTTAGCTTATTTCTCCTTCCTATAGCTCTGCTACCGATGAAACGCCTCCTTATGCTGGGTAAATTCTCAGTCTGCGATTAGGTTCATCACCGAAGCTAGAAGACTTAAGGTGGTAGTGTTCTACGAGTTCGTGCTGCATTTTGCGGACTTTTGCAGATCTAGGGAGCAGTTCCACAGGTTGCCCTTTAGGAATCACAATCTGTTCGACGGCAAGGCGCGCTTCTTCTAGTGCTTCGATTTCATCTTCATCGCCGCTTCGAGAAAAGAGGTTTAGATTGAGAGGCTCGTCAAAACCGGTGTCGTCAATGTGTAAAATTCGCTGAAGAGAACGGATGATCTGAGGAATGCTATTGGATTTAACTGTATAGATTGCTAACTGGCGAGTTTTGGCGATGTGCCTTAGCTTAGAGTGATTTTTGATGTGCGATCGCAATGCCAATACCGCATCTGCTCCATCCAGATCTTTTGTGAGCACAATTGGTAAATTCAGCGTGTGGATGACTTGTTCAACCTGATGGCGGCTAATGGCATAGGGATAGATGTGCATTGGCAAATCCTCGCCGTTAGGCCCCGCAGTAGGCATTTCACCAAAGGGGTCAGCTTCGCGGGTCATAAGCGATCGCTCCAGTGACTCATTCAGCATTTGGTCAAACACCTGCTGCTCAGGTGATGCAGCGCTGGGCGGGCTGCTCATTTGAGAACGCCCGCCTCGATTGAAGTTGCCTAAATCATTGCGAATATCCAGATCATTTCGACCTAAATCATTGCGGCTGTAACTGGAGGTGGGTGGCATCTGTCCTGAAGCGCGCCATCCACTGCTGCGAGAGTCTCGCCCAGTCAGAACCGAAGACTCCCCAAAGGCGGTTGTCCGATGAGGATGAGGGGGAATTGGCGCACCTGGAACTTCGTGAGTGATCTGAACATCGCCATCATTGGTTACTGCTCGCACTTGTGGATTGGGCTGACGACCCCGTAGGAGAGAATCTACCGTGTCTGATACTTGTTCATGCACTACCCACTTTTGCCGTTCCAACATTTCTATGGCAATGTCAAAGGTGGGAGGAGCTTTGCGTTCCAGCACGCTCTTCTGACTACCTCGGCGACGCGCTTCATCATCGCCTAGGGTGACGGATTGAATGCCACCTACCAAGTCTGAAAGCGTTGGGTTCTTCATCAAGTTTTCAATCCGGTTTCCATGAGCAGTGCCGACTAGCTGTACACCTCGCTCTGCGATTGTCCGGGCAGCCATAGCCTCCAGCTCTGTGCCAATTTCATCGATAATGATGACTTCGGGCATGTGGTTTTCCACTGCTTCAATCATGACTTGGTGTTGTTCTTCGGGGCGTGCCACTTGCATCCGCCGCGCTCGTCCGATGGCAGGGTGGGGAATATCACCGTCGCCAGCGATTTCGTTGGACGTGTCAATGATGACGACGCGCTTGTCTAGTTCGTCTGCTAACACCCGGGCAATTTCTCGCAGGGCGGTCGTTTTACCGACTCCAGGACGACCTAACATCAAAATAGAGCGCCCTGTTTCAACCAAATCGCGAATCATGCCGATCGTGCCATAGACGGCGCGCCCTACCCGACAGGTAAGACCAATAATTTCACCACTTCGGTTACGCATGGCGCTAATCCGATGGAGGGTTTTTTCGATGCCTGCTCGATTGTCACCACTGAAAATGCCGACGCGCTCAATGGTGTATTGCAAATCGGGTTTTGAGACGGGTTCGTCAGACAAATATTCGGCTTCGTTAGGAAATCGAGCCTCAGGGCGACGACCCAAATCCATGACCACTTCCACTAAAACGTTACGCTGAGGATGTTGCTCTAGGCGATCGCGAATCGAGATCGGCAGAATCGCTAATAGCTGGGTGAGGTCGTCTGTAATCTGTAGCGATTTAGACATGCTTAAAGGCGTCGTATCCGGCACCGCAGAGATGGGCTGATCGGTAGAGTTGTTACCGTTGGATGACATGGGGAGTTTGTTAAAGGGGTAACCAGTAGAGTCCTCAAATAAAGCACAGGGCTAGAAAACGTGCTTTGGGAGAAATCTGAGATCGACGTGAAATCGAAGATAGAGTACTTGAGGCATGACTCATGGTTGACTCGTGTTTAGAAAGGAAATGCAACAGCAGGTGGAGTGGGGCGATCGCCTCGACGTTTAGCTGAAGCTGAGATCTGAGCTGCACTTGGGACTTTCAATTGAGACACCAAAGAGGCCGCTAACGCCACAGCTTTCTCTAGCAAATCAGGAAAGGCTTCCAAATAAGTTGGATGCAGTGAATTTAGATGAATTGAGCTTGACTCAGCGAGATTCACGACTCTGACTCCGTCGGTCATTCGAAACTGCCCTGCCTTCGGTTCAGTGATTGGGGAAAATAAATCTGATTGACTCAGACTAAGGCGATCTTCGGTCGGCTCTAGCTGGTCAAGCACAGGCGCAAGCAAAACCCGAGCGTAGCTACCATAGGCCACCCCTGCAATATGTCGAGTAGAAGCTAAGTCTTCACACTGCAATAATCCTAAGGCTCGCAGCTTTGGCACGGTGTAGTTATTGGTGCCACCTGCGAGTTGTACATACCCCGGCAAATTTGCTGCTAGTACTTTCTGCCCTAATTTTATCGCTGACCGAGTGGTTCCAGCTCCAATATCGCCGCTCATGGGTCGCCCATCTGTTTGCCAGATCACAGGGCATGGCAGAGGTGACATGTAATTGTGCAGTGTTTGCAGATAGTCAATCAACCCTTCGCCATCGGGACAGCTGATTGCGATAAGTTTAAGACTTCTAACGGAAGGTGCGATCGCTGACCACAACCGCTTAAAACCTTGCCAGTGACCTACCCGTGTATGGATTTCGACTGCATCTACTAATTCCAACAGGGCGGGCAATGTATCAGGAGTTGCAGTATGTGAGCGAGTCGAAATTTGCTGGATTGGGCATAGTGGCAAGCAGCGACCACAGCCATAACAACGGCTATCAATAACGCCCGAAAATCCGCCTGATGCCGTGCTGAAGGCGATCGCCTGTGCTGGACAAGTTGCTTCGCAGGGACGCATACAATCTGGTGGACAGCAGTCAGAATTAAACTCGGCCTTGCGAAAATGCGGATCTTCACCGTCGTTAAGGCTTACCATTAGCCACGGAATTTCTTGCACAGCGGCTTCCCGTTCTCGACCCCGTGAAAATATCACCGCAGCCGCTTGCATTCCATTACGCGCAGCTCCAATAACTGCCGGGTCTGCTGCTACATCAATACAGTCAGCTCCCGCCAGAGTATAAGCTAATGTTAAATTTCGGATATCAGGCAGGTGCTGAAAGCTCGCTCCGCAGATGAGCTTAAACCAGTTACCTTCCTTGAGAGACCGTAAGGGGGTATACAAGTTAGTCACCCTTACATGCTAATGGGTTAATCCAAAATTGGCAGATACCAATAATGCCCGTAGTGTACTACAAACTGGGGATCGCTTGAAATGCTATCCGTAAGGACAGCTATGCTCATTTTGAAATCAAGATTTAAGGCGAGGGCAGCTACCCAGAACCACGATTCGATAATAATCGCGATAAATCTCAAGATCAATCAGCCTTCACGAGGCTATCAAAGCTGCCTGGGTGCGATATCAGCGTTTTCTCAGCCAAATTTTCTCAGCCAATATTTAAGTTCATACGGTAGCTAGAACAGTCTGCAAGGGCTTCCAGGTAAAGCTGCGATCGCCTCCCATTTCCAGCACCACCTTAACCTTGGGATTGGCAAGAGGAAGTTTAGCTAAAAACTCTAGTTCAGACGGGTCAAGTATATGACCCTCCATCATCCAGATCACAAGCCCTTTTGACTTAGCTGGTAAGGCCTCTACCTGATAGGTCGCAATCGGAGGTAGGTAATACCGATACCCCACAGCTCCTTCTCGCTCCTTCGTGCTCTTCTTGCCCAAATGAGCCGGACGAATTCCATGGACATTGAGCAAGTATGAGGACAAGTCTCCCAATCCTCGAACTGTAATATTGAGCACGGTGTAGCCTGCCCCACGCAAACGCCGCTGATATCGCCCCTCGTGCCCTCCCTCCAACGGAACGTACACACCCAGAGCACCAAATTGTTCCAAATCACGAATAAACGGCTTGCCTGTAGTGATCAATGCCATACGCTAGTATTCCTCGCTATTCATATAGCACTCTACCACGGCGAGATTTTCGATGCCTCTGAGAGTTTCGATGCCTCTGAGAGTTTCGATGGCTCAGTGCTCCGTATTTAATATCTATTTCTACTTTTTTCCCATACTTTAATGCATCACTAAGTAGTTCAACTTAAATAAAGACAGGATTCTAAAAGTCTGCACCGCCCGCGCAGTAGGCGGTGCAGACTTTTAGGGTTTTATGTTTAATTACGCCCACCTACTTATAAGGAAACTTTATAGAAATCTAGCTTTAAACCAGGCTACACTTACAAAGGGTAAATCTTAGGCAAACGAAGCTCTGTGTTTACGCAAAACCTTCGGCTTAAGAATTTACTAGACAATCTTCTCTAATTTGTTTATACTGTTGAATCGTCGCCAAAAACGGGTTTTCGTCACTTTGCGGTAGTGTTTCCTACCTGCTGTTGAAGAGAGCTTTTTGAAGAGGATACTGGATAGCCTAACTTTCCAAGTCCTGGCGAATACAGGCAGGGCAGCGGTGGAAACCGCTTTTTATCAACATGTCCTGTGAGAGGTATTGCGGAGATCCCAGGGTTCATCTGCTGTGAATGCAGGGTGAGAGTAGGGCTGTTTCTGTAAATGTCCATTGAGGTCGACTGAATTTCCATCTATCTGTGTCAACAGTTGGTGAGATTCTGACTTCTTTGTTGTGTGTGAATAGGGAGACGTGTGACCGTGTCTGTTGGAATTCTTGGAACCAAGCTGGGTATGACCCAGATTTTTGACGAAGCAGGGAAATCTGTTCCTGTTACCGTTGTACAGGCGGGTCCTTGCACGGTTACTCAAATCAAGACCGCTGAAACAGATGGCTATTCGGCTGTTCAGGTTGGTTTTGGTGCGACTACCGAGAAGGCAATCACTCAACCCGAATTAGGACATTTACGAAAAGCTGAGGCTTCACCCCTAAGGCATCTTAAGGAATATCGTCTTTCTACCCCGACTGATTATCAGCTAGGGCAGGAAATTAAGGCCGATATCTTTGCCCCTGGACAAGAGGTAGATGTTATTGGAACTAGCATTGGTCGTGGTTTTGCAGGCTATCAAAAGCGTCACAACTTTAGGCGTGGTCCAATGGCGCACGGTTCTAAAAACCATCGGCAGCCCGGTTCCACGGGTGCTGGCACTACGCCCGGTCGAGTTTATCCAGGTAAGAGAATGGCAGGTCGCTTGGGTGGTTCTCAGGTGACAATCCGTAAGCTTACGGTCGTAAGGGTTGATGGCGATCGCAACCTAATCTTGATCAGAGGCGCTGTTCCTGGAAAGCCGGGCGCGCTGATCAATATTGTGCCTGCCAAGTTGGTTGGGAAAGCGAAGTAGGGACATAGGAATCTGAAGATTCAAGCTGAAACCTAGCCCCTCTTTATGGAGAAAACTGATGGTTGAATGTGTTATCAAAAATTGGCAAGGGGATGAAGCTGGAACTGCTTCATTGGACTTGCGGGTTGCTAAAGAAGAGAACGCTGCTCACATTGTTCATCGCGCCTTAATTCGGCAGATGAATAACGCTCGTCAAGGGACATCCTCTACAAAAACCCGTTCTGAGGTTAGGGGTGGTGGACGGAAGCCTTGGCGTCAAAAGGGGACGGGTCGAGCCCGCGCCGGTTCTAATCGGTCTCCTTTGTGGCGCGGTGGTGGTGTGATTTTTGGGCCTAAACCAAGAGATTATTCCGTCAAAATGAACCGCAAGGAGCGAAGACTTGCTCTTCGCACTGCTTTTCAGAGTCGCACTGAAGATCTGATTGTGGTAGAAGATTTCACTGAGCAATTTTCTCGTCCCAAAACGAGGGAGCTTGTCCACGCTCTAACTCGCTGGGGAGTTGACACTGAAGCCAAAGTACTTTTAATTGTCTCTGAGCGCAACGACACGGTTTACTTGTCTGCTCGCAACATTGGTACATTACGAATGATCTCCGCTAGCAACTTGAACATTCATGACTTGCTGGCTGCCGACAAAATCGTGGCTACTGCATCAGCTATTGAAAAGGTACAAGAGGTATACGGTGACTAAATTTGATGTGCGTGAATTACCAGATCTGATCCGCCGTCCTTTGGTGACCGAGAAGGCGACTCAGCTGTTGGAAGACAATCAGTATATTTTTGAAGTCTCTACTAAGGCTGCCAAGCCAGATATCAAGGCAGCCATTGAGAGTTTGTTTGAGGTCAAGGTTATTAGCGTAAATACTAGTAACCCTCCAGCCAAAGAAAAGCGAGTTGGCAAGTTTGCTGGCCATAAGCCTCGATATAAGCGTGCGATTGTTAAGCTAGCACCTGGCGATTCAATTACTCTCTTTCCCGAAGTCTGAACCTAAGTTCAGTCTGTTCTCTTAAGATTAGTCTCGCAGTACACGGTCTAATGTCCAAGGTTTAGCGTCCCGTTCTTCTAAGAGTCTGAGCTATGGGTATTCGTATATATCGCCCTTACACCCCCGGAACCCGCGAGCGATCGGTTTCTGATTTTATAGAGGTTACTCGTGGCGAACCAGAGAAATCACTAACTTATTCAGTCCATCGCCCAAAAGGACGAAACAATCGAGGTGTAATTACTTGCCGGCACCGAGGTGGTGGTCACAAGCGTCTTTATCGTGTAATCGATTTCCGGCGTGACAAACGTAACACCCCTGCTAAGGTGGCTTCGGTTGAGTACGACCCTAACCGTAATGCCCGTATCGCCCTTCTTTACTACCAAGATGGTGAGAAGCGATATATTCTTCATCCTGCTGGTTTGGCTGTAGGGTCTACGGTTGTAGCGGGCTCTAACGTTCCGTTTGAAGTCGGGAATGCGATGCCGTTGGGCAATATGCCATTGGGTACTACGGTTCACAACGTGGAGCTAACACCTGGCCGAGGTGGGCAAATTGTTCGAGCCGCTGGTGCTTCAGCCCAGCTCGTCGCAAAAGAAGGTAACTTTGTAACACTCCGTCTTCCGTCTACTGAGGTTCGTCTGATTAGACGAGAATGCTACGCGACTATAGGCCAAGTGGGCAACGCTGATGTTCGCAATGTCAGCTTGGGTAAGGCAGGTCGTAAGCGTTGGGACGGTCGTCGTCCACAGGTGCGAGGTAGTGTGATGAACCCGGTTGATCACCCTCATGGTGGAGGTGAGGGGCGTGCCCCGATTGGTCGCTCCGGCCCTGTTACGCCTTGGGGTAAGCCAACCTTGGGAGCCAAAACGCGAAAGAAGAAGAAAGCTAGCAGTGCGCTAATTGTTCGCCGTCGACGTCGCACCTCAAAGCGCGGTCGTGGTGGTCGGGAATCCTAGAGGGTAGGTAAAGATTATGTCTCGCTCACTAAAGAAAGGCCCGTTCGTGGCTGATCACCTGCTCAAGAAAATTGAGGTTTTGAATGTGAAGGGCGATAAGCAGGTCATCAAAACCTGGTCTCGCGCTTCTACTATCCTTCCTCAAATGATTGGGCATACGATCGCCGTTCATAATGGCCGTCAGCATGTGCCTGTTTACGTGACAGAACAAATGGTTGGCCATAAGTTAGGGGAATTTGCGCCTACCCGAACCTTTCGGGGACATGCCAAAAGTGATAAAAAAGCTCGTCGATAAGAACAGAACCGCGAACGATTGGATATCGATGTCCTAGTTTGCACGAGAGGAAAGATTATGCCAGTCACCACCACAGCAGAAGTTCAAGCCGTCGCCCGCTATATTCGAATGTCGCCCCATAAGGTGCGTCGCGTGTTAGACCAGATTCGGGGACGCTCCTACCGAGAGGCACTAATTATCCTGGAATTTATGCCCTATCGAGCCTGCGACCCAGTGCTGAAGGTATTACGTTCTGCTGTGGCAAATGCTGAGCACAACGAGGGTTACACTCCTTCGGGACTGGTAGTCAGTCGGGCATACGCTGATCAAGGCCCAGTTCTGAAGCGTTTTCGTCCCCGCGCCCAAGGTCGGGCATACCAGATTCGCAAGCCAACTTGCCATATTACTATTGCGGTCGCTCCTGGTGAAGACAGTGAGTAGCTAGGTATTGATAACCTCTCATTAGCTAGTTTTAAAGATCACGTTTATTGACCATCCATCGCCTTCAGTTTAGAGGACGCATCGTGGGACAGAAGATTCATCCAATTGGTTTCCGACTTGGCATTACCCAAGAGCATCGCTCTTTGTGGTTTGCTGACTCTAGTCGCTACCCAAAGCTCTTACAAGAAGACCACAAGATTCGTAAGTATGTTGCCAAGGAACTCAACAGTGCAGGAATCTCTCAGGTACGAGTTGAGCGGAAAGCTGATCAGATTGATCTGCAGGTTTTCACAGCTCGCCCTGGTGTGGTAGTTGGTCGTGGTGGTGCTGGAATTGAAAAGCTGCGTGAAGGGCTGCAAAAAGAACTGGGAGACGACAGTCGCCAGATTCGGATCAACGTTGTTGAAATAGCTCGTGTAGATGCAGACGCTGCCTTAATTGCTGAGTATGTTCAACAGCAGCTTGAGCGCCGGGTTTCATTCCGTCGAGTCGTGCGGCAGGCTATTCAGCGTGCTCAACGTGCCGGGGTGCAGGGCATTAAGATTCAAGTAAGTGGTCGCTTGAACGGGGCAGAGATCGCGCGTACCGAATCTACCCGAGAAGGTAAGGTGCCACTTCACACGCTAAGAGCTGATATTGACTACGCTTACACCACAGCTCAAACAATTTACGGCATTTTAGGAATTAAAACCTGGATTTTCAAAGGTGAAATTATTCCGGGCCAGGAAGACGTTGCATCCGCAACTTCTAATGTTCCACCCCGTCGTCGTCAGCAGCGTCGTCAATTTGAAGATCGTTCGAATGAAGGGTGATGTGTGAAGGGTGATGGATGATTTAGGAAGTAGGTTGCTTCTAATGAACTCTTAGACCCTAGTTCCTGTCCCCCTAGCCCCTCACTCCAACTAAGGTATGAAGCTACTATGTTAAGTCCTAGAAGAACCAAGTTTCGTAAGCAGCAGCGTGGGCGCATGAAGGGTCTGGCCACCCGAGGTAGTGATCTAAATTTTGGTGATTTTGCTCTGCAAGCCATTGAACCCTGTTGGATTACATCTCGACAGATTGAAGCAAGTCGTCGTGCGATGACTCGTTATATTCGTCGTGGTGGGAAGATCTGGATTCGCATTTTTCCCGATAAGCCTGTTACTCAACGTGCTGCAGAAACTCGGATGGGTTCTGGTAAAGGAAACCCGGAGTTCTGGGTGGCAGTTGTCAAGCCTGGTCGAGTACTGTTTGAAATCGCTGGAGTTCCTGAGGCGACTGCTCGGGAGGCAATGCGGTTGGCATCGCACAAGCTGCCAATTAAAACTAAGTTTATTGCTCGTGAAGCTGAGGAGTTCTAACTATGGCCTTTCCTAAGATTTCAGATGTTAGGGATCTAAGCGATCAAGAGCTTGATGAACAAATTGCTGTCACGAAGAAACAGTTATTTGATCTGCGATTTCAAAAAGCTACACGACAGTTGGAAAAGTCTCATCAGTTTGGACACGCTCGCCATCGCTTAGCTCAATTGATGACAGTTGAGAGAGAGCGGCAACTAACTGCGAAAACGATGTCCGTCGCAGACAAGGAGTAAGGAGTTATGGCAGTTAAGGAACGGGTTGGTGTTGTCGTTAGTGACAAGATGGAAAAAACGGTTGTGGTAGCGGTGGAGAACCGCGCTCCCCATCCCAAATATCGCAAGATCATGGTGAGAACCAAGCGATACAAGGTGCACGATGAAGAGAATAAGTGCAAGACGGGCGATCGCGTTCGGATTCAAGAAACTCGACCCCTAAGTCGCACCAAGCGGTGGAAGGTAGTTGATATTCTCACCCACAGCTCTAATGCTTAATTATTGAGGGAGAGGAGACGATAGTATGATCCAGCAAGAAACCTACCTCAATGTCGCCGACAATAGTGGTGCTCGTAAGCTAATGTGCATTCGAGTGCTGGGTGGTAGAAAGCGCTATGCCGGCGTAGGCGATGTGATTGTTGCCGTAGTCAAAGATGCCATTCCTAACATGGCTGTCAAAAAGTCTGATGTGGTTCGAGCGGTGGTGGTTCGAACCAAGAAGGGATTGCGTCGGGAAAGTGGCATGAGTATTCGCTTTGACGATAATGCCGCTGTCATTATCAACGCAGATGGAAATCCTCGGGGAACCCGGGTGTTTGGGCCAGTTGCTCGCGAACTACGCGACAAAAACTTCACCAAGATTGTCTCGTTGGCACCGGAGGTGCTGTGATGGGTAAAGTTCGTTACAAAATGCATGTCAAAAAAGGAGACACCGTTCAAGTGGTCTCTGGCCATGACAAGGGTACAGTGGGCGAAGTTCTGATGACTTTTCCAGAAACTAGTAAGGTTCTTGTTAAAGGCGTTAACGTTCGCACCAAGCACATAAAGCCACAGCAGGAGGGTGAATCAGGGCAAATCCAGACTTCGGAGGCTCCTATTCATAGTTCTAACGTCATGCTTTACTCTGTTAAGCAAAAAGTGGCAAGCCGAATTGCTTATACGTTCAATGCCGACCAGCGTAAAGTGCGAATGTTGAAAAAAACGGGAGAAATCATTGATTAGTAGGCAGAGTCTGAAATCAGTAGGGTAAGTCTAAGAATTGATTTTTTTGGTTCTTAATTCATGTCGTTAGTGCTCTATAGTTCCTGACCAAGTCCAGGAAAATTTGGGAAACTCAGAATGGCTAATCAGTTCAAGGTCAAATATCAAGAAACGATTGTTCCTAAGTTGATGGAGCAATTTCAATACACTAATATTCACCAAGTGCCCAAGGTTATTAAGGTAACCATTAACCGAGGCATGGGAGAAGCGGCTCAAAATGCGAAAGCGCTGGAAGCCTCTCTTGCTGAAATTGCTACGGTTGCCGGTCAAAAGCCAGTGGTTACGCGAGCAAAAAAGGCGATCGCGGGCTTTAAAATCCGTAAGGGTATGCCAGTCGGTATCGTGGTAACGTTGCGCTCCGATCGCATGTATGCGTTTCTGGATCGATTGATTAACCTAACCCTACCTCGAATTCGAGATTTTCGAGGTATTAGCCCTAAGAGCTTTGATGGTCGGGGTAACTATACGTTGGGATTGCGGGAACAGTTGATCTTTCCTGAAATCGAATACGACAGAATTGATCAAGTTCGAGGCATGGATATTTCAATCATCACGACTGCAACCACAGATGAGGAAGGGCGTGCCCTTTTAAAAGAGATGGGAATGCCCTTCCGAGATAACTGAGGCAGTTTGACAAAGAGGAAACTATGGCGGTAAACGACACTATTGCAGACATGCTGACACGCATTCGCAATGCAACCCTGGCGAGACATCAGACCACGGAAGTTCCATCTACTAAGGTGACGCGTAGCATTGCGAAAGTTCTTCAGGAGGAAGGCTTCATTACTGAATTTTCCGAGGCTGGCGAGGGAATTCAGAAGAGTTTAGTAATTTCCCTGAAATACAAGGGTAAAAATCGTAGACCTATTATCAATGCGCTGCAGCGGGTGAGCAAACCCGGCCTACGAGTTTACTCAAACTGCAGGGAGCTTCCTAAAGTTCTTGGTGGCATCGGAATAGCCATCATTTCAACTTCCAGCGGCATCATGACCGATCGGGACGCTCGTCGTCAAGGCGTAGGGGGCGAGGTGCTCTGCTACATCTGGTAAATTCGATTCAAGCGCTCGCGCCAGTGCCCGTGATGGCTTAGCTGAGTGGTTGGCAACATTAACCAGTCGTGAAGGATTAACGGCTCACGCAAATTGTCCAGGAGTGATTTGTCATGTCTCGCATCGGTAAGCGCCCCATTAGTATTCCTCAGAAAGTCACCATCACGATTGCGGAACAGCACGTTGCAGTCAAGGGGCCAAAGGGTGAACTTTCTCGTACACTTCCTCCAGAGGTTGAAGTTCTTCGGGAAGGAGAGACTCTCGTCGTCAATCGGCGTAATGAATCTCGTGCCGCTCGACAGCGTCATGGGTTGTGTCGAACCCTCGTCGCTAACATGGTTGAAGGGGTTTCCCAAGGTTTTCAGCGTAAGTTAGAGATCCAGGGCGTAGGCTATCGTGCCCAGGCTCAAGGTCGGAATCTGAACCTAGTAGTTGGGTATAGCCACCCCGTTCTGATTGAGCCACCAGAAGGTATTCAATTTGTCGTTGAAGGAAATACCAATATTACTGTAACGGGCATCGACAAGGAGATTGTTGGCAATATTGCAGCTCAGATTCGAGCAGTTCGTCCACCTGAACCTTATAAAGGGAAAGGGATTCGATATTCTGGGGAGTTGGTCAGACGTAAGGCTGGTAAGACAGGGAAGAAATAGAGATGAAACTAACGCGCAAAGAATCAACCCACCGTCGACACGGACGTATTCGTCGAGCTATATCGGGAACACCCGATCGTCCTCGGCTAGCGGTTTTCCGTTCTAATCATCATATCTATGTTCAAGTAATTGATGATACTCAGCATCAGACGCTGGTGTCTGCGTCTACATTGGAGCCAGCCCTAAGAACTACGCTAGAGTCTGGTTCTAACCGTGATGCTTCCACCGAGGTAGGCAAGCTAATCGCACAGCGATCGCTCGAAAAAGGTATTACTCAAGTTGTTTTCGACCGCGGTGGCAATCTTTATCATGGCCGTGTCAAGGCGCTGGCAGATGCTGCTCGTGAAAATGGTCTTCAATTCTAGATTTGGTTCTGTCTGTTCTGTCTGTTCTAACTTGTCAACCCACATAATTCCTATTTCCCGTCGACCCACATCAAGGATTTAACCATGGCGAAAAGTCGTAAAAACAATCGCACAAAAGAGAAAGAAACTGACTGGCAAGAGCGGGTAGTTCAAATTCGTCGTGTCACCAAGGTGGTCAAAGGCGGAAAAAAATTGAGCTTTCGTGCCATTGTAGTTGTGGGCAATGAGCGAGGGCAAGTGGGGGTTGGAGTTGGTAAGGCAGCAGATGTGATTGGTGCTGTTAAAAAGGGTGTCGCAGATGGCAAAAAGCACCTGATTGAAGTACCTCTGACCAAATCCAATTCGATTCCTCACCCTGCTAACGGAGACGGTGGTGGTGCCAAGGTAATGATGCGGCCTGCAGCACCCGGTACAGGTGTAATTGCTGGGGGTGCCGTTCGAACCGTATTAGAGCTGGCAGGAGTGAAAAATATTCTGGCAAAGCAGCTAGGTTCCGGAAACCCTCTAAACAACGCAAGAGCTGCTGCTAATGCGCTAGCATCTTTGCGTACCTTCTCCGAAGTTGCTGAAGAGCGGGGCGTTCCCATCGAAAGACTTTACTCGTAAAACCTTACTCCCAATTTAATTATGAGACTTGCAGACGCATTGCCCAAATCAGGTTCCCAGAAACGCCGACGTCGAGTTGGTCGCGGTATTGCGGCTGGCCAAGGCGCTAGCTGTGGCTTTGGAATGCGGGGTCAAAAGTCCCGTTCTGGGAGTGGTACTCGCCCTGGCTTTGAAGGAGGGCAAATGCCACTGTATCGGCGTATCCCGAAGTTAAAGCACTTTACAGTACTCAACCGGGTGGACTACACCGTCATTAATGTAGACGACCTAGCCTCCCTCCCTAAGGGAACCGAGGTGTCTCTAGAGTCGCTCTTGGAAGCGGGTATTGTTACAACAAACGATGGTCCGCTTAAAGTTTTGGGCGATGGCGAGATTGAAGTCGCCCTTCAAGTGAATGCGTCAGCTTTTACAGCCGGTGCCCGCAGCAAGATTGAAGCGGCTGGGGGTAGCTGCAAACTGTTAGATTAATTGAGATAGGCACAACTCGCCGGGGGTTAACCCTGCCTGAAAGGGTAGAGCGGTTAGCAATGAGGGACTGCCGTTTATGTGATCACCTATGCAGTTAGAGGTATCTTCATTATGGTTCGAGACAAGACTCCGACTGCCCAAGAAACCTTTGTGCAGATGGCTCAGGCAGCCGGATTACGAGGGCGGCTGCTTGTCACCATTGGAATGCTGCTTCTAGTTCGCCTGGGGGTACACATTCCGATTCCCGGCATTGATCGGGTAGCCTTTCAAGCCGCAACCCAAAGTGGGGTGCTAGCGGGAATTATCGGTTTCCTGGACACATTTACCGGTCGTGGACTTTCAACCCTAGGCATCTTTGCTTTGGGAATTTTGCCATATATCAATGCATCCATTATCTTGCAGCTTCTGACAGCCGCTCTCCCTAGCTTAGAAAAGCTACAAAAAGAGGAGGGTGAGGCGGGTAGGCGCAAAATTGCTCAGGTCACCCGATATGTTGCGGCCGGCTGGGCCATATTGCAGGGTACTGGGCTATCTATCTTTATTAATCAATTTGCTGAAACTCCAGGGCCTGCCTTTATTGCCCAGACTGTCTTGGCACTGACGGCTGGCTCCATGTTTGTGATGTGGGTAGGCGAATTAATCACAGAGCGGGGGATTGGCAATGGAGCTTCGCTTCTAATTTTTGTCAGCATTGTTTCAACCCTGCCTCAATCTTTGGGAAAAACCTTTGATTTGGCTCAAAGTGGCGATCGCAGCATTGTTGGTGGAGTAGTGCTGCTGTTAGCTGTATTTTTGGTGATGATTGTCGGCATCATTTTTGTTCAAGAAGGTACGCGACGTATTCCCATTATTTCTGCTCGTCGTCAGGTAGGTCGTCGTACTTATCAAGAAAAGAGCAGTTATTTGCCACTTCGGCTTAACCAAGGTGGAGTGATGCCGATTATTTTTGCATCTGCTGTGCTAACATTACCTGCTTACTTAACCCAGTTTTTTGCCAACAACGAGATTGCTCTTAAGGTGGCAAATTCACTTCGCCCCGGTTCCTGGGTATACGTACTTGTTTATCTCGTCCTAATTCTTTTCTTTAGCTATTTCTACGCCTCTCTCGTGGTCAATCCAGTCGATATGTCTCAGAACTTAAAGAAAATGGGTGCAAGCATTCCCGGTATTCGTCCTGGGAAAGCCACTAGCGAGTATATTGAGCGTGTTCTAAACCGTCTCACATTCTTAGGAGCCATTTTCTTAGGGCTAGTGGCAATTGTACCCGCCGCTGTGGAGGGTGCTACTCGTGTAACTACTTTTCAAGGCTTGGGAGCAACCTCACTGCTAATTTTGGTGGGTGTTGCAATTGAGACTGCAAAACAGGTGCAGACTTACGTTATTTCTCAGCGCTATGAAGGAATGGTGAAACAGTAGTGTCACGCTTAATTTTTTTAGGTCCCCCAGGGGCGGGCAAAGGCACTCAGGCGGCAATGATAGCTGTAGAACTCTCAATTCCGCATATTTCAACGGGAGAAATTTTGCGGTCAGCCGTCTCTGGCTGTACGGATCTGGGCTTAAAGGCTCAAACGTACATGGATCAGGGAGAATTGGTTCCCGATGAATTGATTTTAGGTATGGTGCGCGATCGGTTGACCCAGCCTGACACTCAAATTGGCTGGATCTTAGATGGCTTTCCGCGTAACGTTAGTCAGGCTAAGTTCTTCGATGAATTGCTTGATACGATTAACCAAACCTATGACCGAGTCGTCAATCTAGATGTGTCAGATGAAACCCTAGTAGCTCGTCTTCTAGGACGAGGGCGTAAAGACGACAACGAAGCAGTAATTCGTAATCGTTTAACCGTTTACCGAGAGCAGACTGCTCCCCTGATTGACTTCTACAGCGATCGCCAACAGCTATTTTCTGTTGATGGTGATAGGTCTGTTAAAGAGGTGATGGCTGAGATTCTTCGGCTGATTGAGTTTTGAACCCTGGTGACTATTTGGTGTGGCAATTTAATCCAGTCTGGAAAACGTAATTTTTCAAGCTTACTATAACTGCCGCTAATCAGTCCGGCCAAGTTAACTTGAATCTAAAGACATTTGTTAGACTGAGGAGCGGGCTTTTGTTAAAGATTATGAATTTGCTTGGAGTCAAAATGTGAGTGGTCTGGCGCGCTGCTCCAATCCTTGTCATACGTCCTGTTCCATTATTTTATTAAGAATTCTAGTTTTTGAAACTCCCGAATCTTATACCTTTTTAGCCGCTTCCGTTACCTTTACTCATCGCCTTAAGGAGGCATTCCCCATTGTCTAAGCAAGATCTAATTGAGATGGAAGGAACTGTAGCAGAGTCTTTGCCGAATGCCATGTTTCGAGTAGACCTTGATAATGGGTTCAATGTACTAGCTCATATCTCAGGCAAGATTCGCCGCAACTACATCAAAATTCTACCGGGCGATCGCGTCAAGGTTGAGCTAACACCCTATGACCTGACCAAAGGTCGGATCACTTATCGGTTACGCAATAAGAAATAAGAAATAAGTCCTTAGCAAAGGGTATAAGGATTTTGTCAACCTTTAGTTTTTCAAATATTGTTACAGATTTAGTTTGACAACTAGAGTAAAAGATTGATATGATTCTGGGTTTGTAGTCAGTAATAGAGCTGTTGCAGCAATGAAAGTCCGGGCATCCGTCAAAAAAATCTGTGAAAAGTGTCGCGTCATTCGTCGTCGTGGTCGAGTTATGGTAATCTGCTCAAACCCTAAGCATAAGCAGCGGCAGGGCTAAGCGATTACTATCGTTTTTAAGCCCTGTTTGAGGCTATTGGTATTGAGAGTTAAACCGAAAAGCAGTATCTGGAGAGTGAAACGTGGCACGAATTGCCGGAGTTGACCTTCCACGTGATAAACGTGTTGAAATTGGTCTGACTTATATTTATGGGATTGGACTCACGCGAGCCAAGAAGATTATTACAGCCTCTGGTGTCAATCCAGACATCCGTGTAAAGGATCTATCAGATGCTGATGTCACAGCATTACGCGAAGCCGTAGAGTCTGGGGCGGAAGTCGAGGGTGACTTAAGACGCCTTGAGGCCATGAACATCAAGCGATTGATGGACATTGGTACTTACCGAGGACGGCGTCATCGGTTAGGACTGCCCGTCCGAGGGCAGCGTACTCGTACTAACGCTCGTACCCGCCGGGGAGGTCGTCGTACGGTAGCTGGGAAGAAAAAAGCCCCCGGTAAGAAGTAATTTGAGTTGTTGCAACCGCCTATTAAGGATTGGCCACATTGTTTTGGTGGCATAGAGTTGGGGTCTGATAGTGGACGATTATTTCTTAATCTTCTTGCTCTAACCTTCCTTTTCCGTTGTAAGGGCAGATTTGGGTCGTACTTTGAAAAGTTTGACCATTGCCCCCTTCGCTCTCTTCCTTTATTCACAGACCTGACGATCGCAGACTTTACACTTTAAATCTAACGTTCAGTTAATCGAGAAAACTAAACATGGCGCGACAACCGACAAAGCGAACTGGGGCGAAGAAGCAAAAGAAGAATGTACCCAGCGGCGTAGCACACATCCAATCAACCTTCAATAATACGATTATTACTATCACTGACGGGGGTGGAGAAGCCATCTCTTGGGCGTCGGCTGGTTCTAGTGGTTTCAAGGGAGCTAAAAAGGGAACTCCCTTTGCTGCACAGACGGCGGCAGAAAATGCAGCACGACGAGCTATGGATCAGGGTATGCGTCAGCTTGAGGTGATGGTCAGCGGCCCCGGATCTGGACGAGAAACTGCAATCCGTGCTCTACAAGGTGCGGGATTGGAAATTACCCTAATCCGTGACGTAACCCCTATTCCTCATAATGGTTGTCGTCCACCTAAGCGGCGGCGCGTCTAGGCTCTCGGCAGTTGTGCGGATCCTAGCTATGGAAAGCTTGCTTAAATAGCAGCAAGGTGGTTATCCGTCTCGATTGAACGATTTGACTGACAGGGCATGTGGAGCGGCAAGATAGTGCGAGTGGATAGCGCTAAATTGTTTCTCACCCGATCGTTCAAGACGATTTCCGGCAGAAAGGTGGCTTAAAAAATTAACAGAAGGCAAATGCCTTCTGAGACTAAGGAGAAGGGAGGTTGGTCTATGGCACAGTTCAAGGTTGAGTGCGTAGAGTCAGATATTGGCGAAAATCAGAGCCTGTACAGCAAGTTTGTGCTGGAGCCTCTAGAAAGAGGGCAGGGTACGACAGTTGGGAACGCACTGCGACGCGTACTGTTGTCAAACTTAGAGGGTGCAGCAGTTACGGCGGTTCGCATTGCCGGAGTAACTCATGAGTTTATGACGGTTCCAGGCGTTAAGGAAGATGCACTCGACATCATCCTGAACATGAAAGAAGTTGTGCTCAAGAGTTATTCTGCACAGTCTCAAATTGGCCGTCTCCGAGTAGAGGGGCCCACAAAAGTAACTGCAGCACATTTTGAATTGCCTTCAGATGTAGAGGCGATCGACGAAGACCAACACGTTGCGACTGTCGCCGCTGGTCACACCTTAGAAATGGAGTTCCGCATTGAGAAAGGGGTAGGCTATCGCGCTATTGACCGAGGTCGAGAAGATGCTTCAGCCTTGGACTTCTTGCAAATTGATGCCATCTTCATGCCCGTGCGTAAGGTAAACTATACGGTCGAAGATGCTCGCATTGGCGGCTCTATTGAAAAAGACCGTCTGATTATGGAAGTTTGGACGAACGGAAGCTTGACTCCTCAAGATGCCCTCAGTCAGGCCGCCAATATTTTGGTGGATTTGTTCATGCCGCTCAAAGACATAACCATTGAGGAGATGAAGAGCATCTTTTCAGAGGAAGAAGATCCCCACAATCAAATTCCTATTGAAGAACTCAACCTGTCAGTACGTGCCTACAACTGCCTAAAGCGAGCCCAGATCAATACAGTTTCCGACCTACTTGACTATTCTCAGGAAGACTTGTTGGAAATTAAAAACTTTGGTGCAAAGTCTGCGTATGAAGTAATTGAGGCACTACAGGTTCGAATGGGTATTACTTTGCCCCAGGAGAAGTCGGCCAAAACTGGCTGACCAGATCTGTAGGGTTGGCAGGTGAAGTTAGCTGCGAATCTTCTTTACCTTTCTGTTTGTTTCTATTCTTTTCTACTGTTATTGAGATACTCTCATGCGTCATCGATGTCGTGTTCCACAACTTGGAAAGCCTGCTGACCAGCGCCGTGCTCTCCTTAGAGCATTAACCACTGAACTGATTCGCTATGGACGCATCACAACCACCAAGGTGCGTGCTAAGGCTGTTCGGTCTGAAGCAGACCGAATGATTACCTTGGCAAAAGATGGTTCGCTCACAGCTCGCCGTGAAGCAATGGGCTACATTTATGACAAACAGTTGGTTCATGCCCTGTTTGAGCAGGCGCAAGAACGATATGGTAGCCGTGCGGGTGGCTATACTCGGATTCTCCGGACTATTAGCCGTCGAGGCGATAACGCTGATATGGCGATCATTGAGCTGACTTGAAGGATTGTGAGTTCAGCTAGATTTTGGTGCTTTTTGTAAGGTCAGATTTAATCGCTCTTTACAAAGAGCCTCTGAAATCAATTTGCTGTAACCGTTAGGGTTTCGCTGAATTGGATGAGTTACCTGAGGGACTACTGCTGCTTTCATGACTGCTACGCTGCCAAAATTAGCTGCTCTGTCCAACGCTGGTTCAGCTTCTACAGACGTGCAACGAGTTGCCTTGGTTATCCAATACCTGGGCACTCATTTTCATGGCTGGCAGCGTCAACCTCGGCATAGAACCGTACAAGAGGAAATTGAGACGGCGATCGCTTCAGTCTTAGATCGTTCAGTCACACTGCATGGGGCAGGACGGACGGACTCTGGCGTACATGCTGCTGCCCAAGTCGCTCATTTTGATGCAGCTACTGTGATCCCGCCTCACCGTTGGCGCGATATCCTCAATACTCGGTTGTCGGGCGATGTGTTGATTCGAGCATCGGCGTTGGTTGAACGAACATGGCACGCTCGCTTTTCTGCATCTTGGCGGCGTTATCGTTACACCCTCTATACCGACCCTTGCCCTAATTTGTTTGTGCGTCCATTTACCTGGCATTATTACACTGCTGCTTTAGACGAGTCTCTGATCCAGGCGGCGTTGCAACCGATGTTGGGGAGACATCACCTAGCTGCTTTTCATCGCGCTGGTTCTAGCCGAGTCCATTCATGGGTAGAAGTGCAGGCTGCCGAATGCATACGTCGCGGTGCCTTGGTGCAAATTGAAATTCAAGCTAGTGGTTTCTTGTATGGAATGGTAAGGCTATTGGTAGGTATGTTGGTAGATGTGGGGCGAGGGGTGCGATCGCCTGCCGACTTTACCCAACTCTGGCAAGACCAGCGACGGGACGAGGTGCGGTATGCAGCTCCCCCGCAAGGGCTATGTCTGCTGAGGGTAGGTTACCCAGATTTCCCATTTCCATCGGAAATTTGGTTTGATACTCAGCCCCAGTTTTCTTGGCCAAGCTCTATAACGGCACCAGTCTCTACTCCCTCGTTGTTTTCATAGACTGCCTCAGTTCTGCTCACGCATTTTCTCTTAGATATTCATCCGGTTAACTGACATGAACAAAACCTATCTTCCTCCCCAAGCTGATTTAGACCATAAGTGGTACATCGTAGATGCTGCCAATCAGCGGTTAGGGCGGCTGGCGACCGAAATTGCCATGGTCTTACGAGGCAAGCGTAAGCCTACGTACACGCCCCATATGGATACTGGGGATTTTATCATTGTGATCAACGCTGAAAAAATTGAAGTGACGGGTAAAAAGCGATCGCAAAAGCTTTATCGCCGACACTCCGGTCGCCCCGGTGGTATGAAGGTAGAAACCTTTGCTAAGTTGCAGGCTCGTGTTCCTGAGCGGATCATTGAACAAGCTGTCAAAGGAATGCTGCCTAAAAACAGCCTGGGTCGCCAGCTTTTCACTAAGCTAAAGGTTTATACCGGGTCTGTCCATCCTCACCAAGCGCAACAGCCCGAAGTTTTAACGATTAAGACAATTCCTGGAGAAGATTAATGCAAGCTACTGAGAAAGCGGGTCGGGTAACGTATTGGGGTACAGGTCGTCGGAAAACGGCGATCGCTCGTGTGCGCTTAGTTCCTGGAACAGGAAAATTAGTGATCAACGGCAAGCCTGGAGATTTATACTTGCAGTTCAATCCGAGCTATCTAGCGGTTGCCAAAGCCCCTCTAGAAACTCTTGGTTTAGAAAACGAGTACGATGTTTTAGTCAACGCCCACGGTGGCGGCTTAACTGGGCAAGCTGATTCCATCAAGTTGGGAGTTGCCCGTGCTCTGTGTCAACTAGACCCAGACAACCGCAAGCCGCTTAAGGTAGAAGGGTATTTAACTCGTGATCCTCGCTCCGTAGAACGCAAGAAGTACGGCTTACATAAGGCTCGCAAAGCCCCTCAGTATTCCAAGCGTTAACTCTTGGAGCACTCACATTCAAGCTCTGATCGGTATTTTGCTGCATTAGCTGCTTTTGGCTACATCCAAGCTTGGCTAAAATTAGTAAGTAGTAAGTAGAATAAATCTCTTTAACTGGCACTTCAATCATGGCTAAACCCAATATTCACCCCAAGTGGTATCCAGATGCAAAAGTCTATTGCAACGGCGAAGTTGTGATGACTGTAGGTTCTACTAAGCCTGAGCTTCACGTAGACGTTTGGTCTGGCAATCACCCGTTTTATACGGGCACTCAAAAGATTATTGATACCGAAGGTCGTGTTGAGCGGTTCTTGCGGAAGTACGGCATGACCGACTCTCGGGTTGATCAGTCAGATGCGCCTGCCGATAAAAAGTAGCGACGGTGGTGTTGGCGTTCTGCGACCTCCAATGTGCTAGCCAGAGAAGTCGCGAGATGTCTACTGGTTAGTTCCGGGCTAAGCGCCCGACCCACTGTCCTTCCTACATTGGCTCTGTTTTATGGCCGAAGCATACCTGTTAGAAAAGCTCAAATCGGTTGAGCAAACATTCCACGAATTGACGCGGCGACTGGCAGATCCAGATGTCGCAAAAGATCCCTCTGAGTTTCAACGCATTGCTAAATCGCGCTCGTCGTTAGAAGAGACGGTCACCACCTACGAGGCGTGGAAGAAGTCTCAAGACGACATGATAGATGCCCGCCAGATTTTGAAAGAGGCAGGGGGCGACGATGAAATGCGCGAAATGGCTTCGCTAGAGGTGCAAGAGCTGGAGAGTAAAATTGGCCAGCTTGAAACCCATCTAAAACTGATGCTGCTGCCCCGTGATCCTAACGATGATAAAAATATCATGTTAGAAATTCGTGCTGGAACGGGAGGCGATGAGGCCAGCATTTGGGCAGGGGACTTGATGCGGATGTACTCCCGTTATGCTGAGGTGCAGCACTGGCGTGTAAAGCTAGTCAGCGAGTCTCCAGCCGATATGGGGGGCTTCAAGGAAATCATTCTAGAAATTCAAGGCGACCAAGTTTACAGCAAGCTCAAATTTGAGGCGGGTGTGCATCGGGTTCAGCGCGTGCCCGTGACTGAGGCAGGCGGACGTGTTCACACCTCTACCGCTACGGTGGCTGTGATGCCAGAGGTAGACGATGTAGAAGTGGAGATCGACCCCAAGGAAATTGAGCTAAAAACTGCTCGATCAGGGGGTGCAGGTGGTCAAAACGTCAACAAGGTAGAAACAGCCGTTGACCTGATTCACAAGCCAACAGGAATTCGGGTGTTTTGCACCGAAGAGCGATCGCAGCTCCAGAACCGAGAGCGCGCCATGCAAATTCTCCGGGCAAAGCTATACGAGATTAAGCTGCGCGAGCAACAGGCAGAAGTCACCTCCATGCGACGGTCTCAGGTGGGAACTGGAGAGCGTTCTGAAAAGATCCGCACGTACAACTACAAAGACAATCGAGTAACCGATCACCGCCTCGGCCAAAACTTCACTCTTTCTCCCGTTTTAGAAGGAGATATTGAAACTGTCATCCAATCCTGTATTTCTCAGGATCAACAAGAACGGCTAGAAGAGTTGGCGGCTTCAACCACGTAAAGCACTGTATCTCTTGCGCGAATTGTTTCTTGGCAATGCTGGAAAACAATTTGCGGTCTAACAAGGTAGTTAGGTAGAGAGTCTCGTAAAACCCGTAAATCGTTGAGAAAGGTTAAAGTCTAAAGCATGGGGCTAGGCGGTTCTGAGCCAAGCTTCATGGTTTAGACTTTTTTTGTTTTCTAGATTCACTGCTCTTATGGCTCGATTTCTCCACGTTGCCGATGTCCATCTAGGCTTCGATCGCTACGACAGTAAAGAACGCACCCAAGACTTCTTTTATGCCTTGAGAGATGCGTTAACCCGCCATGCGATCGCCCCCCAGGTTGATTTTGTCCTAATTGCGGGCGACTTATTTGAGCACCGCAACATTCAGCCCAACATTCTCAATCAGGCGCAGATTTGTTTACAAGACTTGCAGGCGGTGGGGATTCCGGTATTGGCGATTGAAGGCAATCACGACAACCGTCCCTATGGCACCAAAACGAGCTGGTTGCGCTACCTGTCGGACTGGGGATCGCTGAAGCTATTGGAACCAGGGGATCTGGCAGCAGGGGAACCCTTTTATGCACCGTGGAACGAGGACACACGGCGAGGTGGATATATTGACCTGCCCTGTGGAATTCGGGTGCTGGGGTCTTATTGGTATGGCGCGACTGCTCCGAAGGCGATCGAGCAAATTGCTGCCGCCATCCAAGTCCTACCGCCCAGTCCGGGACGCACTGTTTTGATGTTTCACCACGGTCTAGAGGGGCAAATTGCCCGGTATCAAGGGGCGCTGCGCTATGCTGACCTTTTGCCCCTAAAAGACGTAGGGGTAGACTACTTGGCTCTAGGGCATATCCACAAAAATTATGAGTTGGAAGGCTGGATTTTTAATCCTGGTTCGGTAGAGGCTAATAGTGTCGAGGAATCTAATTTTGCTCGCGGTGTCTATCTGGTTGAACTCGATGAGGCGGTTTTGCGAGCGGAGTTAAAGCAAGATTACTACCAGCGTCCGATGGTGCGGTTGCGCCATACGCTACGGGGGCAAGAAACGTTAGAGGTCGTAGAAACAGAGGCGATCGCCACACTGCAAAATGCGATTGACTCTGGTAAGATACACCCTTCAGATCAGCCAATTGTGGAACTGCGGCTAGAGGGAAGTGTCGGGTTTGATCGGCTCGATTTGGATATCCGTCAGCTCCAGCAGCAGCTTCAAGCGCTGAGTGGGGCGCTAATTTTTCTGCTGAAGTTTGATGCAGAGGCTGTGGAGTTTTCGACCAGCCTGAGTGAGGACGCTAGCCGTACCCAAATCGAGCACGAGGTATTTTTAGACTTTTTGACGGCTCATGCAACTTACAAAAAACGTGCTGGGAAGCTAGCTCAGGGTCTAATTGATTTAAAAGACCAGCAGCTAGAGGGGCGATCGGAACCTGACTTGTACGATTTTGTCAGGAACTTGATTGAACTCGACTCGTCTGAACGTATAGCTGAAGACTCTTAGATATTTGGTATATCCCGTTAAACTGAACCAGTTAACGGGCATTTTTTTACCTTCTGGTTAGTTTCAAAAGCGCTGAACCCAAATTATTCATTACTCCTTTGCATGATTTTAAAATCTATTCGCTACCCTGCTGCATCCATTCTCACAGTCATCTTAACGATCGCCACCACTGCCCCGTGGGTTCCAGCTTTGGCTCAAACTAATCCTCTGCAAACTAGTCCTTTGGTTATTGAGTACCGCGCTGTCGATGAAAAGGTGGAATGTGAGCTGCTGATTGTCGGTGCGGGTTTGGCAGGTACCGCCGCTGCATACGAGGCTTTGCTGGCAGGTCGAACGGTTTGTCTAACTGAACTCACCGACTGGGTAGGAGGGCAGCTCACCTCTCAAGGTACCTCTGCCCTAGACGAGGCCAGACGGCAGCGACAGCTCCGCTATTTTTCTAAGGGATATTTAGAATTGCGCGATCGCATTCAGCAAAAGTACGGTCGGCTCAGTCCCGGCGACTGTTGGGTTAGCGAGTCATGCTTTTTGCCGACTGACGCTCAAGATATTTTGGCCGATGAACTGCACGATGCGGCGCGCAAGGGTAAGGGGAAGCTCAAGTGGTTTCCTTCTACAGTCATCAAGCAGGTGGAGTATAGCGCCGATGGCAAAATGATTACAGGGGCGATCGCCATCCAGCACGCTGCTGCTCCTAGCACCCCTCCGCTTAACACCGAACCGCTCTCTCAGGTGGTTGAGGACATCTATCGCTACGAGGACTCCGACCGCCTTAGCAAAGACATTATCCATTTCGTTCCCAAACCCACAAAGCAGGCAGGTCCCGCCCCCTGGTACGTCATTGAAGCCACCGAAACTGGTGAACTGATCGCCCTCGCTGACGTGCCCTATCGAGTGGGAATCGATCCGCGTTCTTCACTCAATCCATCGTCTGCCAGCGCCACAGGCGATCCCTATTGCACCCAGGGGTTTACCTACACCTTTGCGATGGAGCGTACGGCTGACCCGCAGCCCCAGGTAAAACCATCCTTCTACGATCGCTACGCCCCCTATTATGGCTACGATCCCAACCCCAGACTGGCGGATATCGATGTGGTGTTCACTTACCGCCGCATTTGGAGTCCGACCCCACGCTCTACCGAAAAAGTCTTTGGTGCTTCTAAACCTAAGCCTGGAGACATTTCCATGCAGAATTGGGTTTGGGGAAATGACTATCGACCGGGTACTGCTCAAGACAACCTAATCTATAGCCGTGACCAGTTGCAAAGTGCAGGACAGCTCAACCCCGGTGGCTGGCTGGGAGGCTTGCGTACCGACACCTTACGCGCAGGCGAAGAACTTGCCCTAGGTTACTACTACTGGTTTGTAGAAGGGATTACCGATTCTCAACTGGGGGCGGGCGTTAAGCAGCCAGCGCCCAATCATCGATTGCTCACAGGTTTGGAGTCGCCCATGGGAACAGTACATGGTCTCTCCAAGTACCCCTACATTCGCGAGGCGCGGCGGATTGTTGGTCGCCCTGCCTACGGCTACCGCAATGGGTTCAGTGTGAATGAACTCGATATCTCCAGCGCAGATTTTCGCAGCGACTATTATCGGCAAAATCTCTCTCCAGAGATGTATCGAAACCTCTGGATTGCTTTGGCAGGGCTAGAAACAACCTCTGCTGTGGCAAATAACACTCCGCCTGACCAAATCGTTCGCCGGACTCGTTCTACTATTTACCCCGATGCGGTGGGTATTGCCCAATATGCGATCGACTTCCACCCCTGTATGAAAAATTCGCCCCCAGAGGCTCCGGGCAATATTGAGCGCCCTGGTGTCCGACAGGGACATGGAGCCGCATATCCAGGGCAAATTCCGCTTCGAGCCATGATTCCCCAGAAAATCGACAATCTGCTGGTTACGGGTAAGAGCATTGCTACAAGTACCATTGCCGCCGCTGCTTACCGAGTCCATTCGTTTGAATGGTCGGCGGGCGCGGCAGCGGGCACGACTGCCTCGTTTGCACTTGCTGAAGGTGTATTGCCCTACCAACTGGTTGATGACTTGCCCCGTCCTGAGCCACAACTGGCAAAACTTCAACAGTTGTTGGTCAAAAATAGCAACCCTATTGATTTTCCCAATACATCTATTTTTAATCTTGATTGGGCTGAGTGGGCACCGTGGTAACTACGTAAGTAGATGGGCGTAATTAAACATAAAATCCTAAAAGTCTGTGCCGCCTGCTGTGCGGGCGGCACAGATTTTTAGAAGCTTGTTTTTACTTAGGTCGAACTACTTATAGCCATCGCCACGAAGGTTAGGACATGCCAGCGTCATTCCCGTGGAAACGGGAATCCACCCCCGCACCTGTCGAGCAGATGGATTCCCGCCTGCGCGGGAATGACAGGGAGGCGTCCTATTGATCATGGCTACCGCTATATGTGTGGAAAATCGATGAGCTGTAACTTGTGATGTTGGGCGATCGCCTCGAACAGTGTTGAATTACAGATTTAGGACTTACGCACCTGACACGAAAAACCAAGAAAGCTGAGTGAATTTGCGGGCGCTCCGCGCCCGCAAATTCACTCAACGGCGTAAGTCCTAAGATTGAGTTGCTGAGGATGTAATGCTTCAGCCGAGCACCATCCATTCACACAGGCTGGTCTACGTGGCACAGACACCGCTAACGCAACTAAGAGGATGGTAGCAATCATGACAATCAAAAAATTGCTATCTTGCTCTGGTTCAGAAATGTCTCGGGTAAAGTTGCACCACAGGCACTGAAAGCGATCACCTCGTGCAACTAATGCTTTCTTGCCGCATTTGGGACACTCGTGCAACTCAGTTTTAGTTTCGGTTTCAATCAACATGGGCTGATTCTCCTCTAAGAATGCGGAGGTAGTGTTTTAGATTTATTACTGAGTTTGTTGAAAGTCTGCGTAGCGAGCCTTCCAACAAACCAGGCAGCGTATTTGAAGTGCGATCGCATGGGGACTAGCGATGTAGTCGGAAGTGGATAACAGCAGAGTGAATGGTGTAAAAAAATAGTTAATATCAAAAAACGCTATCAAACTTACTTGATATCATGAATCAATATCATGCGAGTGTCAAGGATCTAGTCAAGGATCTAAATGTGATGCTTGTTTTAGCTCCGTTTTGGCAGCAGAACTTCGACCGTTCTGATCCGGCATTTCCATCTTTAGGGTCGGATTGCTCCCCAACAGAATGAACCAGACGGAGGAGGACAGCATGTGATTAGTCTGGGATGCTGTTAGTAGTACATTCGGTTAAGGTTCTATGAAGACACCAACCTCCTTCTCTCACGAATCGGAAATACGCGACGTTGCTACCCGCATCTTTGCGACGGGCAAAATTACTCGCAACGATGAGAGGGCACTACACCGGGTCATGGTTTCGGATATGTACCTTGACCCAGAAGACATGAGCCAAATTAGAGGCGTGCTCGATCGCCTGCAAATGGGTCTAGTCAAGATTGCTGATTAAAGCTGCTTGAAACCGCCTCTGTTTGTTTTTGGAAGTTGTTGGCGACGCGTCCACAATCAACGTCCTTAGACCCTCTATAGCCGAATAGAGCCACTACAGACAAAAGGCACCTGGCCTAGGCAGGTGCCTTTTGTCTGTAGTCGAATAGCCCTTTAAGGTTTAGAACCCGACGATGACTTGCCACATTAACGTGGCGATCGCCACGGTCGCTAAATGCTGAGGGAGCAACTTACGCAAGGGCTGTCGCGCAATCTTTTGGGTCAGGAAAATACTGAGGGCAGTGGTTGTTATCAACGTTATAGCTTGGAGAAATGCTACAACCGCAGGATGGGCGATCGCCACGGGCATTCCTACGCCGCTGTAGCCAAATGTTGCTAGCGAGACGGGGACAACTCGTCCTGCTTCGGTTAATCCCAGTCGTAGAAAATGTGCCAAGTTTCCGCCCAGCACCAGCGGTAAATACCCATACGCAAGTTCTACAAAGGGCTTAGGCTTGCTAGACCGATTCTGGAATCGCACTATCAAGTGAGCCAAGAGGGCGATCGCCCCCGGCAGGAGTAATACCAATAAGGAGGCGATCGCATGACCCCACACCCCCAGCGCTGGACTCATGACATCCGTCGGAATACTAGCTGCTGAAATTCCCAACACGGCACCAATTTCGGGTAGCCGATGCAAAAATACTGCCCCGAATAGTAAAAATAACAGGCATACCTCATACGCAGTGGCTTTATGAGTTGTCCACAATTCACTGCCGGGAAGTCGCAGGTTTAGCTCAACTGAGCGATGGGGGCACGCCTTTAGGCACGTCATACACAACACACAGTCGCGGTTGTCTTGCAGTTGAGCCGGATGTGAGTAAACGGGACAGCCCTCTGTTTCCATACCTTCCCCTTTTTGAGGGCCACCTTTGTAACACTGGTAAGTGGTGCAGCTTGCAGAACAAATCCCCTGTTGTGCCCGCAGCTCGATCATCGACAGTTTGGCAAACATGCCGTTCATGCCGCCAATTGGGCAAAGGTAGCGACACCACAGCCGCCGTTCAAACAATGCCGAAAAAATCATTGCACCTGCGGTAATCAGCAGCAATAAACAGCCCGAAAGGTAGGCTGTGTTCTCCAGGTTCCACAATTCTTCCCATAGCAGGATTAGAGCAAATAGGCCAAACAAAAACCAGCCGCCCCATTTCTCTGCCTCAGGTCGCGACCAGGGTAATAACTGGCGTGGAAATAGCTTGAGCGATAGCGTTTGAGTGATTTCGCCATAGATCATAAAGGGGCAAACGGCGCACCACGATCGCCCCACAAACGGAAATGCAATCAGGCTTAGCGGCCACCACCACGCCCAAAATAAATTGAGGGCAATATTGCGATCGCGGCTTTGAGGCCCAAACAATAGCAGTGCTACGACCAGTGGAAATACCCACAGCGTTAGGCCGTAATTAATCCGATCAGGCCACCAGGAACTGCGGAGAAACTGCCGCAGGGCTGGATAGGTATTGAGCAAATTAAGCCGCAGGCGGCGAGCTTTGCTGCCCACTGCCCAAAATACTTCTTCCGTCAGCACCGACGCACCACTGGATTGAATCAGGGCGCGATCGACTAGACTCTCCAACTCGGCTAAGTTACCTGGAAAGTCATAACCCTGCAACCGACGTAGGGCTTCGGGCGAAATTTCAGGACGGGGTAGCCCTTTCGACTTGCAATAAAGATTAATGTAATAAGTGACTTGAGCGTTGATGTCGGCCTTACGAATCCGTAGGGGTGGCACCTTGATGGAATACCCAATCAGATTCTTGCGATCTAAATCAGGCAAAACTTTTTCTGAGGTCAGAATGATGCGAGCAGCGGAGTGGCGCGTCAGCGGATCGGGTTCTCCCTCTCGGCTGACAGGGGTAAAGTCGCCCGTTTCAAGCAGGCGGATCAGCCGAGGTTTTAGCTCCTTGGGAAAATCTTGAACATTGTTGAGCAGGAGGGTGCCGTTGCCCAACCAGTCGAGCAAGCCTGCTTTGCCGCCTGCTCGACCAAATAGGTCTGCCCCGTTGGGCTGGAGGGTTTCGCAGTTGAGTTTAATTAACGGCTGTTTGCGATCGCGACTGCCAAAATGGATTAGCGCTGCCGCATTGTCTTTATTTAAACCGGGTTCCCCAAAAATCAGAACGGGGCGGCGATCATCAATGGCCGTTGCGCCCATCCCCGCTGCTTTTCGAATCTCTTGCCGCAGCCGTACGGCATACCGACTAGAGCCAATAATGCCCCGTTGTACCTTAGGCATCAAATAGGGACGCAGTGCTGTCTGACGTTCTTGTTCAAAGGCCAGTTGAGCCGCCATCTCGTCTAGTTCCGTTGCCAACTGACGCGACACCGTCTGGCTTAGCTCAGGATACTGTACAACCAGGGCTGCAAATGCCTCACGAGGAATTGCCCAGATCTCGCAATCGCTGAGTGTAATCACGGTCTGGTCGGCAGGCCGATCGAGCAACAATTGCTTCAGATGCAGCACCGACCCAGGCAATAAACTCACGACAGAGGCAAGCCGATCAGGATTAGTGCGATAGCTTTCTAATCGTCCCGATCTCAAAATGTACAGTGCTGTTGGGGGCGTATCTTCGAGGACTAAGCGGCGATTTTCTGCAATTTGCTCAACGTTAATTTGGGTGGCGATCGCCTCCAACACATCTGTCGATAGCTCTCCTAGCAGGGTGTTCGCCTGCAACCACTGCATCCGCCCGACAACTTGCGTCATAGTCGCCCCTCGCTGTTACTCATCTCTCACGATATCTTTCACATCGCCTTAGAGAAACTGGAGATAAATTCTCGCCTAATCTTACCGCCAATTCTATGTGTAATCTATTACTCTATTTCCTTCTAGGGGTTAGTTGTTAAGTCGGTAGGCGTAATTAAACATAAAACCCTAAAAGTCTGCACCGCCCGCTGCGCGGGCGGTGCAGACTTTTAGAAGCTTGTTTTTATTTAGGTCGAACTACTTAGTACTCTAGTTTGGACTAAATTTGATCTCGCTTTTGCACCTGGATACTTTGAGCATTCCTCAAAAGGCTCTTGGAAAGGGCACTGTAGCAAAGACTATCCTTGCCCCGATGGTCATCGCAAGAATTATTGGAGGTTTTGG
>JBBQFG010000008.1:0-46065 GCA_038321765.1 Elainellales cyanobacterium
AAGCTAAGCGAATCGTAGGATGAGGAGCAGGATTTGCATTTCCTTTGCATTTCCCTAAGAGGATGTTTTAAAAGTCCCGTTGCTGGTATAAAAACGGCATCGATCCCCCTAAATCCCCGCGCTGGCGCGCCGCTGCGCTAGAAAAAAGGGGGACTTTGAATCCAGTTCCTCCCTTTTTATAGACGCGAAGCGGCTTCCCGACGGGTAGGGAGGCTAGGGGGGATCACTCAGTGCCCAAAATCACAGCCAATCACTTTTCAAACATCCTCTAAGAGGAGTTCTTTTTTCTGTAGGTAACATTTACCAGCACCATTCCCACCCGCCGACACTACCTCCTTAGGATTGCAAATTAATTAACCTGTAATCTTTTTTTGGAAGTGGGGCGGGGGGCGCGGCGCAGACCAAAAATAAAATATCCTTATTTTTATTGGCCCCCCCCCCCCCCCCCCCCCCCCACTTCCAAAAAAAGATTAGGTTTTATTTAATCCGCGATCCTTAGCGGGTTAGCAGTAGCGCTACAAAAGCACTGGCGATCGGAACCGTGAGGTTATCAATGCCATATTTAGAAAAAGCCTCGAAGCTAGTGGCCGCGATCGCCACTCCTAGTGCTGGTAAAGCTACAGAACTGCCGCTCGCCAACGTGGGTAGTAAGACACAGACACAAACCCCGTAGCTAACCAACAACATGGTTCCTGACCCTTCCCAGCTTTTATCTATTCCCCATAACGTATAAGGGTGCTTCCCCCATTGCTTGCCGACTAACGCAGCTAGCCCATCTCCCCAAGTCATCACCAAAATGCCCACTACGGCAAAATGGGGCTGTGTGTCCCAAAATCGGGCAATGAGCAGAGCAAAACTCACGGCATAAAAAAACGTGCCCAGGCTTTTGCGCCCGACACTGTTGATTCCTGGCAAAATTGGTACCCGGTAGGATAACAGGGTTACCAAGCTAAACAACACCGAAGCACTGACCCCTAGCCAAGTTGGAATTTGCAGCCACCATGCCAGCAAAATTACATTGCCAATGCCAATGTGCACGATTTTTCTAACAGCTTCTGAACCCACCTTGCCTGAGCGGTTCAATCCTTCTGCTAGCAAAATTACCCCGCCAACCCACAAACTGGCGATCGCCACTTGCATCCATAGCGGCGGAGAAGATGCACCCCCAGCCAACAAACTTAGCAATGCTCACATCCTAAGAAACCATCGGAAACCTTGAGCGAGCTTTAACCTGCTTACAAAGCCTTAGCTCAGTTCCTTGAGCATTCCACTGAACTTGATCAAAAATTTGTTCTAGAATATAAAGCCCTCGGCCACATTCCTTTTGTTCATGAAATAGCTGGGCATTGCAATCATTTGTGCAAGGAGAAGATGGGTCAAACCCAACGCCCTGATCAGCAATAATCCACCAATGCTGATTGTCAACGATATAGAACTCAACTAAGACAGTTTTACGAGGGTCGAGATTGTTTCCATGCTTTGCAGCATTGACAAGAGCTTCTTGCAAGCCGAGGCGTAATTCAGCCTGCCACCGATTTGGAATAGCAGTCAGAAGAACATCAAGGACAGGGCCTAGATGTAGGGTAGAAGCGAAACTCACAGTACCCCATCTACGTCCATTTGGACGAGGCGTGATTGCAATCACTCTGTACTCCTCACAGCGCTCTGGTGGATGGGCAGTGCTTTTCTATGTCTTTCGACATAATCCTTATCTTAACACGGGTATCGGAAGAGCTATCTGTTTTTAACCTAGGACGATTGATGCCGAGGCGTTCTGTTACCTCGAATAGTTCAAACCGTGATTAGCCGTTTGGATAGTGGCATTGATGTAATATTTTTTGAACACGGGCATCTCTTTTTTGTGAGCTACCCCATTTGCTGTAAGTAATTTTGATAGCCCAAGGCATCTAGCTTGGTTTGCTTATCCAAGACGGTGGCGCAGAGGCTTTGACGATACTGTTGCACCTGCTCCAGCAGAGTAGGTTGGTGACTGGCCAAAATTTGCACGGCCAGCAGCCCAGCGTTTTGGGCATTGCCGATCGCCACGGTTGCGACTGGAATTCCCGCGGGCATTTGAACGATGGAATATAAAGAATCGATACCGTGCAGATGGCGACTGGCAACGGGTACCCCAATGACTGGCAGGGGGGTCAACGCGGCCACCATTCCCGGCAGATGAGCGGCTCCCCCAGCTCCTGCAATAATGACCTTAATGCCGCGCAGATGGGCACCTTGGGCATACTCCACCATTCGTTCTGGGGTGCGGTGAGCCGATACGATCGCCACCTCACAGGAAATTTGAAATTGCTCACAGATAGCGATCGCCCCCTGCATTGTAGGCAGATCGGAATCGCTGCCCATAATTATGCTAATCAAGGGAGATGTCATATTTGATCAAACTCTAAAATTCTGTGCCCGCACGGCTTAGTCTTCGTCCATCCGCGCGACAATTACAGCGCAGATGGCAAATGCCATAACCAATGGCATCGGAGAATCTAAATATACGCCCACCCCGGCAAAAATTACAGCACAAGCCCAAGCTGCTCCAGACCAGAGACGCTCTTGAGGGCTTAAACCTTTTTGAGCCTTAATACTTTGCAACGCATCTGAAGGAATAGGCAGCGGCATCACAGCATGGGGTGGAAAAGCCCAATATTCCTTGCGTTCTTTAAACAAATCAGTCCAGCCGTTATCGAGACACCACTCTTGAACCCATTCTGTGCAGTACTTGTTGATACCCATGGCTTGACTGATTCGGTAAATCTTAATAAGAAGATGAAAACTCAAGACCGCAGAAGTTCTGCCGCCTTTTACCTGCTCCAAAGCAGATATGCAGATATTTAGATACAAGCAGGTGGGCGTAATTAAACATAAAACCCTAAAAGTCTGCGCTGCCCGCTGCGCGGGCGGCGCAGACTTTTAGAATCTTGTTTTTACTTAGGTTGAACTACTTAGATAAAACTGAAAAATCTTCGTGATATTACACAGATGTGATGTCACAAAGCTGGAAGCTCAAATGCTCTTGATATTTTGTAGATTAGCAGAGTCAAATCGATACCCGGTTGACAGGACATCAAATGTTACTTAACACACGGTAAGATAGGATGCTCTTAGGTGGCAAAAGACTCTCAGGCTAAGGTACTTAGGCGGTTGAAGCAATGGGAAATACCTTTGGGCAATTATTTCGAATTACTACGTTTGGTGAATCTCACGGCGGCGGGGTTGGGGTGATTATTGACGGTAGTCCACCTCGGCTAGAAATTTCAGCAGACGAGATTCAATTTGAATTGGATCGTCGCCGCCCAGGTCAAAGCAAAATTACGACCCCGCGCCAAGAAGCAGATCGCTGCGAAATCTTGTCGGGCGTGTTTGAGGGTAAAACTCTGGGTACGCCGATCGCCCTGCTGGTTCGCAACAAAGATGCGCGATCGCAAGATTACGACGAGATGGCAGTAAAGTATCGCCCCTCCCATGCCGATGCGACCTATGACGCTAAGTACGGCATTCGCAACTGGCAGGGTGGGGGACGGTCTTCGGCACGAGAAACGATTGGACGGGTAGCTGCGGGGGCGATCGCCAAAAAAATATTGAAGCAGGTGGCTGGTGTCGAAATTATTGGCTACGTTAAACGGATTAAAGATCTAGAGGGAGTGATTGATCCCAATACCGTTACACTCGATCAAGTTGAGAGCAACATTGTCCGCTGTCCCGATAAAGACTGTAGCGATCGCATGATTGATCTGATCGAACAAATTGGCCGAGCTGGTGACTCAGTCGGTGGAGTGGTGGAATGCGTGGCTCGCCACGTACCCAAAGGGTTAGGTGCCCCCGTCTTTGACAAACTAGAGGCCGATTTGGCTAAGGGTGTAATGTCGCTGCCTGCCAGCAAAGGGTTTGAAATTGGTTCTGGCTTTGGCGGAACGCTGTTGACGGGCATTGAGCACAACGACGAATTTTTTATCGACGACCAAGGCAACATTCGCACCGTGACCAACCGCTCTGGCGGCATTCAAGGCGGCATTGCCAACGGCGAAAATATTGTGCTGCGAGTCGCATTTAAGCCCACTGCTACCATCCGCAAAGAGCAGCGTACTGTCACTAACGCTGGGGAAGAAACCTTACTGGCGGCGAAGGGTCGCCACGATCCCTGTGTTCTGCCGCGTGCTGTGCCAATGGTAGAAGCCATGGTTGCTCTGGTGCTGTGCGATCACCTGATGCTGCATCATGGCCAATGTGATCTGCTGTAGCTAACTAAGTAGGTGGGCTTAAGTAAGTATAAAATCCTAAAACCCTGCGCCGCCCGCGCAGCGGGCGGCGCAGGGTTTTAGGATTTGATTTTTATTTAGGTTGAACTACTTAAGGGCAAAATAACTCAGTGAATGCTTTGAAGCCTCTGGAATATAAGCTGAAACCGGACGACCAGCTTTGCTACATTCATATTCCTAAAACAGCAGGCTCGACGCTAACGGCGATCGCCGATGCTAATTTTGACGTTCGTACCATTGCTCCAGCACCTCGACACTTAGCCGAGATTAACCCAGCGGCAAAAACTGCCAACACCTCTGACGAGATTGCAGAATTGCTGACACACTATCGGCTAATTCGTGGGCACTTTAGCTGTAACGAGATTCGGAAAGTGCTGCGGCAGCCCGTTTATATGACCGTACTGCGCGATCCTATCGATCGGGTAATTTCGGTGTATGAGTTCTTTAGGCGGGCTGGAGAGCGGGGAGAAGCGGAAACCCACGAATATGAGCGCCTGATGGCCGCAGCCAGTCACAATCTGCTGCATTTCGTTCAGCATCCTGATCCAATTGTGCGAGTTAGAACGTGCAATTATCAAACCCAACAACTGGCTCAGTGGGACGGTGCTCGGGCTGAACTATTGAAGCTGTCAGAAGCAGAACTATTAGATGCAGCAATACGCAGCCTTGAAACCTTTGCCTGGGTCGGGCTAACGGAGCAGTTTCAAGATTCGGTGTTCTTGCTAGCGTATATCTTTGGCTGGCATCCGGCAGTCGAGTATCAAAGTCTGCGGGTGGTGACTCAAAAATCTAGACGGACAGGCATTGCAGATGAGGTGATTGCCGCGATCGCCGCCCAAAACCAGCTTGACACAGCGCTCTATCACTACGCTAAACAGCGGTTTGAACGGCAGTTCTTGCAGATGCTGACAGAGCTAAATCAGCAATACGGGCTGGCAGATTTTCAGCTACCGAGTGTTAAGGGAGATGGCTGGGATTCTGCTGAGCTAAAGTGGGGAGATGGCGATCGCCCCACCCTAGCTCAGCTAAAACCCAGTCTGGAACGGCACTACGAAACGCGATTTTTAGCCGCTCATCCCTCCCCATTTACCACGTTAGATTTTGACTTTCGACAAGCCACATTTGGCACAGGCTGGCACCGGAGAAATGGCGGCTCAAATGGTCTGAAGTCCACAGGGGTTCCGTTTCGCTGGACGGGGCCGGGCACGTCCTCCACGTTAGACTTTCCTTTGGTCACCAAAACCGATTTAGCAGTCAAGCTACATATCTCGAATTCCGTTGCCGTGGATGTTTTGGACAGCTTAACCCTAACGGTTAATTCTCATCCGGTTAAGCTATTGCCCATAGAGTCCCCATCTGTCGAGCAGACGGCTCAGGCGAAGACAAGGGGAGGGCGTTCGGCTTTGCCGTCTCGCAGAGAATCGCGGCTGCTGCAAGGAACCATCCCTCGATCTGCACTCGTTAGCTCTAGAGGTTTTGTGCGCTTCACCGTCTCAGTAAACCGCACGGCACCCTTACTGTCAATCACCCAAAAACCAGCCGATACGCGTCTCGTCGGTGTCGCAGTGCGTCGGCTAGAACTGGTGCCAAGAGAGTCCTGGCTTAACCCGCTCAAACGATGGCATCGTTGGCGCGATCGCTAAAGGTGTCCACTGTTGACCCTCCGATGCTGTTGACCCTCCGATGCTGCTCTTGAGGTATTGCTTAATCCTTCAATGAATTTAGGGTAGTGGTATTGATGTAAGGATTTGTTGATGGGCGGGCTTAGCCCGCCCATCAACAAATCCTTACCAATTTAGGACTAATGAATTTAGTTTGCCCTTGACAGTGTAGGGTAGAGACTGTAGCAACTGGGTTGGTTGAGTGAGAATGATGAAAGTCCTACCTCTTTCTCTGGTCGTGCTGTTGTTGGGTGCTACAACTGCTAGCGCTGATCTGCCGTTACAAACTGGAACATACCAGGCAAGCGGACGTACCGTAAGGATTGCAGAGCAAGGCGGGCGGCTGTGCCTGCAAGGCTACCGGGTCAACACGCTCATTACTGCTTCGGTTGACCGTCCTGATAATATGGGTATCTACAGCCTGGAAGGAAGTGGCGAAGTCGTTTACCAGCAAGATTTACGAACGTTGCTGATAGGGCCACGACACGACCTGAGCGCCTACACACTGATCGAAGTGCCCGCTATTGCACCGAGTGGTCTTTTACAAGAATGTTTGCGAACAACGCGTGATTTTTACGATGAGAGTGCAGTAGTTGGCAGTGCAGAATTCTGAGTGGCTAGAAGTTGGCAAAATTGTTGCTCCCCAGGGCTTAAAGGGTGATGTGAGGGTCTATCCAGATTCCGACTTCCCAGAGCGATTTGTGGAACCCGGTCAGCGATGGCTATTGCGGCCTAATGCAGCCCAGCCGGAGCCGATTCAGCTTGTCTCTGGCCGATATTTGTCGGGCAAGGGGCTATATGTGTTGAAGTTTGATGGGGTTGATACGTGCGACCAAGCAGAGGCACTGCGCGATTGTCGATTGATGGTGTCGAGACGCGATCGCCCTGCACTAGAAGCAGATGAGTTCCATGTAGCAGATCTGGTCGGTTTAGAGGTGTTTGACCAGGCATCTCAAACCTTAGTCGGTATCGTGACCGATGTGTTCTCTGCGGGCAACGATTTACTAGAAGTGGCCTTGAGCCAGTCCGACGGGAAGACATCTCCGGTGCTAATCCCATTTGTAAGAGCGATCGTTCCCCTTGTGGATTTAGACAATCGCCGGATTGAAATTACGCCTCCTGCGGGACTGTTAGACTAACCTAGCGATCGCCCAGAAAGAGTGAACCATGGCCGTAGTCGCACAACTGAGCCGCATGGGTAACACTACTGATTTTTCATTACCCGTTCAATTTCGCGCTTGGCCTGCTTTTGCTTCAGGTCGTCGCGCTTGTCATGTAGCTTCTTACCGCGTACTAGGGCGATCGTGACCTTTGCCCAGCCCCGTTTCAGGTACATTTTGAGCGGCACTAGGGTCAACCCTTGCTGGTCTACCTTACCCATCAGCTTGCGAATCTCCTGCTTGTGCATAAGCAGCTTGCGGGCGCGGCGGGGTTCGTGGTTGAAATGCTGACTTGCGGTCTCATGGGGCGAAATGTGGACATTATGGAGCCACGCTTCTCCTTTACGAATCAGTGCAAACCCATCCCGCAAGTTGGCTTTACCATTCCGCACAGATTTTACTTCTGTACCTTGGAGTTCAAGGCCAGCTTCAAACGTTTCCAGAATTTCGTACTCAAACCGAGCCTGACGGTTCTCCGCCACAATCTTAAACCCACCATCGCTGCTCTCAGCCATTCTGCTTCTTCCTTGCCACACAATTATCGGCTTCGCCTGGGGCAATTCGATTGAAATCGCCCTATATCCTGTAGCCTTACTCCACTACAATTTTCCACTCATGTAGTTCATACTTAACACAACCGTTTTGAACTAACGGATCTTGGGTAGCGATCGCCTCTGCTTCTGGCCTCGATTCGGCCCAAAATAAGAGCATTCCGCCCCCGCGCTCTGCCCAATAACCTGTTTTGGCTTGATGTCCCTTAGCAATGAGGGCTTTTACATAGGCTCTGTGAGCAGGCACAGATTGATCAAACGTTGCTTTATCTACTAAGCCCTTCTCAATTTTGACAAACCACGGCATAAACGTTTTGTTTCTGGGTGGATTTCCAGGATACCGCGAGAGGGGAAGGCTAGGCGAAGGATGAGGGCTGCTTTAAAGTTGCACATTGAGTAAATGAATGATTTTTTGGAAGCTTAGACTTTGCCTGCACTTCAAAAATCATTACATCAATACCGCCACCCCTCGGTCTTGGTAGAATGCTGGGTAGTGGTATTGAGGTAATGATTTTTGAAGTGCAGGCTAAGCCCGCCCATCAAAAAATCATTACCAATTTAGGACTGCCGAATGCTGAAAGTGAATGCTGTTTAGAAATGGTGTGGTTATGAGTTCAGGGCTTGAAAGTACGCAAGGGGCTGATGCAATTGATGAAGCGATCGCGCGCGGCATTGATTTTGACGGTAGCCCGATTCCTGCGGCAAAGCTAGACCTTTACAGCCAGGTGATGGGACTAGAAGCAGGTCGCCAACGCAGTGGTGTGTCTAATACCATGCGATCGCGAATTGTCCGCATTGGAGCCAAGCACATTGCTCAAGATAAACTCAACCAAATGCTCACAGCCGCAGACTTCGCACCGCTTAAAGATAAAGAAATTGCGTTTTATTACGGTGGCAAGTAGTCAACTCCGTCAGTAGGGTGAGGCGGAGAGCTATGGTAGGGCATACTCTGAAGGTATGTAGTCGCAGTAAGACGCGAAAGACATTAACTTTACACTTTTTGAGCGGGCAATAGTTGTCAATGTTGGATATTAATCCCTTACTAGAGTTTTCTCGAAATCACTGTGTCGCGATTTGTGCTGTATTGGTACCCGCTAACTTAATAGCCACAACGCTAACGTTGTTTTCGGTAGGACAATATCGCCCTTCTCAACAGAGTCAGTCTAAAGCAGCGATCGCCAGTCTGTTTGCTCTAGTCATGGTGCTGCATGTAATGACTTGGCTGATGATAGGTGTGATCATGGCTCCAACCTTTATCTTGCTAGGTTTGGGCAGCGTATGTTTATTGACTAACGGATGGGCGATCGCTCACCCAGTTAGCTTGGCCAGCCTACTCAGTCAAGTAACTACCGCCTTTTTCTCAGCGCGTTCAGCAATCTCGATTCGCACCCGACAGTGGAAAACCTAACTGCAATTAATCCAGACTGGCTCGTCGGCGGGCTAGCGATCGCCATTCTGATGGGTAGTTTTTTGATGATGTTTACTAGCGTATTCACAACACGCGATCGGCAGTGTTTAAGCGCCAGTGTGCCGATGGATATAAAATTCCTGTTCGATTGACGGTAGCTGTAGTTCGCCTTGGGCGATCGCTTCCAATTCGGAAAGCTTAGTTCGCATCGTTGCAATCCGATTGACCAACATAGACCGAATGCCCTCAGAGCCAAGGGCAATGCAATTGTGGCAGACTTCACCCCCTACAGTGCCGTGGCGATCGTAGATTACCCCGATTAGCAGTTGGTTGGTTCCAGTACGAATAGGCCGTGCTGCTTGGCCGCACAGAACGCAAACAATCGGTGCAGTGCCACCGTAAACGCTTTGCTCCCAAACAATTTTCACACTCTTTCTCTCGACTTTTAAGTAGGTGGGCGTAATTAAACATAAAATCCTAAAAGTCTGTGCCGCCCGCGCAGCGGGCGGCACAGACTTTTAGAAGCTTGTTTTTATTTAGGTCGAACTACTTACCTTAATACTTCTCAGTTTGGCTTAGTTAGCGTTAGTTATAGCGGTAGCCATGATCAACAGGACGCCTCCCTGTCATTCCCGCGCAGGCGGGAATCCATCTGCTCGATGGGTGCCAGCGTCATTCCCGCCTGCGCGGGAATGACGCTGGCATGTCCTAAGCTTTATGACTATGGCTATACATCTATCTAGCTTACCGAGAACTGCATCTCGCCTATCTATATTCTTGCTCCTCTCCATAGAGACGATGAAAAGAATATAGCGAAGTTCACTAAACTATCCAAAATCAAGCGCATTGCACTGAAACGTCTATAAAAAAATGCCCCACACCAAGTTGGTAATGAGGCAAAGACAGTTAAACGTTATATATAGTGTGCGCGAAAATAGGGGTGGGGGCTTCTCCCCTGTGCCGATTTCTTCAGTGTCCATAGGATTTCCGTCTCTATAAACTCTCGGAAATTGTGTAAAGGTGCTGGTTTTGTGCGGTGACAAAATACGCAAAGCTGGTATCAAAAACCGTAACCTGAATTAGCAACCCCATCGGTCACTCTACTATTAGAACTGTTAACTCCTCATGCTCCTCAAGCAGCCCTTTCGGGCTGCTTTTTTGCTGTTTATTTTGTCGACAGTATTAATGTCATGATCTTTTGAACCGTAGGTGTCGCCTGCGCTTCAAAAGATCATGACACGTTGAGGACTACCGTTTTGCCAGTGCCGATTTGAAGTAGCTGAAAGAGGGGGTTTAGAACCATATGGGAAACTTAATAGCAGGGAGGAGTGCTTGATCTGCAACCCACCCAATAGATAGACCCAACAGCGAAACAATGGTTAATACAACTAGAGACTGCCAACGGTTTAATCCTATGGTTTGTAAATCAAAGCGGGCAAGCACTTCGGTTGCCATGACTAATAGGATGTACTCAAAGACATTAAACCAAACCAACACAAGCGCAATCGAAAAGGCACCGATTAACACTACAGAAAAGTAGCCAATATCCGATTTCAGCCATCCTCGAATAGCAGATCGAAGCCCTCGCGATAGAGCGGTCAACAATAATGCTTGAGCTAGGGCAAACACGGCCATTCCCACCCATACACTCCACGGAGCTGTGGATTGATACAGAAACCAACTAAAGGTGCCGTATGCCGTCAAGAGCAGTAGTAGAGAAGCAAAGGGAAATTTCTTCACGGATCGGCAAGTTGAAATAAAGGTATTAGTGGCGAAAGCTTAAAGGTTAGGCGAGATAGCTTGAACGGGACAGGTGGGAATGCACTGTTCACACACAACACAGCGCGATCGCATAAATTGGAGCTGGAAGGTCTGTGGATCTAGCGTCAGAGCCTCGGTGGGGCATACCCCTGTGCATAGGCCACAGTGTACGCACAGGTCTTCATCAATTAAAATTTCACGGTTAGCGGTAGAAATGTCAATATCTTGCGATCGCAGCCATTCCAGAGCTGCATCAAGTTGATCAATATCGCCAGATAGTTCTACAACTAATGTTCCAATCTGATTCGGTGCTACCTGTGCCCGAATAATATTGGCAGCCACATTAAAATCCTTTGCCAGCCGATAGGTAACGGGCATGTGGACGGAGCGCTTAGGGAAGGTGAGAGTGACCCGTTTTTTCACAACTGGAGCCTATAGAAAGTTCGGCTAAACTGGAGAAGTACCATTCTGGATGTGGAGCTAGATGGCTTGAAAAGCAGACATCGAAGATCGTTCAAGCCAGCCATCTGCAAGGAAATCTAATTTTCTATGACTGCCAAGCCCGATTCGCCCACTCCATTGATGCCTAATAGTTCGGAACGTACCCATTCTGACTCTACAGATTCTGGCATCGCTAAGCAAATTCGCAATTTTTTGATAGCCTTGGTGGCGATCGCCCTCAGCATTGCCATTTTCCTTGGAGTGCAGACAGAAACTGGCTCTGCCTCATTATCGGCGATTGCAGAAGCGGCTATGCCGCTAGAAGTTGCCCAAACAAATAACAAGCCAACGCTAATGGAGTTCTACGCGAATTGGTGTACCAGTTGTCAGGCAATGGCAAAAGATATGAGCGAACTAGAGGAAGCGTATAGCGATCGCGTTAATTTTGTCATGCTCAATGTCGATAATGACAAATGGTTGCCCGAACTTTTGAAGTATCGGGTGGATGGCATTCCCCATTTTGTCTACCTAACGCCAACTGGCGAGGCGATCGCCAATGCTATTGGTGAACAGCCTCGCCAGATTATGGCCGCTAATTTAGATGCCTTGGCGGCTCAATCTCCGTTGCCCTTTACATTCAATAGTGGGCAGGTATCTAAAGTAGACGCTGCCCTAGCTTCCAAGGTAACAGCATCCGACGACCCCCGCAGTCACGGAAGCCAGGTTCAGCCTTAAGTTCGGTTAAGGAGCAAGTAGTTCACTGGGTTGAAAATAGCTGGCTTGTTCGCGCAACGACTCAGCCATTTCGGTGTCGCCAGCTTGTTCATATAAATCGGCAGCGCGCCTATAGTTGCTGACGACACCCTCCTGTTCTTCAGGCTTTAGTGTGGTTGCTTCTGTGTAGATGGCATCCGCTAAGTCAAGGTAGGTACTGGGCTGTTTAGGATCTAGCTGAATCGCTTGATTAAAGGCTGCGATCGCCCCACTGTAGTTGCCAGCGCCAACTAAACTCAACCCATTCGCATAGGCCTGGTCGTAAGGAGTGGCAACCCGAACACTGACCTCATAGGTGCCAGCTTGGCCATAGGGGGATCGGGCGATGAGCTGATAGTCTCCGGTCGTCGGCAGAGTAAGGACGACACTTGGGTTAAGAGAACGGCCAAAATTGTCGCTGGTTGAAAGCTCAGCACCGTCGGGTGCAAGGATGGTCAGCGAGGAGTCTAAATCATCGCTAATAACTGTGACTAAAACCAATTGTCCGGCTGTTCCAGAAAAAGTGTGCGTGCCCTGAACAGACTCTAGAACGCCCGTTTGCCGCAGGGGCGAAATATCGGCAGAGGCCCGCTGTGTAGCTAGAGTGAGCGTTGCTGAAGTTATTACAGTCGCAACGGTTAATAAAATGCCTAGTGGCTTGAATGAGAATGGGTTTGTCATGTCAAATGTATTTAGGATGAATGAACTCTGCCACTTTGAAGCAGCAGGGCGATCGCCGTTTCGCCGTTTGTTCGTCGATATACTCGTTAATTACAGCCCGAATTCTCAGACTACAGCAATGCCCCACGATACTAACAAATCTCCCTGGGGTAACTTGAGTTCGTTACGAGATGCAAAGAACATGCGTCTTGTCAAATCCCAAGATTGATTTCAGCATTAATTGGGAATGGCAATATCCACAGGTATTACGGGGCTGCCCAAGGTATCGAGCGACGGCTGGATACCAGACCTATTACCCACCACTAACGTCACTAGTTTGTCGGGCTGTAGATAGGTTTGGGCAGCGCGCTGAATATCTTGAACCGTTGTCGCTTCTACTTCTTTTTGGTACCGGAAGATGAAATCGTTGGGATAGCTGTAGTATTCATAGCGAATTAGCCGTGCCAGGGTTTGAACGGGGGTTTCAAAGTTGAATACAAATGCATTCAGCGAAGAGTCTTTTGCCTGCTGTAACTCGGTTTCAGTAATGAGGCTAGTTCGGACTTTCTCAATCTCTGCTTGCCAAGCTTGAATAAAAGGCAACGTAGCCTCAGAGCGAGTTTGCCCACCGCCAAAGAATAAACCGGGGTGGTCAAACTGAGGAGACCAATAGGCATAGACCGAATAAGCCAACCCTTGACGCGATCGCAATTCGTTGACCATGCGCCCGCCTAGCCCATTCAACACATCATTGAGCACCGATAGTGGCGTGTAATCGGGATCTTTCAACTGCCCTCCCAAATGCCCTAGCTGAATATAGCTTTGGGTCAGTTGAGGTTGATCGACTAAAAACACGCCGCCTGTAGTGGCCTGAGCCACAGCGGGTAGAGTCGCAAAGTCAGGTTGGTCTACCCGGGGATCGCGCTGCCAATCGCCAAATCGTTGTTCAATCAGCGATCGCATGTCCTCAGTTTGAAAATCTCCTACGATCCCTAGAAGCATGTTGTTGGGATGGAAATACTGCTGATGAAACGCCACCAAATCTGAGTGAGAGATGGCATCTACCGTAGCGTACTCGACCGTGCGAGCGTAGGGATTGTCAGCTCCATAGATCAGCTTGGCAAATTCTCGACCTGCAATTCCTTCTGGGCTGTCATTGCGGCGAGCGATCGAACCGCGCCACAGATTTTTAGTTAATTCCAGTTTGTCTTCAGGAAATGCTGGGTGACGAATTACATCTGCAAACACCTCAAAGATGTCGTCTAGGTCTTCGCTTAGACTGCTAAAACTGGCACGACCCGCTACCTCATCAATGCCCGTTTCAACAGAGGCGGCTCGGTCTTCGAGGAATTGGTTCAGGGCCTCAGGGGGGCGTTGAGGGGTGCCGCCGCTTCGCATGACGGTTCCAACCATATTGGCGATGCCAATTTTGTCGCTTGGCTCTAACCGACTGCCAGCCCGAAAGTAGGCTGAACCGTTGACCAGCGGTAATTCATGGTCTTCTACCAAATAGACCACAATGCCGTTGTTTAATTCAAATCGGGTATAGTCTGGCAGTTCTACAGCGGGCAGCGGTGGAAACTCAAGCTGGTCGTAGTAAACGGCCTGATTGGCCTGAGCCGGACGTGTGCCAACCCACGGAGCGAACAGCAGTAGGAGTGCGATCGCTCCCAAAATTCCTAATAATCTCTGGGTCATGAATCGAGCACTGCTTGATCGAGAGGTGACGGGTCGTTTTGCAAACATCCTGAGAGGGGCGATCGCCTTACGTTGCTGAATCATTCTGGTTTCGCTTCGGGTAAGAGCCGACCAATCGTTAGCTTTTCGGGGACAAAGGTGGCCTGGGCAACTCGTTGTATGTCAACCGCTGTAACGGCTTCGATCGCCTTGAGCTGTTCAAATAGATTGCGCCAACTGCCAGTTTTTGCTTGATACTCGGCCAGCAGCCCCACCATGCCTTGGTTAGAGGCCAATAGTTGGAGAATGCCAGCGCGAGACTGGGTTTTAACGCGCTCTAGTTCTTGAGCCAATACAGGTTCAGTTTTGAGGCGTTGCAACTCGACATCAAGTAGACTAGCTACTTCCTCAATCGTATGCCCTGGGGCAGGTTGGGCGTAAAGTAGCATCAAGTTAGAATAGCGATCGCCCGGGAACCCGTTTGAGGCTTCTACATTCAACACGATTTTTTGCTCTACCAAAGTGCGGTACAGACGAGACGTGCGCCCTCCCGACAAAATCGACGCCATAATTTGATACACAGCATCGTCAGGGTCTGTGCTAGCGGGGCGCTGATACCCCTCGAAATACCAGGGCTGAGTTTGTAGATTAAGGGTAATTTCTTGAGGGCTGCTCTGCACTGGAGCCGTGGCGACGACATCAGGTGCCCGCGATCGCGTCTGATAGCGCCCAAAATAGGTTTCTGCCAGTCGTTTTACCTCAGTCGGGTCTACATCGCCAACAATGGCAGCCGTAATTCGATCAGGGGTATAAAACGTCGTAAAGAACTCTTGAACATCCTTGCGGCTCAGGTTGCGGATGTCTTGCTCAGAGCCAATCACAGGGCGACCATAGGGATGTCCGGGGAAGGCTGTTTCTAGAAATGCCTCGATCATTTTACCAACGGGAGAGTTGTCGGTTCGTAGCCGCCGCTCTTCCAAAATCACATTTTTTTCTTCGTAGAACTCACGGAATACCGGGTCGAGAAACCGCTCCGATTCTAACGACATCCACAGTTCTAGTTTGTTTGACGGGAAGCTATAGAAATAGCGAGTGGCATCAGCAGAAGTGGTAGCGTTTAGCCCTACTCCCCCAGATCGCTCAACAATTTGACCGTACTCGTTCTGACGCACATAGGTGGCGGCTTGTTGTTGCAGGGCATCAAATTCGCTCTGCAGCGTGGTCACTTCGGCGGTGCGTCCGGCGGCACTAGCGGCTTGTAGCTTGTCAAACAGCCGATCGAGCTGATCGAGGACTGTCTTTTCGGCTGGGTAATCGCTGGTGCCAATGCGGGTTGTGCCCTTAAACGCCAGATGTTCTAAGAAGTGAGCTACTCCAGTTTTGCCAGACGCTTCATAGGCAGAGCCAACATCCACATACGTCATGAACGAGATCACAGGTGCTTGATGCCGCTCTAGCACAATAAAGGTCATGCCGTTGTTTAGCGTGAACTCGGTGACCCGATCCACAACGCGGTCAATGTAAGGCTGGATTGTGCCAGGGGTAGGAACATCGGTGCGTGCTAAAGCCGCTGGCTGAGAAATACCCCACCAGCACAGGAGAGTGGTGAGGGCGATCGCCCCCCAGCGTTGCCAGACAAGTTGCCGAGGCAGCTTAAACCTAACGGTATGGATAAAATGCATGGAGTTGAGGAGGAGCCGGGAAGAAGTGAACAAACCTAATTCAACCGTTCGCATGGCACGGTTGAATAGACCTTTGGAACACCTTAGCGATAAAAAAGTTCCACTCCTTACCCTACACTGTTCCCTCGTCTACTGGGCAAAGTGGGGCATTGATGAATCTAGATAGATGAATCCAGATAAATAGTTCGACCTAAATAAAAACAAGCTTCTAAAAGTCTGTGCCGCCCGCGCAGCGGACGGCGCAGACTTTTAGGGTTTTATATTTAATTACGCCCATCTACTTATTATTAGTGTTGCGATTGGTTAACGCGCAGGCAGAGCGGGCGCTTTAACCAATCGCTACACGGTTAGGACTAACCATTTTTGAATTTTTCGTGGCGATATAGGGTGTAAGAGTCAAACAGCATTCCTACTAGACTGCACACCAGACTAATAATCAGTGCTCCGTGGAGAGGATTGCCACTGCCGAAGGTCTGTAGAAAATAAAAAATTTGCGTAATACCATGACGACTGAGGCTCTCTAAGCCGTTGAGCCGCTCTAGCAGCATCAGAGGTAACAAAAGTGCCCCTAACACCAGCAGTGGAGCTAGGAAAGTCAAGATAGCCGTCAGAGTTAGCGATCGCAATAATCTAGGGACAAGGCTCATAAGTCTCACAAGCGCGCTGTTGCAAACTGCAAACTTCTCAAAACCAGCACGGTATCCCCACCATAGTTGCAGATAGTTGGTGTTGCTTGAAGATGTCAGAAATCTTAAATTGCTCTCATAATAGACACCAAGTCAATCTAGCGACCTCACAATACTTGGAAGTATCCACTGCAACTGGTTTAAGCCGTCTGCTCTTGTTACACTGTGACGTGCTGAGGCGAGACAAGTTCAGCAAAATGATACTCAGCGTTACGAAATACGGTAGTGGGATTGAGGTAAGGATTTTCAGATGGGCGGGCGAAGCCCGCCCATCTGAAAATCCTTACAAGTTTAGGACTACCCGAAATACAATGGCATTGCATAGTTGGGGTTTTCTCAATTGACTAACGAGATTATTAACGCCAGCTTAAGGCGCTGGGGGCAGCGGGTACTTGCCGCTGTTTTTCTGGGGGGGCAGGCGGTTGTACATGTGCTCAGTGGTAAGATTCATTCCCGCAATGTGCTAGAGCAGATGGCTATTGTGGGGCCTGGGTCGTTGCCTATCGTACTGCTTACGGCGGCAACAGTGGGGATGGTGTTTACGATTGGGGTGGCGCGTGAGTTTATTAACTTTGGAGCGAGTACTGCCGTGGGTGGGGTGTTGGCGATCGCCCTAGCAAGAGAGCTAGCACCTTTGATTACGGCGATCGTGGTAACGGGGCGAGTGGGTTCTGCATTTGCAGCCGAAATTGGCACGATGCAAGTCACCGATCAAATTGATGCCCTGTACATGCTCAAAACCGACCCAATTGACTATTTGGTAATTCCCCGCCTGATTGCCTGTTGCATGATGATTCCTTTGCTCACGATTCTGTCGTTTGTGGTGGGGATGATCGGCGGGCTAGTGTTGGCAGAAGCGCTCTACGGCATTTCCTCAACAGTTTTTCTCAATTCTGCTCAAAGTTTCTTAACAACCTGGGACTTGTTTAGCTCGTTGATCAAATCCGTGGTGTTTGGCATGTTGATTTCGGTGATTGGCTGTAGCTGGGGATTAACGACCACAGGGGGTGCAAAAGGAGTAGGGGAATCGACAACAGCAGCCGTTGTGACTGCATTAATGTCAATCTTTGTGACTAACTTCTTGCTCTCGTGGCTCATGTTTCATGGAACTGGGAATGTAACAGCCCTTTAAAGGTTCCATTAGAGGTTCTATTGCTCTGCCAACGCAGGGAGCAGCGCGTCAGCGTCTAGAATGGATGTGACTAGAAGTATCGGTGGCACCCGTGACGACAACTCCGTCTACACCAGTTTCAACAGAGACAGTTCAGCTTGCGCCCAGTTTCAAGCTGCCGATCGCACTGGTCATCGCTGCTGTGCCGCTATTTTGGGTGCAGCCTTGGGTCAGCGGAGCGATCGCGCTGTTTGGCGTGTTTTTGCTAATTCAAGCAGCTACGCTGCGACTGCACTTCACCAGTACCGATCTCGACATTTACCGAGGTGCCTCTCTAATTCGCCGATTCCCTTACAGCGACTGGCAAAGCTGGACAATTTTTTGGCCGCCAGTCCCGATTTTGTTTTACTTCAAAGAAGTCAACAGCATCCATTTTTTGCCAATACTGTTTGACCCTAAGCGTTTGCGGGTATGCCTGGAGCACCGCTGCCCCTCAGTGTCCAAGTGATTGTATCCCCCATGAATCCAGACGAATTTCAAAATTTAGATCCAAATGCTGACCTGCCCGAAGGTTGGGTGCGGTCTGAGGCTACAGCAATGGAGCCTGAAGCTGAGGCGATCGCTCCTACTCAGGGCACTCCCGATACCGTTCCTGAAGGCGCTGTAGCTCCTCTATCTCTGTCTGATCCCAGTGCCGTGGCATCCAGGACAAGTGGCGTTTCCATTGAAGTGTCAGCGCTTACGCCCCTTAATCAGTCTGTTGAAAATCAGTCTGCTGAAAATCAGTCTGCTGAAACAAGTGCTGCCTCGGCTCTCGAAACAGATACTGATGAGAATGAAGCTAAGGCGATCGCCCAGCGCGTTGATCGGTTGAGGCAGCAAGAAGCGCAGCTCAAACGCGATATCGCTGACCTGCAAACTGCCTACAACCGTCTGGTGCGTGAGCAACTGGCAGAGGCGCAATTGGCCGTGGAGCGATGGGTCACCGAGGGACTTGGCGATTTAGAGCAGCGTCGTCAAACTCTACAGCTTTCTGTTGATCAGCTCGAACGGCGGCAAGAACGCATCCGTGCCGAAATGCGGACTACATTTGCAGGCTCTTCTCAAGATGTGGCTATCCGCATTCAAGGGTTTAAGGATTATTTGGTGGGCAGCCTCCAAGATTTAGTTGTCGCTGCCGAAGAACTAAAATTGACCGCTCCCACCCCTGCCCTGGAGGCAAAGCGTCCTGCTGGCCGCGATCGCGAGCGAGAGGAAGAGGCGATCGCTCCTCAGTTTGCTGAACAAGGTTTTCAGGAACAAAATCGACAAATCCGCAAGCTGCTTGATCAATATCGTACGGCTCCCGATTACTACGGTGCTGCTTGGCAACTGCGACGCACGTTTGAACCCATTCATGCCGAGCGGGTCGCCAACTGGTTCTTTACTCAAGGCGGCAAGGGTGCTCTGCGGACAATGGGTTCACGCCTGCAAAATATCTTGATTGCATCCACAATCATTTCCATTTTGCGTAAGCTCTACGGGCCTCGGGTGCGAATGCTAATCTTGGCAGATTCACCAGAACGATTAGGGGAATGGCGGCGCGGTCTTCAAGATTGTCTTGGAATTTCCCGCAGTGATTTTGGCTCTGATCAAGGCGTAGTGTTGTTTGAGGCTCCCGAACCTCTAGCTCAGCGCGCCGATCGCTTGGTCAAACAAAAGCAACTGCCGCTGATCATCATGGATGAATCTGAAGACGTTGTGAATCTGTCGCTGCTGCAATTTCCGATGTGGCTGGCATTTGCCACCGATCCTGCAAAACCGATGATGTATTAAATGGGATTTACGCAGTTGAGCGATGTTGCGGATACTGAGCGCCTGCAACATCACTCAACTTTTTTGATTTTTTGTACAGTTGCGTAAACCCTATTCGCTAGGCTTAAACAAGCCAGGATTTTTAGATGGACGGGAAGGAGGCTAATTGTTGTTACAGCCTGGGAAGAACGTTCCTGTTCAGCGGTTGCCGATATCTTCAACACAACAAGCAATTTGGGTCAATCCGCTGTACCAGGGTTGTTAGGTGGCGTGGTCGTCAGCACTTATCGAGAAAGACCAAGCTCAACTTCCTTCAAGTAATCCTGAAAAATTTGACGTGCGGCTTTATGGTCACCTTCTGGAGTCATGTTGCATAACCACCATATGGGACTACTTTGATAACATCTCGGCTGATCTGTTGCAATTAACCGACCAAGGTGTTCGCAATTCCAGCCAGTCAAAGTGTACTCCCAGTCTGCAAAAACATGAAGAGCGTGTTTGAGTCGCTTAACTGTTTGATCTGGCTTAAAAGCGATGTGGTCAATGCCTACCACAAGTTTTGCTTCACTCTTTTCAAATGGACGTAATCCACGACCTGTATCGAAGATATGCATATCTGATAAACCGATCCCATAATGCCAAAACGGATCGGGTGGATTTTGCCAGTTGAGTAATCGCCCATATCGCTCACTTGAGGGGTTAGCTAGGCAATCGATTTCTTCTATTGTCTTCTCAATTGGCTTCCGAGATAACGGCATAGATAAAAGGGAGATGTAACTTGTCAATTGGATAGTTAGTTTTCAATGTTTGTTGCTGATACAAACCCAACACCAGACACCACATGATGAGCTTGAACTGATTGCCTCACAGATAATTTCACCGCAACTTGATATTGAACTATGGACAAGCAGCTTCCGGCTACTGTCCCAACCAAAAACTCAAGCCACCTAACGTCTAATTCTATGGATCAATGCCTAGCTCCCAATCTCTAACGGTGCTTCTTCGGAGGCGATCGCCTCACAGCCAGGTACAGTGTCAAATCTGGCACTAGAGGCGCGCCAGGTTTCGAGCTGGCGGCGGAAGCTAACCAAACTAGAACGATATTGGCTAGAGATGGTGGGAGATCCCATCAGGGGACCAATGACGCGGAGGGCTTCGTTCCAGTCGTTGCTACAGACTGAGCCTTGTAGGGCAGCATAGCGCTGCTGGGTGCTGACGTCGTCGGGGTTGTTGGCTGAAAAGACCAGGGTGCGGTTAGCGGGCGATCGCTCTGACCAAATAGGTTCTGGCTCTGACTGACAGCCCGACAGGTTGGTATAGGTAGCGCGAGCGGCGCGCATTGCTTCGAGTTGGTGCCGAAAGGTGACGAGTTGCTGGCGATAGGTGGGGGACAGTTCTGCGGCTCCAATCAGCGGGCTAATGGCTTGCAGCGCACCGTCCCAATTATTGCTGCATACGGCCATTTGCAAACTGGCGTACAGTTCCTGAGCGTGTAAATTGTGGGGACTTTGGGCGGCATTAGCGGATTGGCTAAACGCACCCAATGCTGCTAGCGCTGGAGTTAAGACTGTAAGAGAACGAAGCGTGGGTTGCATTTTTTTAAGGCGCTTCTGCAAAGGATAGTTTTTCTTTCGAGAACAGGTAAGTGTGATCCGGAAAGATGAGTGAGTTAGTAGATCAAGTAGATCAATAGGTCGAGCCTTCTGTTCCTAGACCTCTGGCGCAAATTTGTCCTAAGTAGGCGGGCGTAATTAAGCATAAAACCCTAAAAGTCTGCGCCGCCCGCTGCGCGCGCGGCGCAGACTTTTAGAATCTTGTTTTTATTTAAGTTGAACTACTTAAGACATTGGGAGACGAGCCACGCCCTCTCTACAAAAAATTGTTGATCTACCTTTTGAATTAGGTTTGAGGCTTGAATTACCTTTAGATTATAAAGAGGCTTTACACGGAACAAGGCAGGATGCAGACCTACGATGTGGTGATGATTGGGGCGGGACACAATGGCTTAACCTGTGCTGCCTATCTCTTGAAAGCAGGCTATAGTGTGCTACTGCTGGAGAAGCGCTCTGTACCGGGAGGAGCAGCAACGACCGAAGAGGCAATGCCTGAGGAAGCTCCAGGGTTTCGATTCAACCTGTGTGCCATTGACCACGAGCTGATTCACCTTGGCCCCGTGGTAGAAGAACTGGAGCTAACGAAGTACGGGCTGGAATATTTGTACTGTGACCCAACGGTGTTTTGCCCCCATCCCGACGGTCGCTACTTTTTAGCACATCGCTCGGTAGAGCAAACTTGTGCGGAAATTGCTCGTTATTCGGAGCGCGATGCCCGTAAGTATGCCGAGTTTATTGACTACTGGCAACGGCTAACAAACGCAATCCTGCCAATGTTCAATGCGCCACCGCGAGCCGTACTGGAGATTTTGGGCAATTACAATGGCGATCGCCTACGAGATGCGCTGTCGCTAGTGGGCGGGGTAGACAAAGCCCTAGACTGGGTTCGTACCATGATCACCAGTCCCGAAGATCTAGTCAACGAATGGTTTGATTCAGAGTTTGTCAAAGCCCCGATCGCGCGACTTTGTTCAGAATTTGGCGGCCCTCCGTCCCAAAAAACTTTGGCGATCGGGGCAATGATGCTGTCGATGCGGCACAATCCGGGGATGTCGCGGCCTAAAGGCGGCACTGGAGCACTAACCCAGGCATTGCTTAAGCTAGTGAAAGCCCTAGGCGGTACGGTGCTCACCGATCAGGCGGTAAAGCAGGTGCTCATAGACGACGGACGCGCAGTCGGAGTGCGGGTGGGAGGGGATATTGAATATCGGGCAACCCAGGGCGTAATTTCCAATATCGACGCTAAGCGACTGTTTCTGCAACTGATGAACCCAGCAGACGTAGACGATGCGGATTCAAAATTGCGCGATCGCCTAGAACGCCGCGTCATTAACAACAATGAAACTATCCTCAAAATTGACTGTGCCCTGTCGGAACCGCCCCGTTTCATCCATCACGAACACCGCGATGAATATCTGATCGGCTCAGTCCTAATTGCCGACTCCGTACGCCATGTAGAGTATGCCCACAGCGAAATCACCCTCGGCAAAATTCCTGACGGCAACCCCTCTATGTATGCCGTTGTTCCCAGCGTGCTCGACCCCACTCTCGCCCCCGATGGCAAACATACTCTTTGGGTCGAATTCTTTGCCCCTTACCAAATAGCTGGAGCTGAAGGCACTGGACTCAACGGCACTGGCTGGACTGACGAGTTAAAAAACCAGGTTGCCGATCGCGTCCTCGATAAACTGGCAGACTACGCCCCCAACCTCAAGTCCTCCATCCTCGCCCGTCGCGTCGAAAGCCCTGCCGAATTGGGCGATCGCCTGGGTTCTTACAAAGGCAACTACTACCACCTCGACATGACCCTCGACCAAATGATCTTCCTCCGCCCCCTCCCCGAAATCGCCAACTACACCACCCCCATTCGCAACCTCTACCTCACAGGCGCAGGTACCCATCCGGGTGGCTCCATTTCAGGCATCCCCGGACGCAACTGTGCCCGCGTCTTCCTCAACTCCAAACGCTCAATCAGCAGCGTCTTAGAGCGACTGAAAGAAGCAGTGTTCAAGAAAGGATGAAAGACGAAGGATGAAGGATGAATGGGAAAAGGGTTATAAATTCAGGGTTGGCGGACTCGTAAAAAGTCTGAATTCCTTAGCAGTGTGTTCATCACTTGCCTGCCTGTGACAACTGCCAGCACCATTGCCACCCACTAAAGCGGACATTGCTGGGGGTTTGGGGGAGTCGAGTCCCCCAAGACTGCTGGGGTACGGGGAGAAGTTCCCCGCCTCTGCCCAAAGGGCACCCACACTTATCAACACCCAACCTGTTTCCTCTCCCTGCCTGAGTAGGTCTTTGGGTTTATCTAGGTTGTACCCCTTACCTCATTACTTCCCAACCGGATAAAAGTCATACCCATACCCAGTACGGTTACCAGCCCTTACTTCCACTAACTGAGCCGCCTGATTGCGATCGCCCGACGGCAAAAACCGCACCGCACCTGTCGCCCCGTCCACAGAAAACCCAGGCGATCGCAAGGTTTGCTCGATACCTACCCGGCTGGGATCAGCTTGTAGCCCAGCAATCAAAACCCGAGCCGCATCATACGACATCGCTGTCCGCCAATTCACATCACCACCCCACAATTGGCGAGACTCTCTCGCAAAGGGGGCTTGAGGATCGCTTAACAAATCCCAAGGTACAGCAACCACCATGCCTGCCGCTGTCTCGCCACCAATTTGTAGTAATTTAGGGTTGTAAAGACTATCACCCCCCAAAATTGGTAGGCGCTGACGGTTGACTGCAACCACCTGTAACGCTGCGTCAAGGGTGGCGGTGTTAGCCGCTAGCACCAACACGTCACTGCCCTGCTGCATCGCCTGCTGCACCGCAGAGCCAGCATCAAATCCTGGAGCCGCCAGATCCACCTCACTGACAACTTGTCCGCCATCACTAAACACGGCTGTTGTAAATTCATCTTTTAGTGACTTGCTGTAACCACTGCCCGAATTGAAGAAAACAGCGGCTTTCCCTTTTTGTAAAGTACTGAGCATATGGTTTGCTAGAACGGCAGCGGTGAAGCGATCGCTTGGCACCGTTCTAAATACATAGTCGCCTAGCCCCGAAAGCTGGATAGAAGTACTAGTAGGTGAGATCATCACCAAGCCGCCCTGTTGGTAAACAGGCGCAGCAGCGAGGGTCGCGTCGCTGCCAAAGTGGCCAATAACGCCCAAGACGGAGTCTGTATTTACCAACGTGGTTGCAATTTGGGCAGCCGTGTTGGGGTCATTGTCGTCGCTAGCAATCAGCACTTTGAGCGGTACGCCGTTGATGCCGCCTGCCTGGTTAACTTCAGTTTGGGCTTGGGCAACCCCCCGCAAGATTTCGAGAGCCGAATTGGCTGCGGTAGCTGTGGGCACGGCAACGGCAATACTATAGGCTTTTTGATCGCCAATTCGAGCGTTATTCAGGTAAATCAGGGCTTCTGGATCGTTACGTTTTTGAGCCAGCGCGGCTTCTAAGTTAGTAACAGCTTGGGCGTAGTTTTTGCTGGCGATCGCCTGTATGGCAGCCTGTTTCTGAGGCGAGGCATCGGTGGCTATTAGGAGGCGATCGCCCAGGCTTAGTCGCTGGTCAAGAGAAACGGTTTGGGGATTTGTAGGAGGGTTGCTGGAATTAGGAGGGTTGCTGGAATCAGGAGGGCTGCTGGAATTAGGAGAGTTAGTTTGTGATGAGTTGGGTAAAGTACCACCCAGGTTTGACTGTTTGGTAAACCACCAGAACCCTAGCCCTAGCAACAGAGCAGTGACCAACAGCGACACAATTAAAACAGGGGTTTCGTTTTTTTGAGACATAGAGGCTTGGTGGTCGGAGGGCGATCGCAGGTGCGTGGGTTAGTTACCAGTCTTCTCTATACTCCCACAGGACTTCCACAGGCTATCTCTGCCCTCGCGTTTCAGATTAAATCAGGAGGCTGCCCAACTCAATCGGGGAATTTCTCCGACGCAATTGAGGACTTTCCCCTGCATCCCCGCATTATTCAGAGACTGACTCTCGTCCTACTTCTGCACTGGGTAGAAGTCGAAGCCGAAGCCGGATCGTTTACCCGGTTGGATTTCGACGAGTTGGATGGGCTGGTTGCGATCGCCTGAGGGTAGAAATTGCACGGTGCTAGACGCGCCCGGAGTGGCAAAGTCGGGAGCACGGAGAGCCTGCTGAATACCTTCGCGGGTCGGATTGCGCCGCAGCGCTTCGATTAAAGCTTGGGTCGCATCGTAGGCTGTGGCAGTGCGCCAGTTGACATCACCGCCCCAAAGCTGGCGCGACGTGGTGACAAAGGGGGTTTGGGTATTTGCCAAAATGTGCCAGGGTACAGCTAGTACCATGCCCACGGCAGCAGTTTTACCAACTTCTAGAGTCTTGGGGGCGTAAACATCATCCCCGCCCAATAGTCTTAAGCGGCCTTGGTTACTTTGAATAACTTGCAGTGCTCGGTCTAGTTGCCCAGAATTAGGCAGCATTGCAAGCACAGTTGCACCTTGCTGAATTGCCTGGTCTAGAGCCGTTTCGGGGCTAAACGTGGCGCTAGATAGATCGAATTCGCTGACGACTCGCCCGCCGCCCAGGGACAGAGCGCTGACAAATTCTGATTTAATCGATTGGCTATAGCCGCTTTGAGAATTGAAGAAGACGGCGGCAGATTGCTGTTGCTGGCGGTTCACCATGTAATCGGCTAGCGATCGCGCCGCCACAAAGTCGCTGGGTACAGAGCGAAAGATGTATTGCCCAAATCCAGACAGTTTGACGGAGGTGCTAACGGGTGAAATGGTAACCAGTTTGTTGGCTTCGTAGACGGGGGCAGCGGCTAGTGTCACATCACTGGCATAATGCCCTACCACACCCAAGATACTGCTGTCGTCTGCCAGGGCAGTGGCAAGCTGGCGGGCAATTTCGGGGTTGTTGTCGTCGCGGGCGATCGCCACTCGCAGCGGCACGCCGTTAACGCCCCCTGCCTGGTTAAGGTCGTTTTGCGCTTGCGCTACACCCCGCAAAATTTCGAGGGAGCCATTTACATCGCTATAGACGGGAACAGCCACAGCAATCGTGTAGGCTTTCTGATCAGCGATGCGGGCATTGTTGAGATAAATCAGCCCTTCTGGATCGTTGCGCTGCTGAGATAGAGAAGCCTCTAGGTCGGCAACGGCTTGGGGGTAGTTTTTGCTGGCGATCGCCCCTACAGCAGCTTGCCGTTCGGCTGACCCGTCACCCGACACGATCCACCGCGTCCCCTGACTAATGCGATCGGGGATAGCAATATTTCCTGCTGATTGGCCAGAGTTAGAGCCAATGGGGAGGTTGGAACCACCGCCTAATCCCAGGCTTTTGCCAAACAACCAGAACCCAGCACCCAGCAAGGCAGCCGTAATCAATAACGACACAATTAGGACAGGAGTCTCATTCTGCTTCGACATATACTCAATCCAACAGCTCTATACCTGAAGATACATCGCTTGAAGAACGATCTTCTGATTGAAGGAAATCTTTGAGTCTTGCAATCTTTAGACTTTTTGTATAAACGCTTTTTCGCGAATGTGAATTGTTTCCCGGCGCAGCCAGGAAATAATTTACGCAAGAGGTCTTTTGGGTTTCATAACCGTAGCCATAGCCACTTTATTATTTAGGACATTTTTAGTGGCGTGCTTTGCGCGCCACTAAAAATGTCCTTGTCCTAACCGCGCTGGCTACAGCTATAAAGAGAACGAGTTCAAAGGGAACGCTTGAGGCTATCGGCTACAAGTCTGGGTGTAAGGTTGGGTGTAATTTCGGGTGTAAGGTTGGGCACAACGCCTAGCGGTTGGGGTTCAGTGGGCGATATGCCAAAGCCCGTGGGCACAAAGTCGAAGCCAAAGCCCGACCGACTGCCCGGTTGAATCGTCACAAGGCTAACCCCTTGATTGCGATCGCCTGAGGGTAAAAATCGCACAGTGCCCGTTGCACCAGGCGCATAAAATGTGTCTGAACGCAGCGCCTGTTGTATTCCCAGACGGGTGGAGCCGACAGCCAAGGCCGTGACCAGAGCTTGGGCAGCATCGTAGGCCGTGGCAGTGCGCCAATTCACGTCACCCTGCCACAGTTGACGCGATCGCTCTCCAAAGCTCGATTGCGGATCAGATAAAATGTGCCACGGCACGGCTGCAATTATGCCGACAGCTTCAGATCCACCAATTTCGAGCGTCTTTGGGGAATACACTTCGCCGCTAGCCAGCAGACTGAACCGGCCTCCATTGACCTGAACGACCTGCAAAGCGCGATCGAGTTCGTCGGCACTGGGCAATAGCACCAGAGTGGTAGCTCCCTGCTGGGCTGCTTGGTTTATGCTGTCTAGGGCGCTAAAACCCGGTTTTGCCAGGTCAATCTCGCGTAGCACTTGACCACCGCCCAGCGATAGTGCCGTCACAAACTCTGCTTTAAGGGATTGGCTATCGCGGTTTTGCGAGTCAAACAACACCGCCGCTCTTTGTTGATGCAGTTGATTGAGCATTTGCTCGGCCAGCGCCCGTGCGGCAACAAAATTGCTGGGTACGGTGCGAAAAATGTAAGCACCTGCATTTGACAAATCGACGGAGGTACTGATGGGTGAAATGGCGACTAGTCCGTTCTGTTCGTAAATGGGTGCCGCCGCCAGAGCGGCCTCGCTGCTACAGTGCCCCACAATGCCCAACACATGTGGATCGTTGACCAGGCTTTGGGCGATCGCCCGTGCCAAGGCTGGACGGTTTGCGTCGTCGGCAATTAGCACCCGCAGAGGAATGCCGCCAATGCCACCCGATTGGTTAATCTCGTTTTGGGTTTGGGCGACCCCCCGTAATACCTCTAGAGCACTATTGAGGTCGTGGCTCAAGGGTACAGAAACGGCTATGGTATAGGTTTTTTGGTCAGCCAGTCGCGCATTGTTTAAGTAAATCAACGCCTCCGGGTCGTTGGGGTTGACTCGCAGCGCATTTTCTAAATTATTAACGGCTTGGTGGGTGCTACCAGCGGCGATCGCCCGTGTTCCAGCCTGTTTTTCAGGTAATGCGCCGTCAGCGATCAGCACCCGTTCCCCGCTACTAATGCGCGCTTGAATCGCCTCAGTTGAGAGATCGTCGCCTGAGAGATCGTCGCCTGAGAGATCGTCGATTGGGCGATCGCCTCCTGAACGACCAGTAATGCTAAGCAGATGAACCCCAGGCAACTGTCCTGCCGACCACCAAATGCCAACCGATACCAGGGCAAGGGTAATCAGCAGCGACAAAATAAGTCTGGGTGTTTCTCGCTGGGTAGACATGGAAAACCTGGGGAGCACCAAATGCACACCACTTGGAAGGAACGGTGACGTTCTAGACACATGGTTGACTAGGGATGGCGAATTTAATAAAAACAAGATTCTAAAAGTCTGCGCCGCCCGCGCAGCGGGCGGCGCAGACTTTTAAGGTTTTATATTTAATTACGCCCATCCACTTAGCTGGGCAGTCTCAGCCTACCTCGTCAAACCACCTACAAACTTGAAGCACAGTCGCTTGAAGCACAGTCTAAAGAAACCTGGATAGCGTCAGGTAAACGAGCTTGAATATAATACCCACGGCTACGGCGAACAGTCCGGCAAAAATTGCAGAAATTAGTACAGTTTGAAAGACGCTACCCAAGGCTCGAATGGGTGCAAAGTCATTCAAAAAAGGCAAAAACAGCACCAGCGCCAGGGTTATCCCCGCAATAATCAGTAGATCGGCTCGTTCAATCCAGCGGCGAGACTGGGCAAAGATCAGCCCGCCCATGACCCCCAGCAGCAATAGCCAAAAGACGGGGTTTACCAGGGTTGTACCCAACACGCTCAGGAGGGCGATCGCCAACAGCCCTCCTTCTACCCCTGTGAACATGGCTCCACCCAAAAACTCCACCAGCGAAAATGGTCGGGCTGGGGCAAGAGTCGGGGTGGGGGAAGGGGGTGCGGGGGCTGCGGGTTTAGATTGTGGAACGGCTGCCGCTGGCATAGAGGGAGCAGATGTCGCAGGTGGAGCCACCGCCACCGCTGCCCCCTGCAAAGACACCGATGGAGAAACGGGCTGAGCTGACGCTGGCGCTAGAGCCGCCTGTAGTGCCTCTAGCGCCACTTCAGCAGATTGAAATCGCTGGCTAGGGGTGGGTAACAGCAGGTGGTCTAGCACATCGGCCAAGCGATCGCTCACCTGAGCCTGGGGTCTCCAGTTCCAGTCATTACTGTAGGAATCGTATAGGTCGCTCGGCGCTTTTCCGGTCAGCAGCGTAATACAGGTAACCCCAAGGGCATAAAGGTCAGTTGCGGGGTATACCGTATCGCCTCGCATTTGTTCCGGCGGGGCAAAGCCCATTGAGTAAATGCCCGTTGAGGCTTTACCCGGCGCAGCAGCAGCTCCCGCTGTCACCTGCTTCACCGCCCCAAAATCCAATAAAAAAAGCCGTCCATCCTTACGCCGCATAATGTTAGACGGCTTAATGTCACGATGGATTGAGCCATTCTCGTGAACATATTTCAAGACCTTCAGCATTTCTCGCAGCACCTCAACCACAGCCGCTTCCGAAAATGCGCCCTGACGCTCTAGTTCTTCTTCCAGGTTGTCGCCATCAATTAGTTCTTGCACTAGATAGAAAAACCGCTCTGGCTTACCAGCCACGCGACTGGGCGCATCTAGCTCAAAAAATGCCAGCAGATCTGGAATCTGGGGATGGTTATTGCCCAGTTGCTCTAGCACCTCTCCTTCGCGCTCAAACAGCTTTTGAGCTACTTGTAACTGGACAGGGCTAAGATCGCCCGCAGGCTGGAACTCTTTCACCACACAGCGGCGCATGGCAGGCGTGTAGCGATCGCGTGCCAAAAACGCCGCCCCAAAGCCTCCTTTGCCCAGCAGCTTCTGCGGCACATATCGCCCTGCCAACACTAGCGGCATGCCACAGGCTGTACAAAACTTCTGCTGCACTGTTCTAAGTGTGGCAGAGTCATCCAGATCGGCAAAATGATTTACAGGACGAGGACAACTCGGACGAGTGCAATAAACTTCCATACGGGACAGTAGGAAACCAGTGAGCCACGAATAAAAATAGCGCTAGAAGAATTATCGCTAGAATCAGCGTAACCGCCTCTCTCTGCTCTAGATTAACTCCTATTCAAGCGGAACGATTGGGACTTAGCCCGTAAAACTTCAAGCCCTTCGCCTCCTAGCCGCTAACTCACCCGTCCTTTAGCGACGCTAGCCCTAGCTCTTCGGGTGCGATCGCCTCCTCGTCTTGGGGTTTTGGCTTGTGCGTCACAAACTGAGGCAATATTTCTTCCATAAAAGCTTGAGCCGCTTTTGAGCGATAGCGGCTGGGGTTAACAATCACAGACAGCATCCGATTTACCACGACACCTTCAATGCGGCTGCGCTGCAACACGCCCATTTGCAGCTCTTTCTCGATCGCCGAGATCGAAACAAAAGCGGCTCCCAGTCCAGCTTGAACGGCATTTTTGATCGCCTCAATCGAATTCAACTCCATTTCTACCTTTAATCGCCGCGTCTCAATGCCGCTGCGGCTGAGCACCTGATCAATTACTTTGCGAATGGTGGATTGAGAATCTAACGTAATGAACTGAAGCTTATACAGGTCGTCCTTTTGCACCGTACCGTGGCGCACAAGCGGGTGGTAAATCGGCAAAATCAGCGCTAGCTCGTCTTCTGCATAGGGAATGATATTCAAAGAGTCGTGTAGTTCAGGAGGTACTTCACCGCCAATAATGGCCAGGTCAATCTGTCCATTGGCGACGCTCCAAGCCGTTCGACGCGTCGAGTGAACGTGAAGTTGTACCGCTACTTCTTGGTAGCGCTGGCGAAACATGCCGATCATACGCGGCAAGAGGTAGGTTCCTGTGGTCTGGCTAGCTCCCACGATCAAGGTGCCACCTTGGAGGTTTTGCAAATCTTCAATCGCTCGACAGGTTTCTTCACACAGCGACAGAATGCGATCGCCATAGCTTAAAAGCAAATGTCCTGCCTCCGTCAACTGTGCCCGTCGGCCTCCGCGATCAAACAGAGGCACATCCAACTGCCGCTCTAGATTTTGCACCTGCAAACTGACAGCGGGCTGGGAGACGTACAAACTATCTGCGGCGCGCTTAAAACTTCCCTCGGCAGAGATCGCCTTAAGAATTCGTAACTGGTCTAAAGTAAACGGAAGGTCAGCCATGACTGCTAAGCCTGTGAAGAGAAAAAGCTTGAAGGTCTTGAAGAGGTCTACAACCGATGTTTAACGACTACACAATGGTTAATCAGGCTGGTCAAAACATAATTTAATGAAGCGTGTCCAAAGCCTGAATTGGGCAACGTTGAGTTAAACACCGGAGCAAATCAAACTAGCACAACAAAGAGATAAGTTAAGTTAAAGAACTTGAGTCTAGAGGCTGATTGACTGACAAAACTTATTAGTCAGATCCCCGAAAGCCCTCACCCTAGCCCTCTCCCGACGGGAGAGGGAACCGGAAGGGTAGATCAACTCCCCTCGCCCTCTGGGAGAGGGGTTGGGGGTGAGGGCTATAGACTTTTGTTAGTCAACCAGGTCTAGAGGCTTCATTTCAATAGCAGCCAGTTGCTGCCCGCTACTCTAACGCCTCTGGTCATGCAAGCGACTAACATTTCATTTAAACTCCAGTAGAAAACCGATGAAGCCAGCAGAACCAAGATAAAACAGCAATCGTGACGGTTAAGTTAGATTGCGTGTTTTTGCATTTGCTGCGCGATTAAGGGAATTACTTAGTATTAGAGCAGTATTAGCGCACCTTATGAAGCGGGAGGAAGTCGAAGATTTTTTGAATTTGCCCGGTATTGTGGGAATCGCTCTGATGGATGGGCGATCGCGTCCCTATTTCTATGGCGTTGATCAAGCCCTAAATTTTCAACAAAAGGAAGCCCTTGCCCAGGGAATTCAACAGGTCGTTGAAACAACACCACCGGGATTTGAGTTTTTCGAGTTTCATTTTACCGGACATCACGCCTATATCTACAAATTAGACCGTGGTTTAATCCTGCTCGTATTAACCCATCCCAGCCTAATTTATGCTGACTATGTACAGGCAATTGAACGATTGCGATCTGAGTTAAAAGCAGATACAGCCAATGCGATCGCCACATTCCGCCTGTTAGCTGGCAACATTTCTCTCTCTAATCAAAACTATTGGAAACAAAATGCAACAGCTAGCGGGTCTAAACCCGATGCTTCCGCTAAGTCTCCATCCGTAGGGCGCTCCCCGCAAACTCCTGGGCAACCCTCTAATGGCTCTGCCCCTCAACCCGCGACGTTCCCTGTCCCCTCGGTGCTTCCTGAAGCCCCTCACGCCAAGGCTGAACCAACCCCTACACCTAACCCCGCTTCTCCCAGCGAACCTACATTACCCACGTACAAAGAAGTGCTGGCCGCTGCGAATCAAATTAGCCATCTTACGGTGCGCTACCTGGGGCCTACTGTAGTGAGCAACTATTGGAAGGCGACCCGTCCTAACCAGACCTGGCTTGCTGCCTTTCAAGTGGAGCGTTCCGCCCAAATTACCCTCTCCGCAGCGTTAGTGCCTCAAACTACCACACCCCTCACCCTTGAAGAGTTGCAATGGTTTCAGCAGTGGGTAAGTGCATTCATGGAACGCTGTTCCAAAATAATTCGAGATTTTCCAGCCTTGCTAGAGCAAAGTGCTTTAGATGACCGTCAGAAGGCACTGCTGTTCATAGATAAAACGTAACAATCTCCGGAGCTCTGTATAGTGAAAACCGTCCGACTAGAACCTATCTCTCATCAAACATCTGTTGAAACTAACGGCAATCTTCTATCGGTTCTGCTCAACAAAGATCTAGACGTACTCCGAGAATGTGGCGGTCGTGGCATGTGCGCGACGTGCCATATCTACGTGACACACGGCATGGACGCGCTATCTCCAATCGACCGCCGTGAACAGCGCACGTTGGAGGTTATTACCACATGCAAGACCAACTCTCGCTTGGCCTGTCAGGCAAGGGTTAGGGACAACGGCGTGATTGTAGAATTGCCACCTGGCATGTACATCAACTCTTTACAAGACATCGAAGTCCTGATTGGACGGCGAGCCGAGCAAAACCTGTTGCACCCGCTGACCGGACAGGTGCTAGTGGAAGCAGGAAAACTGATTACCCGTTCCATGATGAAACAACTAGAAGACACTACTAGCTTCAAAGTGGCAGAGTACTTCTCAAATAGCAGTGAAGCATAGGCTCATGCGCGTGAATTTGGCTGCACAAATTTAGCCACCGTTTAATTATTTTGCTCATTTAAAGTGGTGATGCAATGGCCACAAGGAAAACATTATGCTCAGCCAGCTTCAGCGCCTTAGTTTGGTTACGGATGGACGCTATGCAACCGATGCCGAACTTCAGTTTGTGCAAGATTATGTGAAATCGTATGCGCTGCGGGTTGAGACTTATCAGGCGTTACAGACATCGGAAGCGGCAATCGTGCAGCAGGTTTATGCCAAGATGATGGCTCGCAATCCGGCTCTCTTGCGTAGCGGTGCTAGCGATCTGACGGCAAAGTGGAAACGTGACACGATGCGGGTTTTGCGGTACTCGTCTGTAGCAATGTTATTGAATGACCCGGATACGTTTCAGGAACAATTTTTGCTATGGTTTCAAACCATCATGCGGGCGTTTAGCGCCCAAAAAAGCTGTGATGCAACGTACGAAGCGATGCAGGAGGTTGTCAAACAGACCCTAACGCCGATTCAGGCTAGCTTGGTATGCCCCATCCTAGAATTAAATCGGCGATCGCTTGGCTCCACAACCTAAACAAGCCAACTCATCTCACTTATTCCATCCCGATCCGAGGTTCCATCCCGATCCGAGGGTGGTCTATCGCTAGAATCAAAGTAGGATCTATTGCTGGCCAACTATCGCCATGACCGTCGAATCGCCTGTGGAATTTCAAGACTACTTTGACGTAATTGTGGTGGGGGCTGGACACTCTGGCTGCGAAGCGGCACTGGCAGCCGCCCGACTAGGGTGCCGTACTCTGATGCTGACGTTGACGCTGGATAAAATTGCGTGGCAGCCCTGTAACCCAGCGGTTGGTGGCCCTGCCAAGTCTCAACTCACCCACGAAGTAGATGCACTGGGCGGCGAAATTGGCAAAATGGCGGATCGCACGTATCTGCAAAAGCGGGTGCTGAATCTGTCGCGTGGGCCAGCGGTCTGGGCACTGCGGGCACAAACCGACAAGCGGGAATACGCCACCATCATGAAAACGATTGTCGAAAACCAGGAAAACCTGACCGTGCGCGAAAGCATGGTGACGGACTTGGTGCTGGGCAAAAACGATGACGTGATCGGCGTTCAAACTTACTTTGGGGTAGCGTTTGAGTGCAAAACGGTAATTCTGACGACGGGAACGTTTCTTGGGGGTGTGATTTGGGTGGGTGACAAGTCGATGCAGGCGGGACGGGCAGGCGAGTTTGCCGCCATTGGCTTGACGGAGACGCTGAACCGCATGGGGTTTGAAACCGATCGCTTGAAGACGGGTACACCCGCACGGGTTGACAAGCGATCGCTTGATTACAGCAAGCTAGAGCCACAGCCCGGTGATACCGACGTACGCTGGTTCAGCTTTGACCCAGAGGTGTGGGTCGAACGAGAACAACTGCCCTGCTACCTCACCCGTACCACCTTAGCAACCCACCAATTGATCCGCGATAATCTACATCTATCTCCGGTTTACGGCGGCTGGGTAGAGGCAAAAGGGCCACGCTACTGCCCCAGTATTGAAGACAAAATTGTCCGGTTCGCCGATAAAGACTCGCACCAAATCTTTATTGAGCCAGAGGGTCGAGACACTCCAGAACTTTACATTCAGGGGTTCTCAACGGGGTTGCCAGAGCGCTTGCAGTTGCAAATGCTGCGTACCCTACCGGGACTAGAGCGCTGCACGATGCTGCGTCCTGCCTACGCCGTGGAATATGACTACTTCCCCGCAACTCAGTGCTACCCCACGCTAATGACCAAGAAAGTGGAGGGGCTGTTCTGTGCGGGGCAAATTAACGGTACAACAGGCTATGAAGAGGCAGCCGCTCAGGGTATTTTAGCGGGGATTAATGCGGCGCGCTTTTGTCGTGGCCAAGCCATGCTGGTATTGCCCCGTGAGCAAAGCTATATGGGAACGCTGATTGATGACCTGTGTACCAAAGACCTGCGGGAACCCTACCGGATGTTAACGTCGCGCTCAGAATATCGGCTGGTGCTGCGGTCTGATAATGCTGATCAGCGTTTAACCCCTCTGGGTCGTGAGGTTGGGCTGGTGGGCGATCGCCAATGGGAGCAGTTTACTCACAAACAAAATGCCATCATTGCCGAAAAAGAGCGGCTGCATACGACTCGCGTAAAAGAACACGAGGACATTGGCAAGCAAATTTTTGCCAACACTCAACAGGCGATTAAAGGCTCGATCACCCTAGCAGACCTATTGCGGCGACCAGGGTTCCACTACAGCAGTTTGGAGCAGTATGGGCTGGCTAATTCTACGCTCAACCGAGCCGAACGAGAAGGCGCCGAAATCGACATCAAATATTCTGGCTATTTACAACGCCAGCAAAATCAAATTGATCAAATCGCGCGTCAAGCGAATCGCCCGCTGCCATCCGATTTGGACTACCACAGCATTGCCACACTCTCGAAAGAATCGCGAGAAAAGCTGTCCAAGGTGCGACCCCTAACAGTGGGGCAAGCCGCCCGCACTGGGGGGGTAAATCCAGCCGATGTAAACGCGCTGCTGCTGTATCTAGAAATTCAGACTCGTCAGCTACAAAATAATCGGCCTGTGTAAGGTTTGACATCAATTTGTCGGAAAAGATCGCGCTTTTGTCTAGTTATTGCTAAATTTTTAGCATCTAGCCGTATCCCGCTATCCCCGTATGTCTCAACCTAGCAGCATGAACCCATCCGTCTTGGAGCCAATAGACGACTCCCCTACCCCTGCTGAATCGTCTAGAGCCAATGGCAACCGTGTGGTGCTGGCGGCGGACGGCTTCTCGGCTGATGCCTATGCCGATCGCCTGATGGATGATTTGTTTGAGGAAGTCGAGCGATCGCTAAACACTGGCACACCGCTAAATTTTGAATCGCCTACGCCACCCCCTCAGCCTGCTCTTGGCCTGGTCAATCAGGCTGATAACGTACTGCCGTTTGAACCACCGGCTCAATGGCAAGCAGTTCCACCAGCTCCAGTTGCGCCAACCCTCTCTCAATCAGAACTGGATTTAGCCGTCTCGGCAGCTACTGTCGATGACTTGGCCTCTAGCGGTGAGAGCGCCTTGACACAACCTGCTGCTACAGGTAAATCGTTTGATGCGTGGGTGATGGTGTTGATTTTTGGCTCGTTGGCCACGGCTGCGGCAGTTTGGTATGGCTTACAACTCTACTGGCAGCGCATGGCAACGCCTCAGGTAGCCGTTTCGACCGAGACGACCGCTCAAGCTAATCCAGCAGACCAAGACTTTTTAGAGTATGTGCAGCGATCGCTGGGTGTAATTGACCGCAGAACCGAGATTAGCCGACAGTCCGAGGCGATCGCCAGCAATGCCAACAACCTGCCTAGCGTCGCTGTAGCGGGCAACCCATCTGCTAGCCCAACGGCACTAGAGCGAGTCTATGTTCCGGTCTATCAGCCACCCTTGGGCATGAACTTACCAGGAGGCAGCTCTGCATCGGGGGCGATCGCCGCTCGACCTGCCCCACCCTCCCTATCTCTGCCCACGCTGCCTCTACCCACCTTGCCCGCTGCACCCAGCACAGGTGCTGACCCTGCCGCCCGCATTCCCAATATTGCCACCACGTCTACCTATTCGCTCGTCGGTACACTAGAACTAGGTGACCCATCTCGCTCTGCCGCACTCTTTGTGATCAATGGCACGACCCAGCGCGTTCAAGTAGGGGAAGCGATCGGTTCTAGTGGCTGGGCTTTAGTCTCCGTTAGAGGCGACGAGGCGATCGTGCGACGCAATGGGGAAGTTCGTTCTATTACAACCGGGCAACGGTTTTAATTGAGGACTACCACAATAACTAAGGGACATATTCAATGGGTTTGTTTGAAGATCTCAGCAGTTTTTTAGAATCGCGCCTGGATGAGTTTCTCAAAGAAAACCCCCATCTAGAGCTACAAGCCTTAGAAGATAAGCTGCAAGACCAAGAAGATGAAGCCGTTCGGCTGTTGGCCAACCTACGGCTAGACGAAAAACGCCTACAAAACGAAATTCTTGCCACGGCACAAGAAGTTCAGCTCTGGCACACCCGCGTTGACAAAGCCAAGTCAGCCAATCGGCTCGATTTAGCCCAGCCTGCCGAAGAACGCGAAGCGGCACTGCTGCGACAGGGCAACCACCTGTGGGGGCAAATGGAACTCGTACGTCAGCGAGTGCAGCAGACGATTGATTTGCAACGCCAAATTCAACAGAAGCGCCAGGAAGTTCATACGAAGGTAACGCAGGTGCAGGCGACCCGTGCGGCTCAGGCTCAGCAGCAGCGAGAGCAACAGTGGCAAACCTCTGGCTGGAACCAGAGCTACAGTTCTACGCAATCTGGAGCGGGCGATCCACTTGATCAAAAGTTTCGCAAGTGGGAAATGGATGAAGAATTGGATGAACTGAAGCGCAAAATGGAGCGCTGACCAGTATTTGTCTTAGCAATCAAGTTGCGTAATCGTAGCCATTAGACCCCCTTACGAGAATTGCTTCCCGGCTAAGCCGGGAAGCAATTCTCGCAAGAGAATTCACGCAAGACGCTGATTCGGCTCAAGGGCGTTACTGAGTAAGTGCGATCGCCCGCTCTGTCAAGGCCTCAGCGGTGATGCCGTTTAGCCCCATCAGCTCTGGAGCCGTGGCGGTGGTTTCGCCCCGTTTCCAAGAGAAGGTATCACGGGGGCAGGTTGCCCGCAGCATCACGGGTTCTAGCATACCGCTGGCTCCACCTGCAACGCCGATCAGCGCGTCGCCACCAAACAGGCGATCGAATCCGGCATCGTCCAAAAAGCCATCGTCTGGTTCTGAGCAGAGATCCCACAGCACGTCATGGGGGCGATACAGACGACGGGGGCTAATGACAGACACAATGCGAGAGCCAATGCCCTGAGCTTCCAGAGCTTTGGCCGCTGCATAAACCGGAGCCAGAATCATATCGCCGACGACGGCAAAGACGACGGTTTTAGTGCCAGCCGTGTGTTGGAGGGCGATCGCTCCGTCCTTCAGTGCCTGCCGCGTTTGCTCAAGCGTGGTGCGAATGGGTAACGGTGACTTGCTAGCGGTAATTACCACCCCCTTGTTACGGGCACTCAGCGCCCATTCATAACAGGCTTGAATGCTGTTGGCATCGGGTGGAAACAACGGGAAGATATTGCCGTTACGCATCATGGCGGCAAAATACGCTTCGATTTCGGGACGCTGATGCGTCCAGCCGTTGCGGCCTTGCTCTAGCGCGCCAGCCGTAAACAGGGCAACGGTGGCGGGAGTAGGGCGGCGCAGTTCTGCCATTGCCTGCGTCACCGTTTGCCAGATCGGCAGCCCGTTGATAGCAAAGGATTCATACGAACACCAAAGACTGCGCGACCCAAACAGCGCCAGTCCGGCAGCGAGTCCGGCGCAGGCATCTTCGCTGAGGGGTTCATAGACCTGCCCGTTGGGAGCCTGGTTGTATAGCTCATCTGCGGTAGGGTGGATGATTTTGAGCGCCTGGTTAATGTTGGCGATCCCTGACGCTTCATTGCCATCGGCGTTGGTAACTAGAAAGGCGCGATCGCACCGTCCCACATGCCCAACCAACAGCCCCATCGCCGTAGTAGATACCTTGGGATCTCCGCCCACCGGATATTCATCTAGCGGCAGGGTGCCCAGATCGGTTAGCGGCAGCTCAAATTCTGTCACCACCGTTTTGGCCGCTGGCCCACCGGCGGCGCGATCGCAGTTCGCCCGCACCAGTTCCCAGGCGGCTGTGGGTAAAGCCCGATTTTGCAGCGCGGCAACAATGGGGGCGCTGTCTAGCGTGTCTTTGGGGTAAAGGTTATGCGATTTTGCGCCGAGGGCATGTACCCCAGCCCCTTTGAGCTGCTTGATAATAAACACCGTCAGCTTGCCGCCCAGTGCAGACTGAGCCGCCTGATCCACGCCCGTCAATACGGCTTGGGTGAAGGCAAGTCGCTGGTCTAAGGAGAAAGCAGTGCCGTCTACATAGTCGCCAGATTGGCCTTGATCGTCAAAGGCTTTGGCATCCACCACAATCACTTCGTCAAAGCCGTTGCCGCGCCAGTACGCCGTCATTTGCTCATTGGTTTTGAGCGACACCATGCTGTGGTGCTCCTGGGAATAGCCATTCCAGACCAGCACGGGTAAAAAGTTTGTGACGGTGGGGTAGGCCGTGTGGAAATGCGCCATCGAACTCATGATGTAGGGTTCGCCCAGACCGCCATCGCCCACTGTGAAGGGAAACAGGGTGTCGCGGTGCAGCAGTGCGCCCGCCATTGCGAAATGCTGACCCTGCCCCAAGGGTCCCGCCGGAGCCAGCAGTCCAGGGATAATCCCAGACAGATGACCGAGCAAGCCGTGGCGCTCTCGGAAGCGATCGCGCAATTGCTGGACTGTGGTGATGCCCATGTCTTCTAGAGAGCGATCGAGAAACATGGCGCTATAGAAGCCGGGGGCGTGGTGGCCAACTTCCGTCAGGATATTTTTGTAACCCAGCATGACCAGCGCGGCGTAGGCTTCTACCTGGCTGGCAAATCCACCAGGGTGCCCAGAACCCTTGCTGGCGCAGGTTTGCAGGGTCAAATACCGCAGCGCATCGGCATACAGCAGCGTTTGGTAAACCGCAGCCGGATCGGTAGGAGAGGCGATCGCCGTCATGCCGTCTGCGATCGCTGGAGTAGTTCCGTAAGCTTCTAGTCCCGGCAGTGTCTCTGCAAAATACTGAATCCCTTCACAAAAGCCCGGAATTTTCTGGGTTACAGCCGTCATGAACCAGATACCTCTACTAAAAAACTGCGCCAGTCCGTCAGGATGTAGGCGTTGCTTCATTCACACTTGAAATCAGCAGATCCACCCAACCGAACAATATCCAATCCTATCGCCAGACGGGCAGAAATTGAGATCCCCTCATCGTACTGGCTTCCATCTGATCCTGGTAGTCCTAAATTGGTAAGGATTTTTTGATGGGCGGGCTTCGCCCGCCCATCAAAAAATCCTTACATCAATACCACTACCCTGATTTTTACGGGAACAGCTTTTACGGAAGCAGTTTTTACAAGATAAGTAGGTGGGCTTAAGTAAATATAAGATCCTAAAACCCTGCGCCGCCCGCGCAGCGGGCGGCGCAGGGTTTTAGGATTTGGTTTTTATTTAGGTTGAATTACTTACAGCGCGGTTGAATAAAACTAGATTTTGGTGGAGAGCCGCGCTCCGCCTAGCTCTCCACCAAAAATCTGATCTTTATGCACTTGAAAAGTGGTGTGGGGGTCAGTCAAGCTAGCGTTGGCCTGTGCAATTGGTTTGGGGAGAAGTCGCTTGGTTAAATCAACGCCCTGTGTAATTGGAGTAGATATTGGCACATCCAGTACAAAAGCGGTTTTGTTTGATGCTACGGGTCAAGAAATTAGCCAGCACGCGATTGGATACCGACTTTACACCCCCACACCAGGAACGGCAGAGCAAGATCCAGAGGAGATTTTTCTAGCAGTCGTGCAAACGGTGTCTCAGGTAGTGTCCCAAGCAGCACAGCATGGGCAGTCACCGCAGCAGATTGGCTGTGTGTCGTTTAGTGCGGCACTGCACAGCCTAATGGCGATCGCCGCTGATGGCACCTTGCTCACTCGCAGCATCACTTGGGCAGACAACCGATCGGCACCCTGGGCTGATGAGATCAAGCGATCGCCTGCGGGTCATTGCCTATATCGGCGTACTGGAACCCCCATTCATCCGATGTCGCCCCTGGCAAAAATTGTTTGGCTGCGCCACGAACAGCCAGACCTTTTTAAGAAAACTGCCAAGTTTATTTCAATTAAAGAATATGTGTTCTATCGCCTCACTCAGCAGTTTTGGGTCGATTATTCTATTGCCTCTGGGACAGGGTTGTGGAACATGGCCACGCTGGATTGGGATACAGAAGCGCTGCACGTTGCCGGAATTCGCGCTAATCAGCTCTCGCAGTTGGTGGCTACCACACAGGTTTTAACCGTGCCGCCCACCGTTACAGCGGCAATGGGGCTGTTGCCCGACACGCCGTTTGTCATTGGTGCCAATGATGGCGTATTGGCAAATTTAGGATTGGGGGCGATCGCTCCTGGCGTGGCAGCACTGACCATTGGCACTAGCGGCGCAATTCGGGCGATCGTCAACCACCCCATCACAGACCCACAGGAGCGGCTATTTTGCTACGCCTTAACAGAGACCCATTGGGCAGTGGGGGGCGCGGTCAACAATGGCGGCATTATTCTGCAATGGCTACGAGATCAGCTAGGTTTGGCGGCTACCTACGAGGCGCTATTGGCGATGGCTGGTACCGTGCCTCCGGGTGCAGACGGACTGCTGTTTCATCCCTATTTGTTGGGAGAGCGATCGCCCCTGTGGCAAGCAGATGCACGCGGCTCGTTTTTTGGCCTGACGTTGCGCCACACCAACGCCCATCTGGTGCGTGCCGTGTTGGAAGGAGTAACGCTGAATTTGTTCTTGATCTTGCAAGCGGTGCAGGAAGTTGCCGGAACAATCAGCAGCCTCAGAGCCGCTGGCGGCTTTGCCCAATCGAGCCTTTGGCGGCAGATGATCGCCGATGTATTTAACCGACCAATCACCATTCCCAATCAGCGCCAGAGTTCGAGCGTGGGCGCAGCAATTTTGGGACTGTATGCGCTCCAATATATTCCATCGCTAGAAGATAATCCGTTCGGCTTGAGTGAAACTGGCTGCTATCAACCCAACCCAGCCCAGGCTGCGATTTATCAGCGCATTCTGCCCGTTTACAACCATCTGCTCACCACTGTTCAGCCGACCTACAGCCTAATGGCTCAACTCCAGCGCGACTTGCAGTCAGAGGTCTAATGCCGCCAGAGGTCTGATGCCCGAACTCGCTGTACACTAAAGGCGGCGTTATGACTGGGTAAGCCTGTGTCTCTATCGGAGTTTTTGCTACTACTGGCCTCCATCCTAGTGGGCGTGGCTGGACAGTTTTTTCTTAAGACGGGGGCGTTGAAGCTGGGACGAGTTGATACCAGCAATGCCTTTAGCCATGTGCTGAGCATTGCCACCACACCAGAGCTGCTCATAGGGTTGGCCTGTTATGGATTAGCGGCGATCGCCTATATTCTCGTGCTCACCCGCGTCAAACTCAGCATCGTTGGCCCAGCCGCTTCTTTGAGTTACATCTTCTCGGTGATGCTGGGTTACTTTATCTTCAGAGAAGCCATCACATCCCTGCGGTTTCTCGGCTTGGGCATGATTGTGGCAGGAGTGATTTTGGTGATCTGGCAAAAGTAATTGGGTGTAGGGTCAGGTTTGCGATCGCCACCCGGAAAGCAACAACCGCAAACCGTTGGGTTTTAGGCATTGCTGATTTGAAGTATGAAATTTTTTGAGAGGGGCGCTGAGCGTCCCTCTCAAAAAAATTTCATATCCGGATTAAGCAACGTTGGATCTTATAAAAACTGCTGCAACACAGCGGCGGTTTTCTCAGCCGTTTTTTCCCAGCGAAAGTGTCTGGCTCGCGCCAGTCCAGCCGTGCGTAGATGCGATCGCGCCATCCCATCGTTCATAACCGTGTGCATAGCCGCTGCAATCTCTTCCACCTGGTAGGGGTTAACCAAAATAGCCGCATCGCCAGCGACTTCGGGCAGTGCCGAGAGGTTAGAGGTGATGACGGGCGTGCCGCAGGCCATCGCTTCTAGCACCGGAAAGCCAAACCCCTCCCACAAGCTAGGGAAGACAAGGGCGATCGCCCCATTCAACAGACGGGGCAAGTCCTGATAGGGCACATAGTTGAGGCACTTCACTTGACTGCCCACACCCAACTCCTCTGCCTGTGCCATCAGAGCTGGCGTGTAGCGTGGATCGACAGGCCCGACTAGCCACAGCTCGTAATGGTGGCGATCGCGCAGGGCGGCGAAGGCACTAACCAACCGCTGCACATTTTTGGGCGGGTCATGCCGTCCTAAATACATAAAATACGGCTGAGTGGGCAGGTCTAGAAACTGAAAATGATTGACATCGTAAGCGAGCGGAATCGGCGTAACTTTTTGAGCCGAAATGCTAAATCGTTCGACAATTTCGGTTGCAGTCGCGTCAGAATTGCACAGAATATGCTGCGCCTGTGCCAGTACCTGCGGTACGTAATATTGAAAATAGGGAGTGAGAGGTGATGTCCATTTAGGAAAGCGCAGGGGAATTAAATCATGCACCATCACCACAGCGCGGCACCGCGAAAATAGAGGCGCTTCTGGAACAGGAGAAAAGAGCAGCGTCGATTGCAGATCGTGATAGATCTGTGGCAAATTGAACTGAGTCCAAAGCAGGCGACGCAGATGTCCCCATTTGCCATGCTCTGCGCTCAGGTTGGCAGGGATTGGGTAATACGAAAAATCCTGAACGGCTCCATTTAGTAACGTGCTCTCCAACCCCGTTGGAGTCAGTGCGGTGAGGTCGGGAAGAGCAAGTTTAGGCACCAAGTTTGCGGCATAGGTCGCTAGCCCGGTCGGCTTTTGACCTACCAGAGAAAGGTTGACAATCAGGTTGCTCTGAGAATTCAACAGGGGATTCAACAGGGAATTCAACAGGGGCGATCGCACGGTCTTCAAAACTACACCCTTAACATTACGTGAGCCACCTTAAATACGTTCAAGATCCTGAAATTCTGTACGGGCGGCGCAGGATTTAAGGATCTTGAACCTATCGTTACGCCCCAGGCGATCGCAAACAGCGAATCGCTTCTAGCATTCCCCGCGCTTTATTCAGCGTTTCCTGGTATTCCGTTTCGGGTTCAGAATCGGCCACTAGGCCTGCCCCCGCCTGTACGCTCACCGTAGCGCCACCATTCGCACGATGGCGTACCACCATCGTGCGAATGGCGATCGCCGTATTCAACTGACCTTCAAAATCGTAAAAGCCGTAGGCACCCGAATACACGCCCCGACGACAGCCTTCTAGCTCGTGAATGATTTCCATAGCGCGAATTTTTGGCGCACCGCTCACTGTACCCGCAGGAAATGACGCTTTGAGTAATTCCCACGCCGTTTTGCCCGGAGCCAGTTTACCAATCACGTTGCTAACAATGTGCATCACATGAGAGTAGCGCTCAATCACCATTAACTGGTCAACCGTGACGCTGCCGTTAACGCATACCCGCCCCAGATCATTGCGCCCCAGATCTACCAACATGATGTGTTCTGCGACTTCTTTGGGGTCACGCAACAAATCAGCCGCAAAGTCCGCATCTTCTTGGGACGTTTTGCCACGGGGACGGGTGCCCGCGATCGGTCGCAGGGTGGCAATGCGTCCGTTGCCATCGGGCGAGTTATCGGCCTTGACCATGACCTCAGGGCTAGAGCCAATAATCTGCCAATCTCGAAAGTGAAAATACGCCATGTAGGGCGAAGGATTGATCAGCCGCAGCGATCGGTACAGCGCAAATGGGTCGCCCCGATACTCGGCCTCTAGGCGCTGTGAGAGCACGACCTGAAAAATATCTCCAGCCCGAATGTAGTCTTTTGCCTTGACGACATTCTCGCAAAAGTGGGCTTGGGTGACGTTGCTGGTGTAGGAAAACGCGGAAGCCGCTGCTTCATCGGATGCTTTTCCGGCGGCATCTTTGCGGGGAGGTATCCATTCTAGGATCGTGTCTTGGGTGGACAGGGGCAGTTGCAGCTTTTCGACTAGCCTGCGGACGCGATCGCACGCCTGAGTGTAGGCCGTTTGTAAATCCACATCAGGGTCGCGCAGGTCAGCATAGGCGATCGCCCAAATTTTGCGCTGCACCTGGTCAAAAATTAGCAAGTGGTCAATTTGCATCCATAGCCCGTCGGGCACGTCCTCGGCTTGAGGCGGAAAAACGGGCACCCGTGGCTCAATCCACCGAATTAATTCGTAGCCCCAGAAGCCAAACAGGCCGCCAATCCCCGGCGGTAGTTGGGGCAGCTTGACAGGCAGGTACGGCTCTACACACGTACTCAATGCCACAAATGGATCGCCCTCAAACACCCGCGTCGAACCATCTCGATGGGTTTGAATGGTGCGATCGCCCCGCGCCTCCAACAGCCAAAGCGGATCGCAGCCTACAAAACTGTAGCGGCCAATCGTTTCGCCACCCTCAACCGACTCTAGCAAAAAGCTGTAGGGCTGCCCCGCGCACACCTTATACCAAGCAGAAACCGGGGTATCTAAGTCAGCAACCCATTCTTGGTACACCGGAACAAAGTTACCCTGGCTTGCTAATTCGGCGAATTGATCAAAGTCGGGAAAAATCATCGGTTTGTGGAATCTAGGGGTGAGGAGTTAGGGGCTTTGCTGAGAGAACCCAGACACATAAATCCAGACTGGGTTCAGACCTATTTAGGATTACCAAGTAATTAACCTGTAATCTTTTGTTGGAAGTGGGGGGGGGGGGGGGGGGGGGGCCGCGGAACCAGAGGGGGGTGTGTGTTTTGGGTGGGGGGGGTGGTTGTGGGCGACCGGAGAAGCGCCCCCACGAGCGCGGCGGGGGGGCCCGCCAGAAAACAAGAGTTTGTGTTTTGTGTTGGGGTAGTGTGGGGGTGGGGGGCGCACAAAAAAACACAGCACGCGGGGGTTCGGGTGGCGACGACAGAGCGGGCGGGTAGCCCAC
>JBBQFG010000009.1:0-45882 GCA_038321765.1 Elainellales cyanobacterium
TATCAGCCGTTAATCTGCTGCTTAAGTACAGTTCAGTAAGTGTCCTAGGATGCGGTTTGTTGAGCAGGCGACTGTGTGATCAATAGTTACGGTAGCTCAAGTCAAAGTATTGAGGTTGTACCTTAACTCAGCTCTTTCACGGCTCTGCTGATTGCTCTTACCACCGATAGAGCAATTTCCTCCTCAATCACCTTATTAGGTGAGCTATAGGGGTGAGGCGCAATCGCCTCCTCGCCTCTTAACCTAATAGCAAGATTTCAATTGGGGTACCTTAGTTTTGTGCCAGGTGAATTTAGGCATCAAAGTCAGTTTTCAAAAAAACTTTGTAATGCTTCTGGAATTCGTCGGATCCGGAGTGTAGCTCTACTACAAACCCAGTAACACCAGAAATCACCCTCTTGAGCGATATTCCTCAATATTCTTCAAGAGTTGTAAAGTCTCTCCAATGGGTCAACCAAAGCGCCTAAACTCTTTTTATAGGGTGAATTGGTAGCTTAAATTACCCACTATCTATTTAATCATTAACCTTAATTTCAGGAGGATCGCGATGCTGAATCTATCTGCCCATCGCTCCCTATCGTTCATGTCTTTATTGAATTATTTAGAGCGTCCCATCACTGCTCTAGCATTAACGTTAGGTCTGGCTGTTGCCGCTCTCACACCAGCTCAAGGGCTTGAAGTAGCTCCTATGGGGGCAAGTCAAGTCGCCCGTGCCAATGGAAATGTGCAAGTTATTAGTCAAGGTTTGCCTAACGGTATCTATCTGTATGGTCAATCGCCTGAAGCGGAGCAGATTGGCTCCGCTTACATGGTGTTTGAAGTCAACGATCGCCAGATTATCGGCGCATTTTACATGCCGTCTTCATCCTTTGACTGTTTCTATGGTGAAGTGCAAGCTCAACAGTTGGCATTGAATGTCGTCGATACTTATGAGCGGACGGTGCATCCCTATGCAGTAGCGCTAGAAACGACGGGTTCGGTGGCTGCCGCTGGAGATGGGGCGATCGCTCCCCTTAGCCTAGAGGGTTTCCATGCGATCGATGCAGTGAGTGGCAACGACCAGCGTATTCTCAACACCTGTAAGGCAGACCAACAGCGAGTAGACTAGGGCAGTTGGTCATGAACCTTAGAGCTTAAGCGGCTAATAGTTTTACGCTCCACGCCTATTGGATGCCACCCAATTGTAAATCTCGTTTTAACCAGGTCGAGCTACAGAATCAGTGGCTACCTCACCTCAAGCGGTTCAATCTTTTTAGGATTGAACCGCTTTTTAGTCACTGTTCAGTTATGAGTAATCCTCACCAAATATGAGCCTCACATAATAGTTCTCAGCGACTGAACGGTTTCAGGTCAAAAGACAGGTGGAGTCAGGAATGTATTATGGTTCTTAACCTGTCCTTATTGCTTAAGTAATCTGACGTTTAACTAAAAATGGTGTACTTGAGTGTCTAGGGTATTTTCTTCCCTGAAAGCTGCTCCAGATTTATCTGTGCAATTCTTCTGTGCACAAAATTCTTAATCAAATTTCAAGCCATCAGTAGTTCAGCCTAATAAAAACCAAAGCAAGCTTGAAGTTCTGTGCTGATTGTTGCGTGGGTGGCACAAGATTTTAGCTGTTATGTTTAATTGCGTTCATCTGTTTAGTCTTCAAGTGTTTAGTGTTCAAGGAGAAAATTGTGACTTATTCTAATGACGGTCAATCTAGGCCTCCTGTAAGAGTATCCCGTCGTGCATTCTTGAGCTGGAGTGCTGCTGGATTTGGTGGTGCTGTATTGGCATCTTGTACTCAGCAGGGTGCGACCCCACCTGCCACTTCGCCTGTGGTTAGTGCTTCTGCTTCGCCTGCGGCGGCTGGTGGGTTGCCCCTGTCTGCGGCAGAAGCAGGTGGTTTGAATGCCATCATTGAGAAAGCAAAGGCAGAAGGGGAGCTTTCGATAATTGCCCTGCCGGATGATTGGGCAAATTACAAAGAAATGAAGGAAAGCTTTTTGAAGAAGTATCCTTTCATCAAGCTAAATGATTTGAATCCTGATGCTAGTTCTGCCGATGAAATTGAAGCGATCAAGGCAAACAAGGGTAACAATGGGCCACAAAACCCCGATGTGATTGACGTTGCTTTCAAATTTGGCGAAGAAGCTAAGGCAGAAGGCCTGCTCCAGCCCTATCAGGTAGAAACCTGGAGCAGCATTCCTGATTCACTGAAGGATGCAGAAGGCTACTGGTTTGGCGACTATTACGGTGTAATGGCCTTTGAAGTCAACACGCAGGTTGTTAAAAATATCCCTCAAGATTGGGCAGATTTGCTGAAGCCAGAATATAAGGGACAGATTGCTCTGGCGGGCGATCCTCGTAAGTCGGGTCAGGCGATTAACGCAGTTTGGGCGGCGGCTTTGGGCAGTGGTGGCTCGGTTGAAGATCCGTCGGCTGGACTGGAATTTTTTAAGAAACTGAGCGCTTCAGGCAATCTGTTACCTGTGATCGCTAAGCCTGCCACGATCGCCAAAGGCGAGACCCCGATCGCCCTTCGGTGGGACTACAATGCGCTGGCCAATCGCGATACCACCGCTGGCAATCCTGAAATCGCCGTGGTATTGCCCAAGACGGGTCTGCTTGCAGGTGTCTATGTGCAGGCTATCAGCGCGTCAGCGCCTCGTCCCTACGCCGCTCGGCTCTGGATGGAACACCTCTACTCTGACGAAGGGCAACTGATTTGGCTAAAGGGCTACTCCCGCCCTGTTCGCTTTGATGACTTGGCTGAGCGCAAAGTTATTCCGGCTGATTTAATGGCGAAGCTGCCCGATCCCGCCATTTACAGTAAGGCCGCTTTCCCCACTGCTGCCCAGATTACGCCCGCCAACGATGCCATCACCAAAGACTGGGATAGCGTTGTGGGAGCAGATGTGAAGTAAGGATGCAACATGAAGGGATGATGACTTGTTTGTCACCCAGTGCAGCCAAAGTTGTTAGATCTGTTTGAATATGAATTGGTGTGTGAATCGGTTTCCAGCTTTGCCGGAAACCAATTCACACCCTTCAACAGCATTTATGCCAGAGGTCTATTGGTGAATTGAGGACTGATTTTAGATCCTCGCTGAATCTATTGCACTGTGATTAAGTAGATAGGCGTAATTAAATATAAAACCTTAAAAGTCTGCGCCGCCCGCTCAGCGGGCGGCGCAGACTTTTAGAATCTTGTTTTTATTTAGGTTGAACTACTTATCCTAGTTAGAGGATGTTTTTAAAGTCCCGTCGCTGGTATAAAAACGGTATCGATCCCCCTTAAATCCCCCTTAAATCCCCCTTAAAAAAGGGGACTTTGAATCCAGTTCCTCCCTTTTTATAGACGCGAAGCGGCTTCCCGAAGGGTGGGAGGCTAGGGGGGATCACTCAGTGCCCAAAATCACAGCCAATCACTTTTCAAACATCCTCTTAGGGTGAAAGTAAGCTCATTTTTTATCCGTCTGCTTTATGACTTTATTTCAGCCCTTTAAACCGATTTTGAGGGTGCGATCGCACTTTGCTGATACCGATCGCCCGTGGGATTGGCTGGGAGTGGTACCGTTTTTTGGGTTTGCGATCGCCTTTTTGCTGCTGCCAGCGGGATCAATCGCCATCCGCAGCTTTCAAGACAACGCTGGAAGTTTTACGCTGCAAAACCTGATTGATCTACGGCAGCCGACGATTCTATCGGCCTATTGGGTCAGCATTAAACTGAGCGTGGTGACGGCACTGATTGGGGGTGTTTTGGGAGCGCTGATGGCCTATGCCATCACGGCTGGTGGATTGGGCGGTGGAGTGCGATCGCTGCTAATGACTTTCTCTGGCGTAGCTTCTAACTTTGCCGGAGTACCGCTGGCTTTTGCGTTTATCGCGACACTAGGGCGATTGGGCATTGTCACGGGATGGCTGAATGGAGCGGGGATCGACCTGTACCAGGGTGGGTTTAACCTTTACACCTTCTGGGGTTTGGCGATTACGTACCTGTATTTTCAAATTCCCCTTACGATTTTAATCTTGGTGCCCGCGCTAGATGGTCTGAAACGCGAGTGGCGAGAAGCATCTGAAAACTTGGGTGCAACCGCCTGGGACTATTGGCGCTACGTGGCACTACCTATTCTCATGCCGTCACTGTTGGGTACGATGATCCTGTTATTTGGCAATGCCTTTGGTGCCCACGCGACGGCCTACGCCCTTACAGGTGGACAAATCAATTTGGTAACAATTTTAATTGGTGCCCAAATTAGCGGCGATGCGCTGCAAAATCCGGGGTTGGGCAATGCGCTGGCACTGGGAATGGTGGTAATTATGGGGCTGTCGATCGCCGCTTACTCAGGGCTACAGCGTAGAACGGCGAGATGGGTGAAATGACGCGTCAAACGAGCACCCAGGAGAGGGCAACGCCCAGTCGGGCTTGGTCATGGCTGTGGCTGGCAGTGGGATTGCTGTATTTCGTCGTTCCCTTGCTGGCGACCGTGGATTTCTCACTGCGCGCTAGGAAGGACGAACTCAGCCTTGCCGCCTACGCTAATATTTTTAACGATCCCAAGTTTTTTGAAAGCTTTACCTTCTCAGCTTTAACAGGGGTAGCGGCGATCGCTCTCAGTTGGCTGCTGATCGTACCCACTACCTACTGGGTGCAACTACGGTTGCCCCGTCTGCGCCCCGTTATAGAACTGATCACCCTACTGCCCTTCGTCGTTCCCGCTGTAGTGCTAGTTTTTGGGCTAATTCGCACCTACAGCACTACCTTATTGAACAACCGCTCCGGCGGCTGGGTTTTACTCACCGCCGCCTACGTCATCCTTTCCTTTCCCTACATGTATCGTGCTGTGGATACCGGAATGCGGGCTATCAACATTCAAACCCTGACCGAAGCTGCCCAAAGCCTCGGAGCCGACTGGCGCACCATCATCTTGCGCGTCATCTTCCCCAACCTGCGGGTCGCTCTACTCAACGGTGCCTTCATCACCTTTGCCATTGTCATGGGCGAATTTACGATCGCCGCTCTGCTTGCTCAACCTGCTTTTGGCCCCTATATGAACCTGCTGGCCAGCAGCAAAGTCTACGAACCTTCTGCCCTTGCTGTCGTTAGCTTTGCCCTCACGTGGGGCGCGATCGGCATTGTGCAGATATTAGGACGCGGCAAAGGATAATGGATGTTCAGCATTGTCGAGCCTCCGCCCTCCCTGCCCGTCTCTCTCCTTTATCTTTTATCCCTCATCTCTCATCCTGCCCATGTACCTTACCCTGACGCACCTCTCGAAATCCTACGGTTCTGCACTGGCCGTGAAGGGTGTGAATCTGAACATTAAAGCGGGGGAATTTATTTCGCTGTTGGGTCCATCGGGATGTGGCAAAACGACGATTTTGCGGATGATTGCGGGATTTGAGAAACCTTCGGGCGGGACGATTTCGTTGGCAGGACAAGACATCACGAGAATTCCAGCTAATCGACGCGATATGGGAATGGTGTTTCAGTCTTACAGTCTGTTTCCGCACATGACAGCGGCAGACAATATTGCCTTTGGGTTGCACTTGCGGAAAAAAACCAAAGGGCAACAGCAGCAGCGCGTGGACGAAATGCTGGAACTGGTGGGGCTGGAGACAATGGGCGATCGCTATCCACACCAGCTTTCGGGTGGGCAGCAGCAGCGGGTGGCACTGGCACGCGCTCTGGCGTTTTCTCCCCAGGTGTTGCTGCTCGATGAACCCCTGTCGGCACTGGATGCCAAAGTGCGAGTCCAGCTTCGCAATGAGATCCGCCGGATTCAGCAGCAACTGGGGATCACGACGCTGTTTGTTACCCACGACCAGGAAGAAGCGCTGTGCATTAGCGATCGCGTTGTGGTCATGTCACAGGGGCAGATTGAACAAGAGGGCACCCCCGAAGAAATTTATCTGACCCCCCATACGGCGTTCACCGCATCCTTTATCGGCGCTACAAACCAGATCCCTGGCCTGTGGACAGACGGCAAGGTACAGGTAGACACCCATCCCAATACCAGCCTCCCAGATGAATTCTTGCTCACTCAACCGACTGATCTAACCGATGGCTCTCGTGTGGTAGTTCTGGTACGACCCGAAAGTATTACGGTTTTGTCGCGTGAGGCGATCGCTCCCCAGCACACTAATCTCATGAGCGGTCTGATTACCAGTCGTACCTTTTTGGGTTCCACTGTGCGCTTATCAGTTCTCGTCGGCGAGTTTTACCTGAATGTAGACGTTCCCACCGACCAGGCTGAACAGTTTGCCTCTGGGCAGTTGGTGCAGCTTAGCTTCCCGCCTGATCAGTGTCGCGTTTTGGCGATCGATCCACTGGCACTAATGGCAGGCGAGTCCGTTGGCCAGTCTGTGGAAGAACGGGCAACTGTAGAGGAATAACTCTTCTGCTACTGGTCGTGCTACTCCCTTCCCGTTTGGGTCAGGGCTTCGCCAGAGTCATCTCCTGCTGCCTGCGGATGGAAGTATTCGTAAATTTGCTGCGCCATCTTAGGACCAATGCCAGAGACTTCACCAATCTGGGCAGCGCTGGCTTCGCGCAGGTAGTCGATCGAGCGAAAGTGAGCCAAAAGCTGTTTCTGTCGATGATGACCCAGACCAGGAATTTCTTCGAGCCGAGAGCGACGCATGCGATCGCTTCTTTGCTGGCGGTGGAAACTGACGGCAAAGCGGTGGGCTTCATCGCGCAGTCGGCGTAGTAGCTGCACACCGGGTTGTTCGGCCTCAGTTGTTAGAGGCAAGGTTTCGCCAGGAAGAAATATTTCTTCGCGCTGCTTGGCTAGGCTCACCACTTTCACATCTTCCATTAGGTTCATCTCGCGCAGCACTTCTACTACGGCAGAGAGCTGTCCCTTGCCCCCGTCAATCATCACCAAGTCGGGAAAATCGGCATTGCCAACCCGTTGCAGGTTGGGATCTTGCGCGTAGCGCCGGAAGCGCCGCTGAATTACTTCAGCCATGCTGGCAAAGTCGTCAGAGTGTCCCGATCGCACCATTGGGTTCTTAATTTTGTAATGTCGATAGTGCTGCTTGGCGGGCAGCCCGTCGATAAAGGTGACCTGTGAGGCAACCGCATCCGATCCCTGAATGTGGGAGATGTCGTAGCCTTCAATCCGGTGAGGCAGGTCGGGCAAGTCCAAAATTTCTGCTAGATCCAGCATGGCCTGGTTGTTGCGATCGGCAAAGCGCTGGGTGCGCGCCAGTTCATACCCAGCATTGCGCTCAACCATGTCGATCATGTCGGCTTTGGTTTGCCGCTGGGGCAAGAAGACCGAGATTTTGCGTCCTTTTCGCTGGGTCAAAAATGCTGCTAGCATATCGCCTTCGGGTAGCTCATGCTGTACCAAGATTTCGGTTGGAATCTCAACTGCATCGACGCTCTGGTAATGCTCTTCGAGCACGCGCTGCAAAATGGCTCCGGGTGTGCCCGATTGGGCATCGGCGACAAAGCCCAGTCGTCCCACTAGCCGCCCAGCCCGAATCTGGAATAGTTGAATACACGCATGGTGCTCGTCAGCAGCCAGGGCGATCGCGTCTCGTGACACCGTATCATCTGGCGACTGCACCTTTTGGTCTGCTCCCAGTGACTCTAGCCCTCGAATTTGATCCCGTAGGCGGGCGGCATATTCAAAGTTCAGCTCTTCTGCTGCCTTTTCCATCTGCGCCGACAGAATGTCCTCTAGCTCCTGCGTCCGCCCTTGAAAAATCATCGCTACTTTCATCAAAATCTTGCGATAGTCTTCGGGGCTGACCAATTTCTGGCAAACCCCAGGGCAGCGCCCAATATCGTAATTTAGGCAGGGTCGATCTCTAAATAACGGCTGTGGGCGCTGCCGCAGCGGAAATACCCGTTTTACTAGATGCAGCGTTCGCCGTAGCAGCCCTACATCTACATAGGGGCCATAGTAGCGATCTTTATTTTTATTCAGCTTACGCTTGCGCGTAATGAAAATACGTGGGTATTCGTCGCTCCAGGTAATGCAGAGAAACGGATACTTTTTGTCGTCCTTCAGCAGCACATTAAAGTGGGGCTGGTGCTGCTTAATCAGATTCGCTTCTAGCGCCAGTGCCTCCGCTTCTGTGTCAGTAACGATGAACTCTATCTCGACGACCTGCATCACCATGAGGGCAATGCGGTGTTCCCGATACGCGTCGTCTCTGAAGTACGAGCGCACCCGACTCCGTAAGCTCTTGGACTTACCGATGTAGACGATGTTATCCGTCGCATCTCGCATAAAGTAAACCCCCGGCTCCTGAGGAATTTCCTTGAGCCGTGATTCGAGGCGATCGGGGGTTTTAAGTAGCGGGATCAGTTGAGACGATTGGGTCACAGGCAGGTAATTATCTGGGACACACTTCCCCATATCTCTAGGATAGCGAGAAGTTGAACTCGCGTTAAAATCTAACCCAAAATGCACAACCGCGAAATTTGCTGTAACTCAGGTGCTACATTTACCCTAAATTATTGAGAGGGTGTTGTCCGGCAACAGCAATGGCATCACTGTAGAGTGACACTGGTAGTGACTGTCATTAGTGCAACGGGCGATCGCCAACCATCCCTTTGAGAGACTTCTGGAACCCATGCAATCGCAACCTTCCCTGCGCCGGACAAAAATTGTAGCTACCATCGGTCCAGCCACTAGCAGCCCAGAAGTTCTACGCGACCTGATCGAAGCCGGAGCGACTACCCTGCGGCTTAACTTTTCGCACGGTACTCACGAAGATCACCAGCGCAATATCCGCACGATTCGTCAAATATCTTTTGAGTTAAATCAACCCGTCGGCATCCTACAAGATCTTCAAGGTCCAAAAATTCGTTTAGGCCGCTTTGAGAATGGCTCGATTATTCTCAAAAAGGGTGATCCCTACATTCTCACCAGCATCGCCTGTCCAGGCACCCAAGAAATTAGTTCCGTCACCTACGATCCTCTGGCAGACGAAGTACCCGAAGGTGCCAGCATTCTGCTCGATGACGGGCGTGTTGAGATGCTAGTGGAAAAGGTCGATCGCATTACGCGACAACTTCACTGCCGGGTCGTTGTCGAGGGAGCTTTGTCCAATAATAAGGGCGTTAACTTCCCTGGCGTTTATCTCTCGATCAAAGCCCTTACCGACAAAGACCGCACCGACCTGATGTTTGGACTCGATCAAGGTGTCGATTGGGTCGCCCTCAGCTTTGTCCGTAATCCACAAGATATTTTAGAGGTCAAAGAACTGATTTCTAGCGCTGGCAAAGACGTACCCGTAATCGCCAAAATCGAAAAGCACGAGGCGATCGAGCAAATGGAAGCAATCCTCTCCATTTGCGATGGCGCGATGGTGGCGCGGGGCGACTTGGGGGTAGAGCTACCCGCCGAAGATGTGCCCATTTTACAAAAACGGTTGATTACGACCGCCAACCGCCTTGGTATCCCCGTCATTACTGCTACCCAAATGCTCGACAGCATGGTAAGCAACCCGCGCCCTACCAGAGCCGAAATTTCTGACGTGGCGAACGCCATTCTAGATGGTACCGATGCGGTCATGCTTTCTAATGAAACGGCTGTTGGCAAGTACCCTGTCCAAGCTGTAGAAACCATGGCACGGATTGCAGTGAGGATCGAACAAGAGCCATCCTTGACCCGAAATCTAGAGGGCAGTGCGGGGCGTTCTATCCCCAATGCAATCAGTCAGGCGGTTGGTCGCATTTCTGAACAACTGCAAGCCTCCGCCATTATGACCCTAACCAAAACTGGTGCGACTGCTCGTAACGTGTCTAAGTTTCGCCCCCGCACCCCAATTTTGGCTATTACCCCCCATGTGGATGTGGCGCGCCAACTCCAACTCGTGTGGGGCGTTAAACCGCTGCTGGTACTAAACCTACCCTCCACTGGTCAAACCTTTAAAGCGGCACTCAACGTAGCTCAGGAGAAAGCCATGCTGGCGGAGGGTGATTTGGTAGTTATGACCGCAGGCACGCTTCAAGGTGTGGCCGGCTCTACTGACCTAATTAAGGTGGAAGTTGTGACCGCTGTCCTAGGGCGTGGCATTGGAATTGGGCAGGGATCGATTAGAGGTCGCGCCCGTGTTGCTCACACTAGTAAAGAAATCGGCAACTTTAATGCAGGGGAAATCTTGGTGGTGACGACTACGGGAGTGGACTACGTGGAAGCTATTCGCAAGGCATCGGGTATTGTAACCGAGGACGACAGCCTGACCAGCCATGCTGCGGTGATTGGTCTACGGCTGGGGGTGCCCGTGATCGTAGGGGTCAAAAATGCCACTGAAATTATTCGAGATGGGGCAATTTTGACGTTAGATATGCAGCGAGGCTTGGTATATGCCGGGTCTGTTGGAGCCACCCCCACCGACTGGCGCTGAGCGCTGAGTTACTTTTTAGAGAATTGTGCAACACGCAATTCTCTGAAAAGTAACGGGTTTGGTCAAGCGCGTAGTGCCACATTAGTCGTCGGGGAATTGCCAGCAGGCGATCGCCTCAATTTCTCTACTACCGCAGATGCAGGGTTCAGGAGCAGACACAACCCACTCGCGATCGCAGGTTCGACAGTGGCACAGAATATTTGCGTAATTTGCCAATTCCAACGTCCGTCGCCAGTCCTGCTGTTCGCTAGGGGTAAGGGGTAAATCATCGGGCATAGGATAGGAGATATTTTACCGGCTTTGAAAGGCTTCGTCGAACCGTCGCGTAATTGGCTCAACTAAGAACGTGAGAATAGACCGCTGACGGGTCACGACTTCGGCACTGGCCGCCATACCGGGGACTAACTTTACATCTTGCCCATAGACGGGAACCACTGTGCGGCTGAGTTTGACCTTGGCGGGAAATACTAACCCTAGTTCTCGATCCAGAGTTGCGTTGGGGCTAATTTGAGCCACTTCACCGGGAATAATGCCAAATTCTTGATATGGAAAGGTGGCGAGTTTCACTTTGGCACGCATACCGGGAGCAATGAACCCAATGTCTCGGTTGACGATTTTTACATCCAATACTAAATCACCGCCCTCCGGCAAAATCGACAGCAGTTCCTCTCCCGGTTGGACGGTGCCCTTGGCCAAGGTGGCCTGAACGTTATAGATCGTTCCTGTAATCGGGGCGCGGATGACCTCTTGCTCTGCTTGCTGATTAGCTTGCGCCAGTTGGCCTTCTAACGTGGTCAGGTCTTCGCGGCGCTGGTTAAGCTGACCGAGAATTTCGCTTTGCCGTTCAGAGCTAAGCCGATCAGTGGCCTGTTTTGCGCCTTGATAGGCTGCCTGCGCTTGTAGGATGGTTTGCTGTTGCCCCACGATGTCTTGCTGAAGCGACGCAATTTGGTCTTGTGCCTGGGTTAGCCGATCTTTGGCCTCTAAGTAGTCAAATCGGGGTACGGCTCCATTGCCAGGTTCGACCAGAGCGCGGAGGCTACGCTCTCGTTCTTGAGCTGTGGTTAGTGTGGCACGGGCATTGACCAAGTTTTCTTGCAGCCGAACTAAACGGGAACGGGCTTCGGCGATCGCCGAAGCCTGCCGATTCGCTTCTGAGCCAGCCGCTGCTTGGCGGTTGTCAAATTCGTTTAAACGAGCGGCCAAAAGTTCGTCTTGTAGAGCAGTTCCAGCATTAGTTTGACCAGTCCGTTCAGCTTCTAAGCGGGCAATGTCTTGGCGAATCAGTTTGAGCGACTGTTCTAATCGCTCCACGGTGGTTTTGGGCAAGCTGGCATCTTGCTGAATCAGCACATCTCCTTGCTGAACGCGATCGCCCTCTTTGACTAAGATTTTGCTGATGGTGCCGCCCTGTAGCGCCTGCACAGGACGCACTTGCTGCGCTGGCACCAGTTCGCCATTGGCCACGGCGACTTCATCGACTTGGCTGAAATGTGCCCATGCGATCGCCCCAAATACCAGTGCAGAGAGAGTTCCTGCCAATAGTCGGGTATAGAGCGGCGGCAGTTCCTTTACCGCTTTGCCCAATTCGTAAGATAGATAATCTTCTGGATTAGCAAACTGCTGCCGGGTTTGGCGAGCCTGAGCTGAAGCCGTGGGAAGGGATTGAGCCATGGGAAGTGTGAATCAGGGCAGGATAGGCGATCGCGCATGAACGCTCAACTCACAGCAGGAAGCGTTAATTCCAGTTGCGTAACTCCATACTAGATCACTGGCTAAGCAAGACGGTGAGACCGATCTGAATTGTCCTTGTGGATTAGCTTTAAGCCGCCGCGCTTAGCGCGGCGGCTTAAAGCTAATCCACGTTTGTTCTTCAAATTGATACTTCATATCTTGATAAATAGATGGGCGTAATTAATTATAAAATCTTAAAAGTCTGCGCCGCCCGCGCAGCGGGCGGCGCAGACTTTTAGAATCTTGTTTTTATTTAGGTTGAACTACTTAGCTTGGGTAAAAACTGGGTGAATCCAGTTTTTACCCAAGAAGGAACTTCGGCATTGCTTAATCTGGATTAAGCCTGAATGATAAAGTCGGTGTCCGAAACAATCGGCGCATTCGAGAAGGTAATGAACTTAGTCCCTGCATCTATCGCACTGGATTTGTAGAACAAACTGTTTGAGCCGGCACTAAACACGATGGCGGCAGAACTGCCTGCCACACTTGCATCATTCGCAACTGAGGCAAACTTGCCCGCCGTAAACGCCGAACCCGATCCTCCGATAAATGCGAAGGTCGTCCGATCTAACAGAATCTTGTCGGCTCCTGCTGCAAAATCGGTAATGGTGTCTAGCCCCGGTGAAACAGTAGCAAAGGCCGCGCCTGTGTTGTAAACATACGTATCGAGCCCTTCACCCCCGGTGAGCGTGTCGTTGCCTACCCCGCCCTCTAGGGTGTCATTGCCCAAATTACCTAACAAAACATCATTACCCGCTTTGCCGAGGAGGATGTCATCCTCACCACCACCGTCTATGGTGTCGTTGCCATCTAAGCCGTCTAGAGTGTTTTTTCCACTGTTGCCCGCGATCGCATTGTCTCTACCGTTGCCTGTTCCGGTGAGATTCGCCGCCCCATCTAGTGTCAGGTTTTCGATATTGGCTCCAAATATTGAAGTCAAAGTAAAGTCAATTGTTGATACCACGGTATCGACTCCACCCAGCGCGTCTTCTAGCTCCAGTACCAGATCGCCAATGTCGTCCACTACATAGGTGTCGTTTCCCCGTCCTCCGGTCAGCGTGTCAGCCCCTTGCTGCCCGTCTAGTCGGTTGTCGCCATCATTACCCTCGATTACATTGGCTTCTGCATTGCCTGTACCATTGGCATTGAGCGCACCAATCAAGACTAATTTCTCCAGGTTGGCACTCAAGGTAAAGTTACCGGCTGACCTCACCGTATCAAGTCCACCGCCTGAGTTTTCTACAATCTGATCTTCAGGGCCATCCACTACATAGGTGTCGTCTCCAGCTCCGCCTATCAGCGTATCCAGTCCGGTGATGCCATCCAGCAAGTTGTTGCCGCTATTCCCAGTGATGGTATTGTCGAGGGCATTGCCAGTGCCGTCTAACGCTTCCAATCCAGTTGTACCCATGAGGGTAAGATTTTCTAAATTGGCACCCAGAATAAAGCTCTCAGAAGCAATAACTGAGTCGATGCCTGCATTGAGGGCTTCAGACACGAGTGTGGACTCGCCACTGCTGCTGACGATGTAGGTATCGTCACCAAGGCCACCCTGCATAGTGTCATCGCCTACACCACCGTCTAAGAAGTCATTTCCTCCACCCCCAATCAGGGAGTCGTTACCATCTAGCCCTAACAAGGTATTGTTGCCAGCATTGCCAGTGATGGTATTGTCGAGGGCATTGCCAGTGCCATTTAGGTTCTCGGTACCGGATAATCCAGTCAGCGTTAGATTGTCAAGGTGGTCGCTAAGGGTGTAAGTGACGGTAGAAACTACCTCATCAATGCCTTGATCCAGAGTTTCAACAACACTGTCTGCAATGCTATCTACGCCATAGGTGTCATTCCCCAGCCCTCCAGTCATCGTATCGGCTCCTCCTTTACCGTCTAGGAAGTTGTTGCCATCGTTACCGAGAATGGTGTTGCTGAGACTGTTCCCTGTGCCGTTGATGTTGGCTATTCCCGTTAGGGTGAGGTTTTCCTGATTGCTGCCCAGCGTGTAAGTAACACTAGCCTGAATCAGGTCAATATCGAAGGGGTCAGGGGTTTCGTTCACCACATCACCCACGTTGTCTACCACGTAGGTATCACTGCCAGAACCACCATTCAGTTGGTCTGCTCCTAGTCCTCCATTCAGGACATCGTTGCCTCCCAACCCACTAAGGATGTTGTTGCTGTCGTTGCCTGTGATTGCGTTGTCTGCACTATTGCCGCTGCCATTGATGGCACCTGCGCCTAGCTGTAAGATCAGGTTTTCTAGTTCTGCACCCAGCGTTAGGGTGACGCTGGTGCGAACGGTATCGATGCCACCGCCAACCGCTTCTATCGTGACATCGCTGAGATTGTCCACCACGTATGTGTCGTCGCCATCACCACCCGTCATGGTGTCGTCGCCCGTGCCCCCGTCTATCAAGTTATTTTGGCTGTTGCCCACAATGGTGTTACGCAGAGTGTTGCCGATCGCCGTGAGAGCCGTTTCGGCTTCTAGCAAAACCAAGTTTTCGACGTTGGTGCCATTGCTCGTACTGAGGTCAAAGGAAATGGTGGAGCGAATGGTGTCGTTACCACCGCCGACCGTCACCGTTTCTTGCACCACATCGCCTGCATTGTCTACTACATATATGTCGTTACCAATGCCGCCTTCTAACGTGTCTACGCCTTCACCCCCATCTAGCAGATTATTGCCTTCGTTGCCCGTAATGTCGTTGTTGAAGACATTGCCAATGCCGTTGATGTCGCCTGCTCCTGGTTGAAGTACCAGAAATTCAATCTCGCTATCGTTGATTAAGGTGTAAGAGGCTGAGGTAAAGACCGTATCGATGCCCGCACCGGGGTTATCGATCACCTGGTCATCTGAGCTATCGACGAAAAAGGAGTCATCACCAGTACCCCCTATCATCGTGTCGATGCCTGCACCGCCGATTAAGGTGTCATTACCCGCTTTGCCGTCCAGGGTGTTATTGCCTTCATTGCCGGTGATGGTGTTGTCAGTGGCGTTGCCGCTGCCGCTGATGTCGCCTGCTCCAGCAATTAGGATGAGATTCTCAACGTTGTCGCCTAGCGTGAAAGCGATCGCGCTCGATTCTGCAGTGTCGATACCATCAAGGGGGTTCGCTTCGCTAACCACATCGCCGCTGTTGTTGACCACATAGGTATCGTTGCCTGCCCCTCCGGTCATGGTATCGCTGCCGTTACCCCCATCCAGGCGATCGTCGCCGTCACCCCCAATCAACACATCGTTGCCGTCCAATCCGCTCAGGATGTTGTTACCGATATTGCCCAGAATGGTATTGTCCAGCGCGTTGCCTGTACCAATGAGAGCCGTACCCGTTAGGGTAAGATTTTCGATGCTGTTGTTGGCGGACAAACTTAGGTCAAAGTCAATGCTGGCTTCGATCGTGTCGAGTCCGGCTCCGGATGCTTCGACCACGGTATCGCTGAGACTGTTAATTACATAGGTATCATTGCCGTTGCCGCCAATTAGGGTGTCGCTGCCGTCCTCCCCAATTAAGCGATCGTTACCGTCGTCCCCGATCAGGGTGTCGTTGCCAAGGCCACCGCTTAAGATATTGGCTTGAGCATTACCTGTAATGGTATTAGCCAAGTCATTACCTGTGCCGTCTAAAGCCATGCCCGTTAGGGTCAGGTTCTCTACTAGAGACAGAGCTGGAAGGTTGAGGGTGTAGCTCAGGCTTGCTTCAATGGTGTCCGTGCCGCCTGTGACGCTGGTTTCAATGACTCCATCAGAGAGGCTATCGACGATGTAGGTATCGTTGCCGTTGCCTCCCGTCATGGCATCGAAGCCTGTGCCTCCATCCAGCAGGTCGTTTCCTGCGCCGCCATTGAGCGTGTCGTCACCTGCTAATCCAAACAAGGTGTTGTCACTGCCGTTGCCAGTGATGACGTTGTTGAGATCGTTACCTGTGCCACTTATGGCCGTTCCGGTCAGAGTGAGGTTTTCAACATTGCTACCGAGGATAAAATCGACTGCCGATTCAACGCTATCAATGCCTCCAGTGAGGCTGGCTTCGATGATGACATCGCCGATCTGATCGACTACAAAGGTGTCATTGCCGTCTCCGCCCGTCATCGTATCGCTGCCTGTGCCACCATCAAGTCGGTCTGCACCAGCGTTGCCGTCTAGGGTATCGTTGCCGCTGTCGCCACTTAAAACGTTAGCGGAGGCATTGCCCAAGATCGTGTTATCGAGCGCGTTGCCTGTGCCGTTGGCGGCTGTTCCAAGGAGGGTGAGGTTTTCGAGGTCGCTGCCCAGGGTGTAATTGATAGTGGACTCTACGGTGTCGATGCCATCACCAACGGTCTCGGTAACTACATCTCCACCTTCACCCACAACGTAGGTATCGTTACCCGCTCCGCCCAGCAGGGTGTCGTTGCCAGTGCCCCCATCCAGGCGATCGCTCCCAGTCCCCCCTTCTAGGCGATCGTTTCCACCGCCGCCAGCTAGGGTGTTGTCGCTGCTGTTGCCCAGAATTGTATTGGCGATCGCGTTCCCGATGCCAACGATGGCGCTACCCGTTAGCGTTAAGTTCTCTAAGTTCTCGCGCCCGACAAGACTCATGTCGAAGTCAACGCCAGACTCTACTAAATCGGTGCCACCTGCGGCGCTGGACTCGGTAACTACATCTCCCGCGTCGTCTACCACAAAGGTATCGTTGCCATTGCCGCCAATTAGAGTATCTGCGCCGATGCCGCCATTCAATAAATCTGCGCCATCTTGCCCGTCCAGCAGGTCATTACCTGCTAAACCAAGCAACGTATTGTTAGAAGCATTGCCAGTAATGGTGTTGTCGCCAGCGTTGCCTGTACCGCTAATTGCCGTACCCGTCAGCAGCAGCGTCTCTAAATTGGCAGAGAGGATGTAGTTGACGCTAGATTGAACCGTGTCGATGCCGCCTGTGTCGCTGCTTTCGGTAATGACATCGGTGCTGTCGTCTACGACGTAAGTATCGTTGCCGTTCCCCCCTCGCATCGTGTCGCTGCCCACTCCGCCGGTTAAGGAATCGGCTCCGTCGCCGCCATCTAGGGTATCGTTACCGCCTAAGCCAAACAGGCTATTGTTGCCAGCATTTCCGGTGATAACGTTGTTGAGTTCATTGCCCGTGCCGTTGAGGTTGGCTAATCCCTCTAGGGTGAGATTTTCGACGTTAGCCCCTAACGTAGTAGTAATGGTGGATTGTACGGTGTCAATACCGCCCGTGAGACTGGTTTCTGTCACCACGTCCCCGATGTTGTCTATCCGGTAGGTGTCGTTGCCGTCACCGCCGATTAGAGTGTCGGCTCCCAATCCACCATCCAGCAGGTTGGCGATCGCGTTACCTGTAATGACGTTGGCGATCGCGCTACCCGTACCCGATACAGCGCTGCCCGTAAGCGTCAGGTTTTCAATGGCTGTGTAGGCAGGCAAGTCTAGCGTAAAGTTAACACCGGCTTCAATCGTATCAAGGCCGCTAGTGTCGGTAATGCTGTCGGCGATATCGGCTAGAACATAGGTGTCGTTGCCTGCTCCACCCAGCAGAACATCGATTCCTGTGCCACCGTCGAGGCGATCGTCACCATCCCCAGCGTCTAGCGTGTCATCGCCAGCAGCCCCAGCAAGTGTATTATTGCCAGCATTTCCTGTAATCGTATTGTTGAGGATGTTGCCTGTACCACTGATTCCCCCAACTAGCAAAACCAGATTTTCTAGATTGCCCCCCAACGTGTAGGCAGCGGCGCTGGAACTGACTAAATCAATGCCCTCATTAGTATTCTCGACGATGACATCGCTGACATTGTCTACGGTATAGCTATCGTTACCTGCACCACCCCGCAGCGTATCGTTGCCTAACCCACCATTGAGTAAGTTGTTGCCTTCGTTGCCGATGATGGTATTGGCTGTATCGTTACCCGTACCATTGATATCTCCCGCACCCGCTACCAGAGTCAAGTTCTCGAAGTTGGGAGTTAGCGTAAATGTGGCATTTGATAAAACAGTATCGATCCCTTCGTTTGCGTTTTCAACAATGGTGTCTCCTGTGCCGACAGTATACGTATCATTGCCGGTACCGCCACTCATGACATCGTTGCCAGTTTCCCCATCTAGCAGGTCATTCCCTGCGCCGCCATTGAGGGTGTCGTTGCCTAATCCGCCTTTGACAGTATCGTTGCCATCCCCTGCATTCAGTAGGTTATTGCCGCTATTGCCTGTAATGCTGTTGTTGATATCGTTGCCACTACCGTTAATATTGGCGACTCCGGTTAATATCAACGTTTCAACGTTTGCGCCAATAGTGAAGGTGCCGCTGGTAGCTGTTGTGATGACCGTAACTGTATCCGTACCTTCACCAAAGGCTTCCACTGCTGTGTCATTAACGTTGTCAAATACGTAGCTGTCGTCACCACTGCCACCAATCAGGTTGTCAGCCCCGGCTCCTCCGTTCAGTGTGTCGTTACCTGCACCACCATTGAGCGTGTTATTGCCGCTATTGCCCGTAATTGTATTAGCCAGCGCGTTACCCGTGCCGTTAATATTCTCAGTCCCAACCAGAGTCAGGTTCTCAACGTTAATGCCGTTGAGAGCCAGGTTGATAGATGCAGAGGCGATCGCCTCGTCTATGTCAGCATTGGGCTGCTCGATCATCAGATCGGAGCTGTTATCAATCAAGTACGTATCATTACCCGCACCACCGCTGAGGGTGTCTGCACCGCTGCCCCCATCTAAAACATTGTTGCCGCTGTTTCCCGTAATGTTGTTGGCTAGCGCATTGCCAGTTCCATTTAGATTTGCTGTCCCTACTAACGTTAAATTCTCTAGATTGGTACCCAGCGTGTAAGTTGCACTGGACACGACTGAGTCAATGTCGCCAATGCCATCTTCCACAATTAGGTCTGTGACATCATCAAGTACGTAGGTATCATTACCCGTGCCACCTACCAGCGTATCAACTCCCATGCCACCTGCCAGGCTGTCGTTGCCCGCACCACCTACGATGACATCGTTTCCAGCTCCACCCGCCAGGGTATTATTGCCGTCGTTTCCGACAATGGTGTTATCAAGGACGTTCCCTGTCCCGCCGTTGTTGCCAGTTCCCCCAATGGTGAGGTTTTCTACATTGGCTGCCAACGTGTAAGTGACTAGCGTGGAGACGATGGTGTCTGTGCCATCGTTAAAGTTCTCCACCACTACATCGCCCAAGTTGTCTACAACGAATGTGTCGTTGCCGCCACCGCCGGTCATTGTATCTCGACCCACGCCGCCATCAATATAATCACTACCGGCACCAGCGTCTAATTCGTTATTGCCGCTATTGCCTATGATGCTGTTGTTACCCCCATTTCCCGTCCCTTTGATGTTGGCAGCACCAGTTAAGACTAAATTTTCTAGGTTGCCACTCAATGTGTAAGACACATTGGCATTAACAGTGTCGATGCCACCGCCAACGGTTTCGGTGATGCTGTCAGAGGACACGTCTACTACATAGGTATCGTTGCCAGCCCCACCTGTCATGGTGTCTGTGCCAGCCCCACCATCGAGCACATCGTTGCCGTCTCCCCCATTAAGCGCATCGTTGCCAGCATTGCCTGCCAGACTATCGTCGCCAGCGCCACCACTGAGGGTGTTGTTTCCAGTATTGCCAAGTAGAGTATTGTTGCCAGCGTTGCCTGTACCGTTGAGAGCACCCACGCCCGCCAAAACGAGAATTTCGAGATCACTCCCTAACGTGTATGAAACTGTAGCTGTCACTGTGTCAATGCCTTCGTTGGCATTTTCAACGACAACATCACTACTGCTATCTACTGCGTAGGAATCGTCGCCATTGCCCCCCGTCATGGTGTCGTTGCCAATGCCTCCATTGAGGCTGTCGTTACCGCCACCACCTCGGAGGGTATCGTCTCCGCTATCTCCTTGAAGGATGTCGTTGCCTTCTAGTCCGTCAAGCAGATCATTGCCGTCTCCGCCAGCAAGACTATTGTTGGCACCGTTGCCTATCAATATGTTATTGAGGGCATTGCCTGTTGCATTAATGGCTGCACTTCCAGTCAGCGTCAAGTTTTCAAGATTATTGCCTAGAGTAAAACTGACAGAGGCCTGAACAGTATCGATGCCCTGCCCGCCCAGCTCAGTCACTACATCGCCAGCGTTGTCGACTACGTAAGTATCGTTACCCTGACCGCCCACTAGGGTATCTTTGCCAACTCCCCCATTCAGCAAGTCTGCACCCTTGCCGCCATTTAGCGAGTCGGCTCCCCCTAAACCTAGCAACGTATCATTACCGCCTAGGCCAACAAGAAAATCCTTCTTTCTGGTTCCTCTTAATTTATTTTTCTTGCTGTTACCGTTGAGCCGTGCCATGTTTGAATTAACTCCCAATTGAGAAGGGGATACGAGTGCCAAAGATGCAATATTTTTTGGCTAAATCACTGACTGCCTCTAAGCAGTTATAAATCTTGACTTTATAGCCAGCTCAAAGCTGAAGATGGCAGTTTAGTAAAGTAAAAAAAATAGATATTCAAACACATGAAAAGTAAGCTCTACAGCTATTGCTAAGAAAAGAAGTTTTGCTTGTATGACTTCTAAAGCTTCCAAAGTAAAGATTTCATGGTTTCTGAGGACTATAAAAGCCAGGAATAAACCTCGTCTAACTTGAAGCCCAGAGTTTTCCCTCACCCTTTTCATATATGCCGAAGGCTTTAAGCCCTCTCCCTGGAGAGAGGGACTTTGAAAGCTTTTCCGGCTCCCCTCGCCCTTTGGGAGAGGGGCTGGGGGTGAGGGCTAAAACTACAGTTCTCAACGTGGACTTGGATTATTAACTCTCTGGCAGCCAATCTTCCGCCAATACTAGCTCTGTAGAATATGGACACCTATCTGGAAACGCCGAAATCTCCATATTGGTCTGCTTGGCTGCTTGGCGACGTGCTCGTTGATAACTTTCTTCAAGTTGCTCTTGAGGATAATCTCTCAGACTGGGGCTATCTTCAATCGCCAACTCAATCTGGGTGCGCGCATCAGTAATAGAATCTAGCCAACTCTCTGAGTGGCGCTGAGGTTGGTATTGCCACTTCAGCAAATGCAGTAAAAGACGAGTCAGTTGACTGGCAATCCCTCGTCGTTCAGTCTTACCCAAGTTCTCAACTTCCTCAAGCAGATGAGGCACATCAATTTCATGCCAACGACGCTCCCGTAATAGTTGAGCTGTTTGGTTAATCCACGAACTAAAATCTGTTAAATACGTTTCGCTCATGGTTCAACTCATTTCTCTAGCAGCACTCAGCACAGGCTAACGAAACACCTTTACAGCATTTTAATAATAGCGCTCGGACTAAGTAGTTCAACCTAAATAAAAACAAGATTCTAAAAGTCTGCGCCGCTCGCGCAGCGGGCGGCGCAGACTTTTAAGGTTTTATATTTAATTACGCCCATCTACTTACAACCGTTCTCAAATGCTGGAGATTATGCCAAGCCCCACAGGACTACAGATGGCTAGTTGATCATCAGTTCGGCTCGTTTTTCTGAATGTATTCTGAGAGAAGTAGTACAATTGATCCAGCTCAGTAGCCTGCCAGGTACCCGCCATGCCCTCCAAACTGCTGATTGTCGAAAGTCCTGGGAAAATTAAAAAGCTCAGCCAAATTCTGGGGTCTGATTGGTTAGTCAGGGCTAGCGTTGGGCACATTCGAGAATTGGCCAGTGATGGCGAAGATTCTCTAGGCTTTGATCTGGATGGCAACTCGGTGCGCTGCCGCTTTGTTGCCCGTGGCTCGCGTGGGGCAGATGTTATCCGGGGGCTAAAGTCAGCAGTGCAGCAGGTGAAAACAGTAGTGCTGGCTACCGACCCCGATCGCGAAGGAGAAACGATCGCCTGGCACCTTCAGCAAGCGCTGAACCTGAAAAACCCGCAGCGTGTGGTCTACACCGAAATTACCCCCAATGCAGTCAGGGCGGCGATCGCCCAGCCTCGTGCTTTAGATCTCAACCTGGTTCACTCTGGGCTATGTCGCACCGTGCTCGATAAACTGGTGGGCTTCCGAGGCTCTCCGCTGCTGTGGCAGTTGCAAAATGGAGCCAAAAGCATGGGACGAGTGCAAAGTGCCGCCCTGCACATTGTTTGCGAGCGGGAGCGGCAGATTCAAGCCTTCGTGCCGCAGGATTATTGGAGCGTGTTTGTCGATTATGCAGAAGGTTTTCGCGCATATTATCGGGGCAGCACCACCGATGCCAGCGCTGAAGAAGCCGCCCCTGACGATGCCACTGATCCCAGCAGCGGCCAACCGCAGACTCAGGAATCTGAGCGCGTCACCTCACAAGCCGAAGCCGATCGCTTAGTGCAGGTGGCTCAGCAGCATTCCCACACCATTACCCAAATTGAAGGCAAAATCACCCCTCGCACCCCGCCTGCGCCCTTCATCACCTCTACCCTGCAACAGGCGGCAGGTTCCCGCCTGCGTCTCAGTCCCGAAAAAACTATGCAGGTGGCACAGTCGCTTTACGAAGCGGGCTTGATCACCTACATGAGAACCGACAGCATTGCTCTCAGCCCAGAGTTCTGTGCTCAGGCGCGGCAGTGGCTGGAGGAACATGACCCCGCTAACGTGCCCAAAAAAGTTGCCCAGCACCGCAAAGCCAAGGCTGCTCAAGAAGCCCACGAGGCGATTCGCCCGACTGATGTTTACCGCCCCTCTAAAGAGCTGCGGGTAGAACTTGCCGCCGACGCATTTTCCCTTTACGTGATGATTTGGAAACGGGCGATCGCCTCTCAGTGCCAGTCAGCGCGAGTTCGGCAAACCAAAATTCTGACGCAATCGGGTTCTGCTCGTTGGCAGGCTAAAGGACAAGTCGTGGAATTTTCCGGCTACAGCAAATACTGGAACAACCTGACCGCTGATGTAGAACTGCCTGCCCTGCAAACAGGACAAGCGCTGACTCTCCAGCAAGCCGCCCACGAGCAGAAGCAAACCCAACCGCCCTCACGCTACAGTGAACCCAAATTGGTGCAAACGATGGAGCGCAAGGGCATCGGTCGCCCCAGCACCTACGCCCCCACCATTCACACGTTGAAGCAGCGGCTCTACGTGGATATGCTCAAGGGGCATCTCCAGCCGACTCTGCTAGGGTTGGAGGTTGACAGTTTTTTGCAAGATGCCCTGCCCGACTTGCTAGAGGCAGAGTTCACCGCGCAGATGGAGCAAGCGCTCGACCAAATTGCCACAGGAGATGCAGACTGGCAACACTATCTCACCGCCTGGAACCAGGACTATTTTGCCCCTGCTTTGGTGAAGGCAAAACTGGTTATTCCCAGCCATCTCACCACTAATCCAGCGCCTCGTCGCGGCAAGCCAACCGAGCTATCCAAAACGCCCTGCCCTCATTGCAAGAATCTTCTGGCAAAAATTCCCAGCAGCAAAGTCAAAAAGAAATATTTTCTTAAGTGTGTTGGCGGCTGTGCAGATATCGTGCTGTTTTGGTCAGACTACAGCCGCAAGTGGGAACCGCCCCACAGCAAATCTGCCGACGAAAAATCAGCGCCACCCCAAACCAGTCTCACCGAACATACCTGCCCGGTGTGCAAAAAACCGTTGGAAGAGTACGCCTACGAGAAAGAGGGATTGTCTAAGAAACTGCTGCGCTGTTCGGATGCAAAGGCAAGGGGCGATCGCAAGCACAAGGATGTGGTCTATTTCCAAACTGCCAAAGGCTGGTGGAGTCCTAAGTTAGGAGACTTAGTAGAAAAAGAACCTGTCTCACCTGTTTGAATCACGGCGTACACACAAGCTTTGGGTGGCGGTAAGTAGATGGGCGTAATTAAATATAAAACCTTAAAGTTCTGCGCCGCCCGCGCAGCGGGCGACGCAGACTTTTAGAATCTTGTTTTTATTTATAGCGGTAGCCATGAGACGCCTCCGTGTCATTCCCGCGCAGGCGGGAATCCATCTGCTCGATAGGTGCGGGGGTGGATTCCCGCCTGCGCGGGAATGACGCTGGCATGTCTTAAGCTTTATGACTATGGCTATATAAAACTTCTGCGTAATTGCACGGAAATGGGTTGCCAAGCACCGTATTTATAGGCAAGCTGGTGTGTGAGGGGTTTAACCCCTCGCCACTCGGTTAGGTCAACAGTCCGGACAGTTTTAAATTGCCAACGGCAGAATGCGGGTTTCAGCCTCTTCAATGAGGCAAATGCCAACGGTAGAATGCGGGTTTCAGCTTCCGTCCCAAAAACTGTCCGGAGTATTGTTAGGTAAAAGTCTTTGCTTGATCCCTTGCCCACCGACCTTTAGACGCACGTTATGCCTAACTCACGTCGCCTTACATTGTCGAGATTGTTGAAATGGATATTTCATCCGTTTCTCATTGGGTTAGTCGTCATGCTGGCCTTAAGTCCATTCCACTCTCCCTTGGCGGCTCAAACGGCCATTAGCCGGGGTACGATTTCTGAGATCTTAGACGGCAACCAGGTTTACATCCAAAACAACACAGCACGGGTGAATGATGTTGCCAATCGTGGCCAGCAAGTGCGTACAGGCAGCGCCCGCACCCAAGTCACCTTTAACACGGGTGCCATTGCTCGGTTGTCGAGTAATTCTGTCCTCACTATTGGCCAGTGTGCTCAGTTGCAGCGGGGTGTGCTGTTGGTTAACGGGGCAGTCAATGGCTGCACTAGCTCTGTGACGGCTGGCGTGCGAGGCACCACCTACCTCATGGAAGTGGATGAGACAGGTCAAGAACAAATCAAGGTTCTAGAGGGTGAAGTAGTCGTCAGTAAGCAACCAGAACTAGCCAGTAGTACAACGGAAGGCTCAGCTCCGTCTTCAGCCAACAGAAGTTCTCGCTTCCGCAACTGGTTGGCGCGTTTCCCGCGATCTACTAACCAGACACCCCCCTCTGACACTCAAGAATCTGTCACGCTGACGGCAGGTGAGAAAATTGCTACGCGTCGAGGTGAACGCTTGGGAGTGGCGCAGAGGCTGAGTGCTGATGAATTTGTGGCCATTCTCAACGGAGATTTATTCCGCAACTACGTCGAACAACTGCCGGGAGTTGCCCATATTCGCGATTCGTTTCAACGGCTTTATCCCAATTTCCCTTTTCCGCTCAACAGCCCAAGTCTGCCGATACCGAATGTTCCTCGTCCTCGGCTACCCTTCGGTTTTTAGAGAACTACCAGCGCCAGAATGCTAGAGCGCCAGAATACTAGGCAGCAGGAGTAACCAATGTGGAGCAAGCGATCGCATCCTAAATCTAACAGCTCTAAATCTAATAGCTCTAAATCTAATAGCTCTAAATCTAACAGCTCTAAATCTAACGGATTGAAGCCGACAGCTACTGCTAGCCGCGATCGCTCCCTGTCTCGACTGGACTGGAACCGCTTGGGCTATGGATTGATTGGGCTGTGGGCGCTGATAGGGGCGATCGCCACAGGTATTAATTTAGGGACTGTGCAGTGGTTCGAACGGCAGGCTCAGGTGTTTTTCTTTCGGCTGCGGGGCGAGGTTGAGCCACCGAACAACATCGTGATTCTAGCGATCGACCCAGAGTCGCTGGCGCGCGGAGCCGACTACCTCAGCAATCCACAGCGCTACCCTAACCTAGAGCCAATTCAAGCGTGGCCGTGGCAGCGGACGGCCTACGCTCAAGTGATTGACAACTTAATGCAGGCAGGTGCTCGGTCAGTATCGGTAGATCTTGTCTTGGCTGACCCTAGTGTGTATGGCGCTGCCGATGATCAGCAGTTAGCGCAGGTGCTGCGGCGCTATCCAGGGCGAGTGACGCTGGCGGCAAACTACGAAGCCTTTGGGACACCTGAAAGTGGGGAACAGGTGCAGATCATTCTGCCCAATCCGACGTTTCAAGCGCAGCCTAGCCCCTATGGGTTAATTAATTTTCTGCAAGATCCAGACAAACGGGTGTATCAACTTCCCCAAAACCTGATTGAGCAGGTGCTGCATCCTCAAGGGCTAGGATTTGGGATGGAGTCGTTTGCCGAAGCCACGTTAGGATCGGCACAGGTGCCCCATCCGACCGCAGCAACCGGAGAGATTTTTTTCTATGGGCCGCCAACCACCTTTCCTCGTGTGCCTTTCTGGCATGTACTTGATCCGGTCAATTGGCAGGTGCATCTGCAAAATGGCAGCTTTAAAGACAAGCTGGTGTTAATTGGCCCTTTGGCAAACGATCTGGGCAATGACATCATTCCTACGCCATTTTCGGAAACGATGCCGGGGGTTGAACTTCACGCCAATGCGATCGCCACCCTGATGCAAGATCGCGTCATCACTCCTGTGGTGCCCTCCCCTCCCCTCCGAGGACTGGTGATCTTTTTGGGAGTCACAGGGGCTGGATATATCATTGTCAGACGGTTCAAAAAGCCTGTGGCGCAACTGCTTGGCGCGTTAAGCATCACAATCGCCTGGGGCACGATTAGTTACCTCAGCTTTACCTACGGCAAACTGATTTTGCCAACCACAATACCTATCGTAGCGATCGCATTGGGCGGCCTTTCTAGTCTTGCTACAGGCACAATTAGCACCCAGCTCGAACAGCGACGCTTGCGCCAAACCCTAGATCGCTACGTGGCTGCTCCCATTGTGAATGAAATTCTGACCCATCACTCCAACGATTTTCAACAGTTGCTCAAAGGTCGTCGGGTCAAAGCGGCGGTCATGTTCTGCGATATTCGCAGCTTCACTACGCTGTCGCTCACGGTAGAACCAGAAGACTTGTTAGAGCAACTCAACACCTATCTCAACGCGATGGTGGAGGTGATTCTTGACCAAAGCGGTACGGTCGATAAATTTATTGGCGATGCCATCATGGCAGAATTTGGCTCTCCCTTTTCTCAGGGCGAACAGGTCGATGCCATGAATGCGATCCGAGCGGCGCTGGGGATGAGGCAGGCTCTGGCTGAGCTACAAGACCTGTGGAACCAACAGGGCAAACCCGTTTTTTTCAATGGCATTGGGATTAATTATGGCGAAGCGATCGCCGGTGACATTGGCTCTGCACGGCGGCGAGAATATGCTTTGATTGGCGATGCTGTCAACGTTGCCAGCCGCGTAGAAGGGGCAACTCGAATCTGTGGAACCGATATTTTGATCACTGAGTTTCTGTATGAGCTAGTCAAAGAGTCTGTGGAGGTGGTCTGTATGGGCGATCATGCGCTCAAGGGACGAGGCGGTAATTTGGTTAAACTTTACAGCTTGGTTGGGCTAAATGGAGAAGACTCCACTCTCTATCGTCAGGTGCATGCAAAACTTGATGCCCTAGAGAGTGCTAAGAACGCTAGCAAATCTCCAGGGTAAGGGTAGCGATCGCGTGTCTCATTGCTGCGGTGTCAACCCGCCCTAAAATAAATTTTGGGCTAATGGTGAAAGTCTATTGAAAGAGACTCAGACCCTGATCTAGTCCTCTTTAGAGGACTTTAGCGATGAGCCAGGAAATTGATTTCCTGGCGGTGCAGCAGGTGTTCAAGAGATTTGTCAGTCAACCAAGTCAGTGACTGTTGCCAGTACCTGTTGTTAGAGTGTCACCGTGGCGATTGTAGATGGTGATATGGCAGACCAAACTCCTCTTTCACTGGCAGACCTGACTTTAGAAGACTGGAACTCAACTCCAGAGCGGGTTAAGTCTTTGGTTCACTCTCTACTGGCACAGGTCAGTTGCCCCTTAGACGACTCACCGAGCATTGGGCAAACTGTAACACTCTGTCAAGCATCTGGAGCCTTGCCGATGGCGATCGCCAGAGTTGCAGACCTAGCCAACTGCGATCGCTATGATGCCAGACTTTACCTATATGAGCAGATTGTATCTACCACCCTGGATGCTGTGTTCGTGGTCGATTGCGATTATGTTTATCAAGTCGTTAACTCGTCTTATTTGACATGGTATGGCAGATCGTCAGCAGACGTAATTGGGCGATCGCTCAGCCATATTTTAGATCCGGAGCAGTTTCAAAATGACGTGAAGCCCAACCTAGACCGCTGTCTGTTGGGAGAGGTCGTGACTGAGGAAGGATGGCATGACTACCCGACTGGCCGCAAGTTTGTCAGCGTTACCTACGTTCCCTATCAAGATATAAATGGCACGATTTCGGGGGCAATTGTCAATGTTCGCGATCTAACGCCCCTGAAACACGCCGAGCTAGCCATGAGCAAAAGCGACCGTCGCTTTCGTACACTTGTAGAAAATTCTACAGATGTGATCGTTATCCTAGATCAGGCTGGAATTTTTTGTTACGCCAGCCCTTCGGCACAAAGCGTACTGGGATATTCTGAAGCGGATGTGTGCGGCAAGAGTGCTCTAGAATTTGTTCACCCCGACGATGTAGATGTCATTTTACAAACGATCGGGTCGGCCTTGAGCCAGCCAAACGTCAGCATTCCCCCTGTAGAGTACCGAGTTCGTCATCACAACGGTACTTGGCGCTTTTTTGAAGCGACGACGCGCAACCTATTGGCAGAAGAGGCGATCGCGGGCATTGTAGTCAACTGTCATGATATTGGCGATCGCAAAATTGTTGAAACAGCGTTAATCGAGACTCGCAATAAATATCTCACTCTCTTTGAAACGCTCCCGATTGGGATTTTAGTTACCGATGCAAATGGCAAGTTCATTGAAATCAACCCGACCTCAGAGCTGATTATCGGAATTTCTAATAGTGAACTTCATCAACGCACCTATGAATCGCCCGAATGGCATGTGCTTCGCCCCGATTTAACCCCCATGCCCATTTCCGAGTACGCTTGCCATCGAGCTGTCGAAGAGAATTGCTTGATTACAGATGTAGAAATGATTGTGGCTCGCCCCCAAGGCGATATGAGATGGATCAATGCCAGTGCAGCGCCGATTCCACTAGACCAATATGGTGCAGCGCTCGCCTTTGTTGATGTGACTGAGCACAAACTAGCCGAAGCAGCACTGCGAGACAGCGAAGAACGGTTTCGGGCGTTTATGGACTATAGCCCTGCTGCCGCTTGGGTTAATGACTCAGAGGGGCGAATGGAGTACGTTAGCCAAGCCTACGGGCGGATGTTTCAAGTGCCAACTAACTGGCTAGGACGAAGCGTGTTTGAGCTATATCCACCGGAAATAGCTCAAACCTACCTAGACAACATTCAGACGGTTGCTAAAAGTGGGCAAGCGCTGGAAGTAGTGGAACCGGGAATTCGAGCAGACGGTAGGCGGGGAGAATTTTTGGTGTGCAGATTTTCACTGCCTCAGCCTGATGGCAGTAGACATGTTGGAGGTGTGGCGATCGATATAACTGAGTGGAGACAAGCGGAAGCCGCACTACACCAGCGAGAACAGGAATTTAGAGCGCTGGCCGAAAACTCTCCTGATATTATTACCCGATTCGATCGCGCCCTGCGCTATCTCTATATCAACCCTGCTATTACGGTGGTGACAGGTTTATTGTCCCAAGCGTTTATTGGTAAGACTAACCAAGAATTAAGGATGCCCAGCGCTCAGGCGACTCTGTGGGATGCTACGTTGATCCGCACGTTTGTAACAGGCAAGCAACAGCACCTGGAGTTTCAACTGTTTACCCCTGAGGGGATGAAGGACTACCAAGCTCGGTGCGTCCCAGAGTTTGCTGCTAATGGGTCAGTTGTCTCGGTTTTGGTTGGCGCTCGTGATATCACAGAGCAAAAGCAGCTAGAACGGGCACTGCGGCAACGGGTAGACCAAGAGCAGGCATTTAGCCGGGTATTGCAGGCCATTCGTCAGTCTCTCGATCTAGACATCATTTTCATGACGGCAACGGTAGAAATTGCCCAACTTGTGCAAACTGACCGAGCAGCGGTTGTGCAATATTTGCCAGAGCGTCAGTGCTGGAAGCATGTTTCCGAATATCGGCGCACCTTAGACATTCCAGATACCTTAGGGACGGAAATTCCTGATCAAGGAAACTTGCTCGCCGAACAACTAAAACAATTCAAAGTAGTGCGAATTGATAATCCCAACATCTTTGAGGATGAGATTAATCAAGAATTTGCCCAAACCTTCCCAGGCTCTTGGTTACTGGTTCCCCTAATTGTTGATCAAAAACTTTGGGGAAGTTTTAGTATGGTGCGCTCTCAACAAATATCCCCTTGGACGGATGAACAAGCAGCCTTGGTGCAAACTGTCGCTGTTCAACTGGCGATCGCCATCCAGCAGGCACAAGCGTTTGAACAAGCTCAAACAGAACTGGCAGAACGACAGCAGGCAGAAGCACACTTGAGAGCGGCCTTAACGGAGAAGGAAGTGCTGCTAAAAGAAGTTCACCATCGGGTTAAAAATAACCTACAAATTGTCTCTGGATTGCTGCAACTTCAAGCCCAGAGCTTAACCGATTTGCCCATCGTCAATGCCCTCAAAGAAAGCCAGAACCGGGTTGACTCAATGTCACTCATCCACAAGAAGTTATATACTTCCCAAGATATGGGACAAGTAGACGTAACAGACTACATCTACAGTTTGGCGTGTAACCTGCTGACCAGTTACAAAATTTCTCCTAGCACGGTAGACTTGCAGGTCGATGTAGAACCTGTGACATTAAGTCTTGATCAAGCTATTCCCTGTGGCTTAGTGATCAATGAGTTAGTTTCTAATTCCCTAAAATATGCATTTCCAGATAACCGACCTGGAAAAATTTATATCAGCCTGAATCAGATTGGTGAAGAATTGGTACTAATTATTCGAGACAATGGTATTGGGCTACCAGAACACCTCGATTGGGAAGGGAATCAGTCCCTAGGGCTGTCGTTGGTCTATTCCTTGGCGATTGATCAACTAGAAGGTACTTTAACGGTTGATTCGGCAGACGGAGCTAGATTCAGGTTAACCTTTCCCCTGTTAACGCCGACCATTCCCAAAGATTAATGTGCGACAGCAACTTTAAAACCCATTGCCTGCAAAAACAGTAGTCCTAAATTGGTAAGGATTTTTTGATGAGCGGGCTTCGCCCGCCCATCAAAAAATCCTTACATCAATATCACTACCAAACCTCTTAGGGATCAGAAAACAAAAATCATCCCGGTGTCATTCCCGCGCAGGCGGGAATCCATCTGCTCGATAGGTGCCAGCGTCATTCCCGCCTGCGCGGGAATGACGCTGGCATGTCCTAAGCTTTATGACTATGGCTATATGTGAATTTCCCAACTTCTGCGGAACCATTCACGCTCACGAAAAAGCATTCATTCTTGCGTCCCTGACTCTGGGAACCGAATGCCTGCTTGTCCAGACTCCCACGTTGGGTATTTTTTCATTGCACGAGTATAACGTTCAGACTCTATCAGGGTGCCTAACCAAGTTTGTAACTGGAGCCAAGGCTGTTCGCTGAACCAACTCTGATCAACATGGGCAAATTGGCGAACAAAGGGTGCGATCGCCATATCAGCCAGCGCTATCCGACTGCCAAATAAGTATTGAGTTTCCCGTAGCTGAGCATTGAGTCTTTCCAAATATAAGGAGCCTTCAGTTCGATGGGTTTGGGCATTAGTATTTGGATAGCGCTCGGCATATTTATAGCGGTCAAGGTGAAATTTGAACTCCTGATCAAACTGCTTGATCAGATGGAGCATTGCGTCGAGCGAACTGAATTCTGGCGCTAACCAGCGGAGGGGATCATGATGCCTTAGTGCCCACAGCATGATGTCGATACTTTCGTCTAAAACCTGTCCGTTGAGGTCAATTAAGACCGGAACGGTTCCTTTTGCAGACGCAGCCAACATTTCTGAAGGTTTATCCCGCAAGACCACTTCGCGCAATTCACACACGCGATCGCTTACCATCACGGCCAGTCGTGCGCGTACTGCGTAAGGACAGCGGCGAAAGGAATACAAAATTGGGTAAGATAAAATGCCCTCAGCCATAGTAAACCGCGATCGACTTGTATATCGACTGATGTAGGTGAATGATGGTGTGGGCGCTAGGCATCCGCAACGTCATTCCCGTTTTCTGGTAACTGTTCTGGCTTTTCAGGTAAGGTGCGTAAATCCTGTAGTTTTTCTCTAGCGACGTAGCGCGCGCCGATGTGGGGTTGATTGCGCTGGTGAGCCAGATCGATTTGCCGCTGCCGTTCGAGTAACCCTTGTTGTTGCGCCTCTGTTTTCTTGCCATAGCAATTAGAACAGCTAATTCCCAAAACAAACAAGTCTGAAGCCTGATCGGCAAGACTAATCGGTTGACGACAAGCTCGACAAAGTTCATAGTGACCCGGCTTTAGCCCATGTCCTACAGAAACGCGCTCATCAAACACAAAACATTCGCCAGCCCATCGGCTTTCTGCTTCAGGCACCGTTTCTAAATACTTTAGAATTCCACCTTCCAAATGATACACATCCTCAAACCCTTCACTGCGTAAAAATGCAGTAGATTTCTCGCATCGAATGCCACCCGTGCAAAACATGGCTACTTTGGGTTTGCTGCGTAGCGCTGCTTCTTGCCGAACCCAGTTCGGTAACTCTGAAAAGCTTTTAGTGTTTGGATTGAGCGCGCCTGCAAATGTCCCAATGGCAACTTCGTAGTCATTGCGTACATCTACCACAATCACATCCGGATCGTCTAACAGATTGTTCCATTCCTCAGGCTTGACATAGGTGCCTGCCATTCGGTTTGGATTAATGCCCGGTACGCCCATGGTAACGATTTCGCGCTTCAATCGCACTTTCATGCGGTAGAACGGAGGTTTCTCGGAGAATGATTCTTTGTGGCTTAAATCGGCTAACCGGGAGTCACGTCGCAGAAATGCAAGCACAGCATGGATGTTGGGGGGTGAGCCTGCAATCGTGCCATTAATTCCCTCTTCAGCCAGCAAGATTGTGCCTTTGACCTGGTTGTCATCACAGCACTGAAGCAGCGGCGCTTGAAGCTCGGCAAAATCTGGCAGCTCAACGAATTTATATAACGCAGCAGTTAAGAAATTAGCCATCTGTAGCTTGAATTAATTTAGCCTGAACGATTTTGAGGGTTTTACTTGAGGGTTTGATTTAAGGGTTTTGTGTAAACACAGTTTAGGGGGTTTTGTGTAAATACAGTGTCGTCTCCCATCCTAACGAGTGGACGTAACGTCTGTATAGGAATCTGTCTAAGATGAATCTGTGGCGTTGCTGATTTTAAGGGATGATTTTTTGGATGAGCGGGGCGCGCAGTGCTCCGCTCATCCAAAAAATCATCCCCCGATTATGCGATGCCGAAGTTGTAAAACTCCGATTTTGTTCATGGCTCATGTTTCTATCATCATTCCAGTTTTGAACGAGGCTAGCAGGCTAGGTCAAACGCTGCGCCAACTAACCGTCTTAGAGCCGCCTGCCTTAGAAATATTGGTAGTTGACGGTGGCAGTGACGATGACACGGTGGCGATCGCCCAATCGGCTGGGGTGAAAGTGCTAGAGTGCGATCGCCAGAGCCGAGCGAGTCAAATGAATCAGGGTGCGAAAGTGGCGATCGGTGACATTCTCTGCTTTTTGCACGCTGATACTGAAGTGCCCAACGACCTAATTGCTGTCATTGAAAAAACCCTAGCCGATCTAACTGTTGCCTGTGGCGGATTTATTTCCCTAATGATTGGGGCACAAACAACCCACTGGGGTATCGCCCTCCACAATTACCTTAAAACCTATTATGCACCGCTGCTATTTCGACCTCGTTTATTTTTAAAGGGATTACGTCTCTTATTTGGAGACCAAGTGATGTTTTGTCGACGAGTCGATTTTTGGGACTGCGGCGGATTTGATGAAGCTTTTCCGATTATGGAAGATGGAGACTTGTGTGTACGGCTCGTCCAAAAAGGTCGAATTCGTCAAGTTAATCGAGTTGTGCAAACCTCCGATCGCCGCGTTGCTCGATGGGGTAGCTGGAAAGCCACTGCTATTTATTTATACATTGGTTTTTTGTGGGGTTTGGGAGTCTCTCCTGTGTACCTAAAGCAGTTCTATGACGACGTACGCTGATTTAAACGCCAATCATAGTCGAGATAGACAATAGGAGTCGAAGCCGTTAAGCGATGTTCTGCATGGGTATCAGGCCAAAGATAAGTACGAATATACTCTGGCACTGAACCGGCTGCTTGCAGAAAATCTTGCCGATACCATTTGAAGATTTTGCTACAGTAAAGCGTTCCTGTTAGGGCATCGTAGCGAACCTTGTCGGGGTTGTTGATAAATCGTTTAGCATCGTCTGTTAACTGTTGCTCCACGTCGTTTGACCTGTACGCTTCAGCCCGAAGTAGCGGACAGCCAATAGACGCACAAACGATGGCAAAGTGAATTTGGGGTTCCTGCAACTGATCTCGCAGAATGCTATTTTCAATATCGCTAAGGCTATAGGCTTGATGGGAAAAGTGGTACATCCGGCGTTGAAACAATCGGAGAAATGCCACCCAGTTAGGAATTCCCAATATGACAGGTCGAATGGAGGCAATCGGATAGCGTTCTAGAATTGTCGCCACCATGAATGCATTGTATAAATTAATCCACAGCGCCAATTGCTCCTGACGCGTTAAGGATGAATCAAGACTGATTGACTCTAAACTGCTTAGCCAATTTTTTAGCGTTTGTGACTGCTCTGTTTTCCAGGCCTGATAGTCAACTTGACCGTGTTCATTCACATACTGCTGCAACAGCTCATTCCAAACTTTAAAGTCAATCATCATATAAGTAGGCGGGCGTAATTGAGCATAAAACCCTAAAACCCTGCGCCGCCAGCGCAGCGGGCGGCGCAGACTTTTAGAATCTTATATTTAATTAAGCCCACCTACTTATTGATGTAAGGATTTTTTGATAGGTGGGCTTCGTCCGCCTATCAAAAAATCCTTACCAATTTAGGGCTACTCACAAACGGGTTGTCGAATGGGGATTTGAATCAAAAATTCGGTACCAGCCCCAAGACTAGAGCTGAACTTCAAATGGCCCCTATGCTTTTCGGTAATGATTTGATGGCTAATGGACATGCCCATCCCTGTTCCTTTGCCGGTGGGTTTAGTTGTAAAGAAAGGGTTAAAAATACGTCGCTGAGTTGCTTCAGACATTCCAGGCCCATTGTCGGCAACTGCAATTTCCACCCATTGATCCGTCAGCAGCGATGTACGAACCGTAATCTGGTTCGGCTGGGCTTCAATCTCTTTATAGGTGCGTTTGGCGTTACCTTCTTCTAAAGCATCGATCGCATTGGCCAAAATATTCATTACCACCTGATTCAACGGCCCTGGATAGCACTCTACTGGTGGTAAGGCGTTATAGTCTTTCGTTAACAGAATTTCTGGACGGTCTGAGCGCCCTTTGAGACGATGTTGCAGAATTAACAGGGTGCTGTCAATGCCTTCGTGAATATCAACCGCTTTAAATTCAGATTCATCCATTCGGGAGAAGTTACGTAAGCTCAGCACAATTTGACGAATGCGATCAGTGCCGATTTTCATAGAATCGAGTGTTTTAAGCAAATCATCTTGCAGGAAGTCCAGATCGATTGCTGCCACTTCGGCTTCAATTTCAGGTGCAGGGTTTGGATAGTGTTGTTCGTAAAGTTGGATTAGATTTAGCAAATCTTGGGAGTACGTTCGAACATAGGTGAGATTGCCATAGATGAAGTTAACAGGATTATTAATTTCGTGAGCAACCCCTGCTACCAGTTGTCCTAAACTCGACATTTTCTCCGCTTGCACCAGTTGCGTTTGCGTCTTCTGTAAATCTTTCAGAGTACGTTCAACTTCTTCTCGGGCTTCAGTAATGGCGGCAATTTGAGGCAGACTTGTCCAGCAGGCGATCGCCACACCCACAAAGGCAACGGTTATTAGCAAAATACTAAACAACGCCATATGACTGCCCATGCTGTGACGTTCAAGTCCAGCTCTCACTAGCCAGCCAATACTGACTGCACCACACACTAAAATGATCAGAATCGTCACTTGTAGAGCGATCCAATCCGCTTTCGGTTTACGAAGAGGTTGGCGATCGCGCTGTTGCCACCAAGCGAGCTGGAACGGTGCAAAGCGCAGGCGAGGTAACCACACTCCTACCAACCCAACAGTTAAGGGCAGCGATAAACCAATTAATAAATCTATCCAACCCCAGGCCAACCCGCCAATCACTAAAACAGCGGCCTCTACACCAAAGAAACCAAGGGATAACCAAGACCAGCTCGTTTCTGGTCGCTTGCGGCAGATCCATAATCCCCAATGAATTGCCATCATCGACGTTAAGTAGCCTGTGCCCGTGATCATCACAACACGGGCAACGTCTCCCCACACTAGACAAAGTAGACTTAGCAAGAGAGTAAAAATCAAGCTAGGTTCAAGCACCCCCCGCCGTGAAACAGCAGAAAAGACAGGTGGCAAATACTCATCTTTTGCCAATTGATATAAGATTCGGGGGCAGTTAGAAACGGCTGTTGCAGAACTCAGTAAACAACCTGACGTAATCAAAAAGGTCACAAGCGCAGGGGCTAATCCTCCCCAAAAGGGCTGGGCTGACGCTACCAGGTTGAGATAAGCACTGTCTCCTAAGCCAGATTGGGTCGCCAACCGCATTAGAATCCAAGAGCCAATGAAGTATACGATCGGGATAAAACCAGCCGTGACGCTTAAACACCGAAGTGTAACAGTTGGTTGGCGGCTATCGGCAACAAATGAAGAAGCCGTCTCACAGCCATAAACCGCATACACAGCAATAAAGAACCACTTCATCCAGTCGATCGCGGCAATACCCGTCCAAGTTTCTGGTAATAAACCAGGGCTGGTAGGGGCAAAGCTGAGCCAGCCGATGCCTTGTAGGCAAAAGGTCACGAGAAACCCGATCGCTGGAAATACAAAGAAGGTATGCAAAACTCCTAGCGTCCGCGTACCGCTAAAGGCAACAATAAACGGCAGCATAGCAAAGCCAATGCGGAGCGGTATGATTGGACAAGCAATGCCCAATGGCTCTAAATTTTCCTTAATTAGGTCAGTTAGGATGATGGCATTGATCGGCGGCACAGAAACCCAGCCCAACCAGTAACCAAGAGCACTACAGCGAGCGATCGCCGGAAAGCGCTGAAGCAGGCGAGTCGTATAGTTGGGTGTACCACCAGCCACATTGGGGAAATGTGTCCCCAGTCGTTTGACTTGCAGATTCAACAAAATGCCGACGATCGTTCCAGGCACCCAAACCCAGATAGCCTGAGATCCCAAAGCAGCATGCATTGCAGGTGCAGTACCTAGCCACAAAAGCAAACCGCTAAAGCCAAATCCCCATGTTTCGAGCGAGGTTAAACTTCGGGAGAGTGAGAAAGCTGAAGGCGACGGCTGATTCATTCGTACTCAGGGAAATCGAGGTGTCATCTCTGTGAGTATTCCCTAACACACGAATTGACAATCACTGCTCACAAACCTTACCCACCTCTCACACCCCATTTCACAAATCGGCATTGCTTAACCCGGCTATGAATTTTAATTTGGGAGGCACGCTGAGCACGCCTCCCAAATTAAAATTCATAGCTACAATCAGCAGCACCCACAAATCATTGGTAGTGGTATTGATGTAAGGATTGTTTGATGGGCAGGCGAAGCCCGCCCATCAAACAATCCTTACCAATTGAGGTCTACCAAATCATTTAGGACTGCTAAATATCAGTTGGTGTCACAAATCACGACAAAAGTATCGCTTTTAGCTCTCACCCGTGCTTCAATTTCAACAGAAAGAGCGATCGCTTTCAAGCCCTATGTGATTGACCTGTCAGCGACCTTAACGAATCTGTAGCAATTGCCCCCATTCACTATTTTTCAAGGGTAGAATGCGATCGCCTGTTCTAAAGGATCAATTTAATAAGGATAGTTGCCATGTCCGAACGCACGCGTTTCAGCCAAGAGGGATGGAACCCGGTCGCCTCCCATCGGCAAGATCGGGGAATTGTTAAAGTCGTTTGGCTCCAGGGTACACCGTATGAAATGGGATACCAGCATGGCAAACTGTTACATGACGAAATTGCTGATTTACCACTGCCCACCCTACAGGCCGCTAATTTTCTCGGTAAGCATCTAGGATTGGCAGATTTTTCCAGAAAGCGATGCTTTAGCAATGTGATTGAAGAATGTGAAGGCTTAGTGGCGGCAACCAAAGACATTGGCATGACCATGACGGCCAGTTTGGTATTGGCCTTCGGCGATGTCTTGCAAGAATATTTTGCCGATACTTTACCTCAGATTTTTAATGATGGTTCTGGCTTTTCTAGCGGCACTCCCAATCGCGTTGCGTGTTCTCAATTTGTGGCCTCAGGTGCTGCTACCGTAGATGGACGGCTTTACCACGGTCGGAGTTTAGACAATAACGGTAAACCAAACGCATACTGGCTCAAGCACCCAACTGTCTTTATCCGACAGCCCAACGACGGCATTCCGCATATGTTTATTTCGGTTCCGGGCATGGTGTGGCCTAATTCTGGAATGAATGCTTCAGGTATCACGCTTGCCCTTAACACAGGCCATCCTAAGGACGTGACGAGATTGTCTACAACTGGACGCAGCCATGTGCAAATGATGGCGCGGATCTTAAGCAATGCCAATAGCTATGCAGAAGCTCGTACCTTTATGCGATCGCAACGACGCATGGCAGCAGACTTAATTTTGATTGCCGACGGCATGTCTCGTCGGGCTGGCGTATTTGAATTAATCGCCACGTCAATAGGGATTCGGGAACTTGGCTCAAGTGGCGTGCTTTATATGGCCAACCATTTCGTTTCACCAGAAATGCAGGGTGAAGACCGCGACCCGCCCAGCACATCTAGCCTGATTCGACATGAGCGCTTCAAACAACTGCTAGAGCCAGGTGGTCCCCACTCTAAACATGGCAAGATCGACCCTGCTGTGATGATTCAAGTTCTGCGCGATCGCGTCAATCCCACCACTCTGAAAGAAAGCCCCTCTACGATCTATGACGACAATGCCAGCATTGCCACCAATGGAGTTGTGCGCCAGGTGGTATACGACCCCCAACGCCTGCTATTCTGGTTAGCAACCGGGAGCGTACCCGTTCCTAACAATCCATTTGTTGGATTTTCGTTGGGTGAAATGCTGAATTTGCCTAATGCGGTATCCTGTCAACCTCTGATCTTTAAGTAAAGTGGCTAGGGCCATAGCTTACCCGATTAGAAACTGAGGCAGAGCGAAATCTGGAATATTTTTGAATGGAGAACCTTCGGCTCTCCATTCAAAACATTCCCAAATCCTTACCAATTTAGGACTACCGTTGACTGTAAGTAGATAAGTAGATAGTCTTAATTAAATATAAGATCCTAAAACCCTGCGCCGCCCGCACAGCGGGCGGCGCAGGGTTTTAGGATTTGGTTTTTATGTAGATTGAACTACTTAGTTACGACATGGCATTGCGTTCAGCCGTTATTACTATTAGTTTTTTAGGCACAGCACTAGCTGCCTTGCCCGTAACGTCGGGGCTGGCACATACCACCGAGGTGGCCGGAGATGTGGCGGGTACTTGGCATGTTGAGCCAAATCACACGCCCAAAGCGGGAGAGCCAGCTACAGTTTGGATTGCGCTTACCCGTAAAGGTGGCAGCATTTTGCCACTAGATCGCGCCGAGTGTGAGCTAGGCGTTTATAGTCTTCCTCGTCGTCCAGAAGATGAGCCTGTGTTACAACCGCCACTTCAGGCGATCGCGGTAGAGCGGTATCAAGGCATTCCCGGTGCAGAGGTTATTTTTCCAAAAACTGGACTCTACGAGTTAGAGCTAGCCTGTACGCCCAAGGTAAAAGAGGACTTTACCTCCTTTCAAATACTCTATCAACTGACTGTAGCGTCTGGCAGCCCGCGCGCTGAAGCAAAAGCATCGCCACAACTTGAAACAGCTACTGCCCCATCGACTGTTACCGCTAGCCCAACGCCTGACGCAAAAGCCAATCAACCGAATTCATTTCCAGTGATGTGGATGGGGGCGATCGCCGCAACTGCCATCTTAGGATTGGGACTACTCAACGTCACACTGCGGAAGTAATCAGCCAAGTTAGGGGTAGTAAAGTAGGCATTGCTTAATCCTAAATAAAAACCCTAGACAAAAACCAAATTCTAAAACCCTGCGCCGCCCGCACTGCGGGCGGCGCAGGGTTTTAGAATTTGGTTTTTGTCTAAACCCACCTACTTAAATGCTCAATCGGGCATTGCTAATTCTCGGCAAATTAGTTGTTGGGTGTGAAGTTTGGTGTTATCCGATGTAGAATAAGCAGAATGATAATCATTCTCGTTATCTCAAGCACCATAGCTTTTCATGCTAAGTAGTTCAACCTAAATAAAATCCTAAAAGTCTGCGCCGCCCGCGCAGCGGGCGGCGCAGACTTTTAGAGGATGTTTGAAAAGTGGTCTGCTGTGATTTTAGGCACCTGTTGATCCCCCTAGCCCCCTACCCTTCGGGAAGCCGCTTCGCGTCTATAAAAAGGGGGGAACTGGATTCAAAGTCCCCCTTTTTACTAGCGCAGCGGCGCGCCAGCGCGGGGATTTAGGGGGATCTAAAACGTTTTGCTACTAGCAATCAGACTTTTAAAACATCCTCTTAGGGTTTTATGTTTAATTACGCCCACCTGCTTAAAACATGGTGTTTGCTTAATTGCTTTAACCGTTGATCTAGCTACGACCAAAATTACTATCGGCAACATAATTCAACAGATTGTCCAGCAATCTGACTGATTTTATCCAATTGCACAACTGAGGATATTTTGTATGCGCTCCTCCGATTCCCCTTCAAATTGGCCAAGTTTCTCACGCTCTCCTCGCCCGTGGTTCATGCTAATGCTGGCGGCGGTTGGGACAGTTTTGGGCAGTTGTTCTCCAAATACGACTCTTCCAAGCAGCACGTCTGAGTCACTTCAAAGGACAACAGAGCCATCAGCGGACGGAGAACTGCAAGTCATCACTACTTTCTTGCCGATTACCCAATTCACCAAAGCCGTTGCGGGCGATCGCGCTGAAGTGACCCAACTTTTACCCCCAAACACGGGACCCCACGACTACCAGGCCAGCCCGGAGGATGTTCAACGACTTACCCAGGCGGATGTACTGGTACAAAACGGGTTAGGGTTTGAAGAGTTTTTAGAAGATTTAGTTGAGAATGCAACGAATCCAAATCTAAAAATTATTGATTCCAGCCAGGGTATCGCGACGATCTCCCATGAATCAGTGGCAGGAGAAGTCCACGCAGAAGAACATGGTCACGAAGGAGACGAAGTCCACGCAGAAGAACATGGTCACGAAGGAGACTTTAATCCTCACGTCTGGCTTGATCCCAAGCGAGCTGTGCAGCAGGTCGAAACCATTCGGGATGGTTTAATTGCGGCTGATCCCGCCGGAGAACCCGAATACACCGCCAATGCTGCTGCCTACGTTGAGAAACTACGTCAACTGGATGCAGAGATTGCAACGACGCTCAAGCCCTATGCTGCTCAAACGTTTGTGGCGTTTCATGACTTTGCGCCTTACTTTGCCCAAAGCTATGGGTTAAAGGCTGAGTTTTTAGTGGATATTCCTGAAGATAACCCTTCCCCAAATGATGTCAAACGCGTCTCGGATCAGGTGAAAGCCTCTAATCTCAAAACCATTCTCACCGAACCCCAAGCCGGAGACAATACTCTTTCTGCACTTGCAAACGATTTGAATGTGACTATCAGCGAGTTTGATCCGATGGAAACTGGAAATACCGCAGCGCTGGAGCCAGACTATTACTTCATCGCTATGCGTCAAAATGTTAAGAGCTTGGTGACTGCTTTTGGTGGCTCAACTCAATCAGCTTTGCCGCGTATTTTGTCCAAATAGGTAGGAAGTAGGTCATGGGTGCAACTGTGTTAGCCGTTGAGCAGCTAACTGTTTATCGGGAAGCGTATGTGGCTGTGCAAAATGTCTCATTCTCGTTGGAGGAAGGGACAGATACGGCGATCGTTGGGCCAAATGGAGCCGGAAAAAGTACGTTGGTTCAGGCCATTTTAGGGATTTTGCCTAGAAAAGCAGGTAATATTGCACTCTTAGGTCAGCCCTTGAGTCGTACTGGTTTTCTCTCTCCCCACCTGCGTCAACAGATTGCATACTTGCCACAAAATTTCTTGTTCGATCGCCGCATCCCCATGACGGTAGCAGAACTCGTTGGCTTAGGCTGGAATCAGTTGGGTATTCAGGTGCCATGGGCTGGTTACAGAAAGCGCCAGCATGCGGTTCAAGCAGCGCTCGAACGGGTTGAAGCTGATCATTTGAAACATCAACTGATTAGTGGCCTTTCAGGTGGAGAAACCAAGCGGGTCTTGTTGGCCTATTGCCTAGTTTTTCCACGCCGACTACTGATTCTGGATGAAGCTCCCGCAGGGCTGGATATGCACGGTGAGTCAGAGTTTTATCGGCTCTTATATCACCTGAAGCAAGAGCAAGGATGGACCATTTTGCAAATCTCTCATGATTTAGATATGGTGCGACGACATTGCGATCGCGTCCTTTGTTTAAACCGCACTCTGTTGTGCCAAGGAATTCCAGAGGTTACCCTTTCTCCCGATAACCTTTCAGCCGCCTATGGTTCTGAGTTTGTGCGCTACCGCCACACCCACTGAGTAATTCTGTGCGATCGCGTGTTGGGCATAAATCTACCCACAACTGAATCCCAACTATCCCACTCTTTTTTTCATGTCGATTCAAGCCGAACTGATGCGAGTCGTTGAACTGTTCCAGCTTCCCTTTATGCAGCGCGCTGTACTTGGTGGTGTGCTAACGGGGTTAATGGGCGGCATGCTCGGAAGCTTTACTATTTTGCGCCAGCTATCGTTTTTTAGCGATGCTTTGGGACATTCTGCTCTTTTGGGCATCAGTATTGGCTTGCTGTTAGGGATTAATCCATCAGTTGTACTAATTCCTTCTGCTGTGGTTTTTGCGTTAGGTGTCGCTTACCTACTCGAACGAACACGATTATGGACGGATGCGCTGCTAAATATTATTTATTCGTCATCACTGGCGATCGCCGTTATTATCCTTAGCTTTGTCGGTCAATACAAAGGTGGAATTAATAATCTGTTGTTTGGCGATATCTTAGCGGTGCGAGAGCTAGATTTAATTGTCAGTGGGTTATTACTCGTTTGCTGTACGTTGTTTATCGGGCTAACTCTAAGAACCCAAATGCTGTTGACGTTAAATGAGCCACTAGCGATCGCTCGCGGTGTGTCAGTTTCTGCTCATCGCACCGCATTTGTCGTTTTGTTGTCGTTAGTAGTTGCTGTTTCAATTAAAGCAATCGGGGTATTAATGATCAGCGCATTTATTGTAATTCCAGCCTGTGCATCTCGATTACTCAGCCGTGTATTTAGTCAGTATATTATTTTGTCGGCTGTTCTGGGAGGAATTAGCGCCGTTGTAGGGATGACATTATCAGCCTTGTTCAATCTACCGTCGGGGCCTAGCATTGTCGTCACTCAACTATCTGTTTTTCTAGTCGCCATGCTCATACCCCGTGCTCGCTAGACGTTATCCTTTTGAAATAGACTTCTTGCGTGAATGCTTTTTGTGAGCGTGAATCGTTTTCCGGCGAAGCCGGAAAACGATTCACGCAAGAGGTCTAATGTGGCAATACGCTAAGTAGGTGGGCTTAAGTAAATATAAGATCCTAAAACCCTGCGCCGCCCGCGCAGCGGGCGGCGCAGGGTTTTAGGATTTGGTTTTTATTTGGGTTGAACTACTTATCAAGTTAGAACAATATTTTTTCTGAGAGCGCCGCGGCGCTCTCAGAAAAAATATTAATTAGACTTAAGCCCACAGGTCTATGGGGAGGTCGAAATCTATGTATTTTAACAGTTGAGCCTAACGCGCTAAGAAATGTATACTGCGGTTCACTGTTGTGTAGAATACTACCGCTATGGAACCAGTCAACTACCGTCGACCCCATCGGGCAATAATTCGCTGCAAAGCTAAGATGCAACTGCTGCAAACAGTCAACGACTGCTTAGACTGGTTCGAAGAAAACGACATTTTACTGAAAGAGCTGGCAGCAACTTTATTTTATTCAGATTATTATCAAGCGCTGTATGAGCGCTGCCAGTCCCAAAAAGACACAAATGACGCAGATACAGCGTTAATTGAGGAATTGGTGCAAACCTATCTCACAATCTCGCAACACAAACTCAATCCAGTTGTTCAACGCCTCAATGCTTTGTTGTAGCAGTGTTTTCCTAGGGGAGACACTTATGCGTGTCTCGTTTAGGCTGGCAGTCCAAGCTGAAACTCTGCCCAGCGTTGCTCTACCTGTTTAAAGCAATCGGCAGGGGCAATGGCAAGATTTTGCAGCAGGTTGATATCCACTGCACCATTTCCAATGACCAAAATCGCGATGGTTTGAGTAGGATCATAGGTGGCGATCGCTTTCAACAACGCGGTCACAGCCTCTTCTTCTAATTCAAGCCCTTGTAGATACTGCGTCACATGCGATTGAGGAACAAACGCCCGATTAAAGGTCACAGTATCCAGATTCCAATCGATCGAGGCAGGAACCTTATCCACCACATCACAAATTACTAGCCCTCTCCCCTCATTTGTATACCCGCTCCAAGCCGTGTACCCAAGGAGCAAAATATTGTGATGAATAAATCGGTTCTGCCAGTAGTCAAAGTATCCTTGCCAGAGTTCATTTCGCATTCGCATTGGCTTCCTCTCGCAACTCGCCCGCTGCCGCCATTGCTCTCTCTCCGATTCGAACCGCTCGAAACATGCCAAATCGGCAAAGACCTGCACCAAATGCCAGTCGCATTAAGAGCAGGGTCGGCACTTCTCGCAACGATTTAATCAACCCGGCTGAGCCAAAACGGACTAATCCTTCTGGTCGAGCTATGCCTTGCCAAATAGAATCTAGCCAAGACGGTAACGTTTGAGTTGTCCAGTCTGCTGTAACGACCTCACCGTCAACTAATCCCGTCGCGTCTAACAGCTCAGAAAACCCTTCAATGCTGGAAAAAGCAGGATGCGACCACTGATCGAGCAACTGCTGCATCACGGGTTTTTCCCAGAAATTTAGCGGGTTTTTGCGATCGTCGCGCTGATTCCAATCCGCCAAAACCAGCACTCCACCCGGCTTGAGAACTCGCATCAACTCCCTGGCAAAAATGGCTTTGTCGGGCATGTGGGGGCCTGCTTCAATCGACCAAACTACATCGAAACTTGCATCTGGAACCGAGAGCGCCATCGCGTCATCGACTAAAAACTGGGCACTCAGTCCTGGAGGCGTAAGTTCCTGTGCTCGTTTGACCTGCTGGAGACTAATCGTGATTCCGGTGACAGCAAAGCTGTAATCCTTTGCCAGTATACGGCTGCTGCCACCAATGCCGCAGCCCACATCTAAAACGGTAGTACCGGATGGGAGGTGATCTAATCCTCCCCAGCGCACCATTTCATGCACAAAGTCAGATTTTGCCGTCAAAAAATCTTTTTGTCGCGGTGGCAAACCATAGTGACCCAGGTGAATATGCTCACCCCAGTAGAACTCCAAAATACCGTCTTCTGTCCATTCGTCGTAAGAATTGGCCACAGAGTTGGCCGATTGATAGCGGCGAGCGGTGAGTAGGTAAAGAGCAACTCCTAAAATTAGCAATACCAGTAACAAAACAAACGCTGTAAAAAGTAGACTCATCATGACGCAATCGATAGAAGGCAATTCAAGGTGGTAGAGTCTTATAACCATAGTCATAAAGCTTAGGACATGCCAGCGTCATTCCCGCCTGCGCGGGAATGACGCTGGCACCTATCGAGCAGATGGATTCCCGCCTGCGCGGGAATGACAGGGAGGCGTCCTATTGATCATGGCTACTGCTATAACTC
>JBBQFG010000010.1:0-44937 GCA_038321765.1 Elainellales cyanobacterium
GAATCTTGTTTTTATAGCCATAGACGGATTGGTTAGGACGGGGTGCAGGGGTTCCACCCCTGGCGGGGGGGCGAGCCCCCCCACCCCCCGTGTTGCCCCAGTGCGAAACAGTTTTGGGGCAACGAAAATTATGTTTTAAAACATAAAATAGAAAAATATGGGAATTTATTTTTGGTCTCCCACATTTTTTGTGGCCTGTGGTTTCTGGGGGGGGGGGGGGGCTTCCCCCCCAGCCAGGGGTGGAACCCCTGCACCCCGTCCTAACCAATCCGTCTATGGCTATAAAAACAAGATTCTAAAAGTCTGCGCCGCCCGCTGCGCGGGCGGCGCAGACTTTTAATGTGATGAGACGACTACGCCATAAGCTCCCCTTAACTAGCAAACCCAAGCAATCAGTTCCATTTACTGGATCGAGTGCTTGGGTCTTACTTAGACGCTCTTACTTAGAACGCTATGACAGGATAACGGTGCAGCTTTAGGTAGTTAAACCTTTTCTAAAAGACCTGTGCTACTTCTACAATTTCAGGAATAGTTTCCCGCAATTTGCGCTCAATGCCCATTTTCAAGGTCATTGCAGAACTAGGGCAGGAGCCACAGGCACCTTGAAGTCTAAGCTTCACAACAGGGCCATCCAATTCCACTAGTTCCACGTTGCCCCCGTCAGACATTAGGTAAGGACGCAGCTCGTCTAATACCTTTTCCACGTTATCTATCGTCAGTTCCATTGCTTTTCTCCCTCGCTGGGTGAGCGATCGCGTCAGTGCTTGATCTACTCTTTCTATAGTAGTGGTTACAGCCTTGGTTGATGGCTACAGCATTGGAGCAGTCGAAGCGATTTGCAGATGCCACCGCCCAGCATTACGATACCGCTCTAGCTGGGCTGCTGAGTTTAGCTACTGAGAGCATCGGGGCGATCGCCAAGTCCAATCGCCATCCTATCCCCAGTCGCTCCACATCCGCTCCTTCTCAAATCGGCTTTGATGTCAACACTAGCCGCAGCTTGGCATGAATTAAATTCAACTGTGCTAACCCCAAATCGACTTCGCCCTCAACCACAATACCCGTGTTGAGCAGGCGATCGAGCAATTCCAAAATAGAAGGATTGGCGGAGGCTGTACCTGGATAGTAACCACCTGCCTTAGGCAACAGCGTGCCAATTTCACCCAAGTCAACATTTAAGTCAGCCGGGTCTACCTCGAATACGTCACAAAGTTGTACCACCTGTTCTTCTAGCTTGCGGAGGCTATCGGCAGCGCGATCGAGGTCAGCATCACTCAGTTGTCCTGCCTCCATGCGGCGAATCACTTGGGCTTCCATTAATTGCCGCACCAGTTCCACCACCGTTAGCAACAGCGGAGCCAACCCCGCATTTGCCCCTTTCGCAGGTTGAAGAGCACCCGCTGGTGTCAGTTGAATGGGAGCATCGAAGGGGTCAGGAAGAGACATGGTTTAAGGGTGAGGGTAAATTCTAGTCTAAAGCCTGACTTTTCATGGACGAAACGCCCGAAAATCAGGGTTCCCAGCAGCTTTAGAATAGCCCTAAGTAGATAGGCTTAATTAAATATAAGATCCTAAAACCCTGCGCCGCCCGCTGTGCGGGCGGCGCAGGGTTTTAGGATTTGGTTTTTATGTAGGTTGAACTACTTATCGCCATAATCATAAAGCTTAGGACATGCCAGCGTCATTCCCGCGCAGGCGGGAATGACGCTGGCACCTATCGAGCGGATGGATTCCCGCCTGCGCGGGAATGACGGGGAGGCGTCCTATTGATCATGGCTACCGCTATAATTCCTAACTATTGCTTCCTCTCAATGCCTTTAACTCCTGCTCTAGATGCTCTAGTCGGGCGTGGAGCTGCCGATTTTCCTCAGTCAATTGGTGCGATTGGCTGCTGAGAAACGGATCGCTCTCCCACCAGTTGATGCCAATTTCTTTGGCTTTATCGACAGAAGAGATTAGCAGGCGAATGCGGATGCTGAGCAGTTCGGTAGAGCCAACAGAGACAGAAATGTCTCCGGCAATGACGATTCCCTTATCTAGCACGCGTTCTAGTACATCTGCCAGAGTAGAACCCTGGGTAGAAGTGGCGATCGCCCGATTCGATTGCGCGGCTGGCCGGGACGGTGTGGCTAAAGTCATGAGCGGTGCTCCTCACTTTGAACGCGGTAGGTAGCAGGTTTCCCAGCTTGATGCTTGCAGGCAAGAATTCCCTGCTCGGTCAGAGCCTGTAACGAATTAATCACTTGAAATCGGCTAATTTGTAACGCCGCTTCAATTTCGGATGGACGTGAATCGGGATGACGCTTGAGGTAGCTGCAAATGGGCTGTTCGTAAGGCGTAACAGCGTTCGGGGGTATCTCCGCCGCTTGTACCTCCGCTATTTCTACCTCCGCTGTTTCCACCTCCGCCGCTTGTACCTCCGCTGTTTCTATAAGAGCGGGGGTGATGGAGGCAGCATGTTCTAGAGTTGCGGTAAGACTCGACGGGCTGGCCGATAAGTCGTTGGGATAACCGTTTGAGTCAAGGTTTGCTTGAGGATTAGGCGTAACACCAAGCCGGACATTAGAGAGAGGCGCATCATCCGTAGGCAAGTTAGCAGGAACGGAGATCTGCGAGTGGTCAACCTCACCGCAAATTAGCTCATTGAAGACATCCCACAGGTGTTGGGTGGCTTCGGGTAAAGGAATATTAGCTCTAGACAGCAATACGTCTTGGCAAATATCACGAAATTCAGAATTTTCGGGTGTGGCGACAATGCCGTGTTCGTGACAGATCTTGGCAACAAACAGACAAGACCGTAGGCCAGAGGATTTTTCGGCTCCGGTACGAACTCGATAAGCTCGCACCAGCCGCACAATAATGGCGGCACTCTCGCGATCGATGCTGGTTTTGTGGATGGCAATTTCTTGCTGAGTCAGCTCGTCCGGTTCTGGAATGTTGATGGTAACGAGGCGATCGAGTAAGGCATCTTGGGTATCGTGAACGCCACAGTACTCTTCTGGATTGGACGTAAAAATGGCGTGAAACTGGGGATGCACCCGGATATATTCAGTGCGGTTGTGATTGGGCGGCAGCACCAACAGCTTTTCTTCAAGAGCCGAGAGCAAGACGTTATTCACCTCTGGTCGAGAGCGGTTGAACTCATCGTAGACCAGGGTAAAGCCCTCTCGGCAAGCAAGGGTGAGGCGCGAATCGACCCAGTTCTGCCGCAGTTCATCTTCAACCTTGATCACGCTATGGATGTAGTTATCTACAACTTTTTTGCGAGTATAGCCAGATTGGTTGCCAATTAGGTCGGAGGTCTTGTACTCATCGTCACCAAATAGCAACATGATCGGACGAGCAATCAGGTCTGCCAGATGCAGCGCCAGGGTAGTTTTGCCTGTTCCGGCTGGGCCACGCAAATGGACAGAAAAGCCAGATTGCAGATAACGGAGGGCACGGGTGGCAACTCGATCGATGGCAGGGGTGCTCACAAAGCGCCGAGGGCTGGCTCTTAGAACAGTAGTCACGGGCAATTTCCTCGTTGGGCTTGGGTGGATTTGTTGGGCTTAGGTGAATTTAGGGAACCTAGTCTTGGGCAAGATAGGTGCGATCGCGCTGGGTAACCAATCCTTTCTTGATCAGCGATCGCAGGGCATCTACGGCCTGAAATCGATTCATGCCGAGGGCTGTCTCAATCTCGGTGAGTCGTGCGCCCTTAATCTCGTGAATGTAAGCGTGAATGGTTGCTTCAGTTTGTGCGGCATCGCGCTGTAGAGGGTTAGCCCTGGCAGCCGAATATCCAGGTTTTTGGTCTGGCTGGACAAGAGATGCGGCAGTTACAGCAGACTCTACTGCTCGACCCGGTACCCGATCGAAAAGATGAGGCATGGTTAACTCAGGCACTGGGGGCATTTCCACAATGGAAATCGGGGGTGTTGAGCCATTGGGCTTACTGGTCAGGGCACTGGTCGAAGCGATTGGATGGAGCGATCGCCCACCTGTCGTTGACGGCTTGGTCAAGATCCTGGATGTTTTAGGATGAAGTGCTTTGGAGGACGCTGGACGGCTAGGGCGCGGTAGGCTAGGCGGAATACCCTTGGGTGTAGCGGTGGGGAGAGCCGTGGCTGACGTGGTTTCGTTAGATGGGGACGACTTTACAGTTTCTTCACCCCAAACGCTTTGCCGCAACCTTGCTCGATGTTGACGTAGATTCAGCCGAAAGTGGGCAAATTGCTGCCTCAGCATTTGGGCTTCGGCTTGACGGTGTGCCCGATTGGCCTGAAGCTGACCGTGGAGTTGGTCTGCTCGCTCTTTACGAGTCTCGGCCAGTTCAGCTAAATAATCTTGAGTATCAGCCCGTAATCCATCTACTAAAGTGACCAGATTGCTGAGACGATCTTGCCGCAGGGCTGTCAGATCTTGCTGTGTGTTGCTTCGCAGGGTTTGAACATCTGAGGCGATCGCTTCAATTCCGATTTGCAAATCTTGTCGTAGCAGAGCAACTGATTCGGCTAGCTGTTGTCGAAACTCACTCAGATCGTACGTCACCTGCTGTGCCATGAGCGATCGCTCGGCTTCAGTAACGGCTAAAAATTGCGCGGTTTGATCCTGCAACTGTGCCCGAAAGCCAGACAACCGCTCCGACAGCTCAAGTGCCACCTCTTGGCGTTGCTGGGATGCATTCTCTAACAAAACACTGGTCTCTTGCCGAATTTCGCCCTGAAAAATACGCAAGTGTTCGCGAAGCTGGGTTGCTATCTGATTGCGTTCAACTTGAAAACCCGCTAGCAACACCTGAACATTTTGCCGCCGCTGTTGTGTTTGCGCTTTCCACCCATCGTTAAGACTAATCACTACACTCTCCTAATACCGATCCAGAAAACAGATGCGACAGATATCTATTTGGACCTTACACATCACACACTTTCCAAATAGACATTAAGTACAGAACCAATTGAAATTGGTATGAGATGAAGCACTATGACTGGAGTAACAACTAAATGGAACTGCCGTAGTGGGATTCAAAAGGGTTTCAAATGAGTTTTGAAATATGTTAGAGAGAACTTCTACAACCTTCCCCATCAGCCCCTAAAAAAGAATTGCAAGATTACTTTTCAAGGCTTTCGACAGAATGGGATTGCAGAATAAAAATGCAATTCTGCAACCCCATTTATCTGGCTTCTAGGAAGCAGGAACAGCGGCTTGAGTTGTCAAGCCAACCGCTTCGGCGTACTTCAAGTAGGTTTCAACAGACGCAATTACAATACGAGCCTCAATTGCCAACAGTTCAATCCCTACCAGAGAAACCCGAACCCAAGCATCAATAACGATACCCTTGTCCAAAATGCGATCAACCACTTCAGCCAAGCTCGACGAAGAGTTTACTTTTTCAACAGCCATAATGAATTACCTAAGTGTCGTTGTATGGAGAACTCGATGTGACCTGCTCAGCTCAAATAGCGCTAAGATCCCAAAAGGATAGGCTATCTGACACAGAGAAAAGATTAGAAGCTCAAAGGATTTCAATTCACTTACCGAAATTTAATTAAGCCATTACAGACCTATCCCTTTGGCTTCATCTAAACTCTATATCGGGATACCTTTTAACCCTCAATGGTCAGGTACTCTTTCACATTTTTAAGTACGTTAGAAGAACACTAACTACTCTCAAAGGTGAGATGTATTAATCTTTCCCAGCGCCTATGAGAGACTAACGCAAATCTTTAAAAGATTTAGAGCTAGGCAGGTTAGGAAGAAATTTCGACCCGTTGTCAAGGATTGAGATCCCTATGCCACATACCTCTCAACCCAACAGTCTGCATCTTTAACAATTGAGAATTAATAGATACAAATGTTTATGCAAATGTTTTCTGTTAATAAACCCCATCAATTTAGTGTTTAGTTTAAGCGTCTTAGGTATGGGTAGTCCTTGCCTCAAGACCACCACCCAAGTTTGAACAACCACCCTATAAGCAACCAGAATTTATGACAGATCGGGGGAATCGGGTACTAGTGGGAGTAGGTGGTGGAATAGCTGCTTATAAGGTCTGTGAAGTTGTTTCCACCTTGGCCAAGCTAGGGGTAGAAGTGCGGGTGATCTTGACAGACAGCGCTCAGCAGTTCATTACGCCCTTAACCTTGGCCACGCTGGCGCGGCATCCAGCATACACTGATGCAAATTTTTGGCAACCGACTTATTCCCGCCCGCTGCATATTGAGTTGGGGGAGTGGGCAGATATTCTGTTGATTGCTCCCCTGACGGCAAATACCCTAGCAAAACTGGCGTACGGTTTAGCAGATAACCTGTTAACCAACACCGTGCTGGCATCTAACTGCCCTGTGTTGCTGGCTCCCGCTATGAATACAGATATGTGGCAACAGGCCTCTGTACAGCGCAACTGGGCTATCCTGCAAACAGAGCAGCGCTATCACAGAGTAGGCCCCGGGGATGGGTTGCTCGCGTGCGATCGCATTGGTTCGGGTCGAATGGCAGAACCTGCAGAAATATTGCCCTATCTGGAATCACTGCTCCACACGAACGGCACACGAGATCTTGCAGGTAAGCATATTTTGATTAGTGCAGGCGGAACCCAAGAATATCTTGATCCAGTTCGTTTTCTAGGCAATCCTTCAACGGGCAAGATGGGCATGGCGTTAGCCCAAGCAGCGTTGCATCGCGGAGCACAGGTGACTTTGGTACACGCACCAATGGAAGCCAATCTGCTTGCTAGCCTATCGGGAGTGACCCAAGTTCCAGTAACGACCGCTGCTGAGATGCAGCAAGCCATGCATCGTCACTTTTCTCAAGCAGATTGGACAGTGATGGCGGCGGCGATCGCCGATGTTAAACCAGCGACCTATTCTCCCACTAAACTGCCCAAAGCCGATCTACCCGACGCTTTATCACTGGTTCCGGTGCCTGATATTGTGGCAGAACTCAGTCATCTGAAACAACCTCATCAACTGCTGGTTGGATTTGCTGCTCAAACAGGTGATTTTATTACCCCGGCTCTAGAAAAGTTGACGCGCAAAAAGCTAGATGCGATCGCCGCCAACCCCATCGATCTGCCTCGCAGTGGTTTTGGCAGTGACCAAAATCAGGCTGTATTCTTGGATAGGACTGGACGGAAAGAGGCGATCGCACTTTGCAGCAAATTGCAAATGGCACACTGCCTATACGATTTTTTGAAAGGATTAAAAAATTAGAAGGTAGTCCTAAACTTGTAAGGATTTTTTGATGGGCGGGCTTCGCCCGCCCATCAAAAAATCCTTACCTCAATACCACTACCCTAATTTCTATGATTATTGTTATACGGCACCAGCGCCCCTGCCCACTGAAGCTTTTCGCGGAGAGTTTGATAGTAAGAGTAGTTGTCTCGCAAAATGATGAAACGAGCGTAAAATTCTGCCATGCGGATATCAACTCGTTGACCAGGCCAGATAGAGGTCGCCATCACACCGTCCATCCACAGTTTTGTGGTGATATCAGGATCGGCCAGAGGCCAAATGCTAACTACAGAACCCGGCGGTAGAACAATCGGTCGACTAGAAAGACTCAGGGGGCAGATGGGAGTAACGGCGATCGCCTCCATGCCGGGATGAATAATCGGGCCGTGCGCGGCAACGGTATAGCAGGTTGATCCCGTAGGGGTGGCAATAATTAACCCATCTCCCTGATACTGATCTACGACTGCACCATCAATTTCCATCTCTAAAATAGAGGTGATCATGCGATCAGCAGACGCAGGCTTAACGCACATTTCATTCAGAGCCAAGAAGCGATCGCTCATCGGTTCCAAATTAGTCCGGTTGCCCTCAAACGTCGTTGCTTGCAGCATCATCCGCTGTTGAACGGCAAAGCGATCGCCCAGCAACCGTTCCCATACCAATTCCGAATCCTGAAATAAATCCAGCGGTTCGGTTAAAAACCCCAAATGGCCACCAATGTTAACCGCCAAAATTGGCACACCCTCCGGCGCTAGGTGCCGTGCTGCCGCTAACACTGTACCATCTCCACCCAAAACGACCGCTAGATCAATAGGCTGAGATACCGATGCCAGAAATACCGGATAGGGATTATCTTTTGCTCCGCTTGGTCCCAGCAAAACCCGACAGTTACGAGCTTCTAACTCGCTGGCACAGCGCTCTGCCCAACGCTGACTGAGTGAGTGCCCCGACTTATGAATAATAATGACTTGTTTTAGCTGCACACGCTCATCTTCTCAACCTGTTACCACTTCAACAGATTGAACTGCTCCATATCTACCGTATCGCGATTTCGATAGATAGAAAGCACGATCGCTAGGCCAACCGCCGCTTCAGCCGCCGCGATCGAAATCACGAAGACCGCAAAAACCTGCCCCTTTACCTCAGCAGGGTCAAGAAAATTAGAAAATGCCATCAGATTCAGATTCACTGAATTCAGCAACAGTTCAATCGACATCAGCACTCTGATCGCATTGCGACTAGTGACTAGCCCATAGATGCCAATACAGAAAAGAGCGGCGGCTAGCAAAAGGAAATACTGAAGTTCCATGAGTCGAATTGAAGATTAAGAAAAGGTACAAGAAAGGAAATTCGGATATCTTTAAATTCGAGTATTTTTACGAAAAGCGGCTGCGGTACCGTTCATAAAAAATATCTGCGTTCATTTAAATCAAAAGCCTAACGACTGCCACCCGTTGTCAATTCACGAGGTCGCTCTGGCAAGGTCAACGTCGATTGAGAATCAGGACCCGTCTCCTCTGGTAAATATTCACGTCGTGCAATCACGATCGCCCCAATCAGCGCCATCAAGAGCAAGACAGAAGCTAGTTCAAACGGGAGCAAAAAATCGCTAAAGAAATGCTTGCCAATCACCACTATCGCGTCATCTCCGGCAATTGAGGCACTCGAGATTGTCCAAGGTGTAGCGACTACCATCGTTCCCAATAAACCAAACAAACCGACACAGACTAAAGCAGTTACGGCTTTGCCAATCCATGCTTTTTCCACGGCAACAAAGTCTTGCCGCTTGTTAACCAACATAATGCCAAATAAAATCAGCACGTTGACAGCTCCTACATAAATTAGGATCTGTGCAGCGGCGACAAACCCAGCATTTAACAAAATGTATAGACCAGAAATGCTGATAAAAACGCCTGCCAGCAAAAATGCTGAGTACACAATGTTGTCTAACAACACCACGCCTAAGGCAGTTGCTAACATCATGGCAGCTAGCAACGCAAACGAAACAACTTGAACGCCATCTGCCAGGTTCACAATCAATCTCCTGTTTAGGGGCTAAAAATAAGGTAAGGGAACTGCGTTGAAATAAGATACCGGCTCAAGCAGAAGGCTTATCATGGATTCCCGCCTGCGCGGGAATGACACCGGGATGATTTTTGTTTGCTCATCCCTAAGGGCGACTAAAGACCGCTTGAGCTTAGGACTGTAGAAGAGGGCTTCAACGAGCAGGAATGGAGGCTCAGCCATATGGGGCTAAGTGAGAGCAGGTAACAGATTGCTTCAGCTCTCTATTTTGCGTTCTCCAGATCTTCCAAAATTTCTTCGGGAAGCTTACCAGCACGGCGAGAGCCAGCAGGCAAGTCATGAGGATCAAGCACGCCCTTGGGTAAGTACCCTAGTTCGCGTAATGGAGTCACCATCGGATCTTCAGTCACCTTGTAGGGTAAACGTCCGAGGGCAACGTTGTCATAGTTCAGCTCATGGCGATCATAGGTGGCCAGTTCGTATTCCTCTGTCATTGATAGGCAGTTGGTAGGGCAATATTCCACACAATTGCCACAGAAGATGCAAACGCCAAAGTCGATGCTGTAGTGATTGAGCTTTTTCTTCTTCGTTTCTTTATTGAATTCCCAATCCACGACAGGTAGATTGATTGGGCAAACCCGCACGCAAACTTCACAGGAAATACACTTATCGAATTCAAAGTGAATTCGTCCCCGAAATCGCTCAGAGGGAATCAGCTTTTCGTAAGGATATTGAACCGTGATCGGGCGACGGTGCATGTGATCAAAGGTGACAGATAACCCCTGACCAATGTATTTTGCTGATTGAATGGCTTCCTTTGTGTAGTCACCAACTTGCTTGAGAAACTTCAGCATGGTAGGACGGGATGAAGGATGGAAATGGATGGGTTAACGTATGTAACTCAGGCCTGTGAGAGCAGAATTTCGCAACCAGGCCTAGAGACTGACCTAACTAGACTTTAATGTTGAACCGACGAACTCAGCCCCCAAAAGCAACTGGAAAGAGTAGCTTTAAGCCCGCAGTCAGCAATAGGTTCACTAAAGAAACAGGCAGCAAGAACTTCCAGCCTAAGTCTAACAGTTGATCAATCCGCACGCGAGGAACCGTCCAACGCAGCAAGATGGCAATGAAGATCATTAGATACGCCTTAAAGAGCATCATGACAATACCCAAACTGGCAGTAATTACCTGAAGCCAGGGAGTATCTTCACTAACTCCAATTAAGTTAGCTAACAGACCAACTGGAATAGGAGATTCCCAACCACCCAGGTATAGAACGGCCACCATTAGGGCTGAGAGCACAAGGTTAGCGTAGGAACCAGCATAGAACAGCATGAATTTGACAGCGCTGTATTCCGTTTGGTAGCCTGCAACAATTTCCTCTTCGGCTTCTGGTAAGTCGAACGGTAGCCGCTCACATTCTGCCAGTGCAGCAATCCAAAAAATAACAAACCCAATCGGCTGTCGCCAAATATTCCAGCCCAAAATGCCGTAGTCTGCTTGCCCTTGCACAATATCAATGGTGCTAAGGGAATTAGACATCATCACAACTGCTAGAACAGACAGTGCCAGGGGAATTTCGTAGCTAATGGACTGAGCTGCGGCTCGCAACCCCCCCAGCAAGGAGTACTTATTGTTGGATGCATACCCGGCCATCAGCAAGCCAATAGGGGCAATACTTGAGAGTGCAATCCACAGAAATACGCCGATGTTGATATCGGTGATGACTATGTTCTGTCCAAACGGCACAATCAGATAGGACAGAAAGATCGGGATGAACACCAGCATAGGTGCGATCGCAAACAGCCAAGGATCTGTCTTTGCTGGCAGAATTTCTTCTTTAAACAGAAGCTTAAGTACGTCGGCAGCAGGAATTAACATTCCCATAGGCCCTGCGTACTCAGGTCCGATTCGCTGTTGGGCGGCGGCAGAAATTTTTCGTTCTAGCCAAGTCGAGACCAACGCTAGAACGGTTACAGCCCCAACCATGAGTACCATAGGCAATGGAATCCAAACGGTTTTGGCAACTCCTGCGGTTAGACCAAACCCTTCCAAGGCCTGAACGAAACTTGCTTGTAAATCGATTCCTGGGTTCATACTTCCCACGTTAGGCAACAGACTAGAGACTATGAGTGGAGTTTAGCTCCGCAGAGCACTGCGATCGCCAAGATCCATTAGTCAACACAGATCAGTATATCCGGTTCATCCCTTCTTGCTTTGACGTTTGCCATACGGCTCTTAAATTTAAGATGTAAATTTAGAAACTAAACCTGCCTGCTACGTGCAGCGCTTTGCGCTCGGATAAATCATTTTTTTGATAAAAAGCCGCGCGGCGCGCGGCTTTTTATCAAAAAAATGTACCTCATGCACTTGAAAAGTACTGTAATCCACGCAAATTCAGCTATGGGGCAGTTTATCAACAGATTGATTCGTTGTTGATTCGTTGACGGGGGCAACCGCTACTATTTAGAGATGATTTAATTCATATTATTCCTAGACTATATTACCTTGGACTATTACGGCTGTGCAAATTCCCGCTCTGCCTGAAGCAACTCATCCCCTGATCAAGTCTTTGTTTCACTACAGCGATCAGGAATTGCTGACGCTATTTCAGCGCCATCCCGATGCGGGGCAATATTTTGCAGCCATTTACTGCCGCTACAGTCCATTGGTTTACACCTTGATTCGCCATTCGGCGCGATCGCCCGTTCAGGCAGACTACCTATTTGCTCACACGTGGCGGCATGTTTTTCACGAATTGGGTGGGTTAGACCTTGATCCGTCTACGTCACCAGAAAAAACGTTGCAGGCCTGGATTATCAACGTGACGGCGGTTTGCATCAACCGAGCAGAGTTACCATCGGTTGAGTCGATCAACTACTCACTACAAGCCGCACCGCCTCCTTTGTGGTGCTATGCCGAGCAAGCTCTAGATCGGCTTTCTCCCGCTCAGCGATTGATGATTTTGATGGCACAAACCTTTAACTGGAGTGAGACTCGAATCTCTGCTTACCTACAAGCAGAAGGAGAATACATGTCTCCCAACGAGGTTAAATCCGAGCTGCAAAAGGGCTATCGAGGGTTGGAAGAAGCCTTGCCAGAAGACATTCGGGCTATTTATCTTAATGATGAAAATTTGACTCAGCGTTTCCAACAGGGGCTAGGTACATCAAACCTAGAGCCTGATTTGGAATAGACGGTAATTCTACAGAACCGCTCTTTGGAGTCGGTGAGTTAAGGTTAGAAAAATCTTGGCGGCAGTTTATGATTGCTCACCTGTAAGCAACCATAAGCCAAATTTTTGAAATTTTAAGGAGCTGGGGGCGCATCACCGCTAAAGTCCACGCCTGTATACCCTCACCCAATTCAACGTTATGGCTGCAAAATTGTTTCAGACGGGCTTTCCTGCAAAGGTTTGCCCGCGTTCCGTGCGTTCTGGTTTAGCAGTCGCTTTAGGATTCAGCTTGAGCTTAGTGACGCTGCTCGGTACGGCTTTTCCGGCTGAAGCTGTTGTGCAATCGTCCGTTAGAAATTCAGTCAGCTTTTCCTGTCGAGACTCGGAGGCCGTGATTCGGCGCAAGAGTGGCCCAGTGGTGGCATTTGGGCGATCGCACATTTACGCTGGCTATCAGCAAGTCTCTAGCGATAACCAAAACCCAATTGTAGTGCGGTTTGATCGGGGGCGACGAACTTGGTGCCGTACTGACTATGAAACAACGGGCGATGACGGAAAAGGCTATGGCCTGTTGTGGAATGGTGGCAACGCCTTGTATGCAGTATTTACCGCTACGGGGAGCCAGGGAACGGCTGGGCAAGACTATCGTCGGTTTAGTACGCGAGGCTGGCTGAGTAGCTATGGCAGTGGGGGCGGCCCTCAAGTGGCAGTAATTGCACGGCTGAATCCAAATACGGGCAACCCCATCGCAGGTACGTTTCTCACAGGTGTTCTTAGCAGTGGACGCACCAATTCGCTACTTGTACGAGAATTGGACTGGTCAGATGGACGACTCACTGTTACCGCCGATTCTTGGTATTCTCCCCGGCGAATCGACCGCCAACCCATGACCTGCACTGGTTCTTCACCCTTTGTCTACACACTAACTTTGGGCGCAAATTTGAGTCAGGCATCGGCGGCGACGGCAGAACGATGTCTTTAAGTCCTTGGGTCTTTAGAGCTTTTGGGTCAACGGCATGGGACTCACGTATTGCAATGATGCTGTAGGCGCTCCGCCCTTGCAGCATCATTGCAATTTGCTGAATGTTCGGGTAGTGGTATTGATGTAAGGATTTTTTGATGGGCGTAAGTCTGTGTTGGTTACAGAACTATTTGGTTGCAGAACTATTTGGTTACAGAACTATTTGGTTGCAGAACGGCAAAGTTGTGCGGCGACAAGCAACCTCGAACTCAGCCCCAAGTTCTCTCGTCCGTCCACACCAACGCAGTGTTAAGTAGGTGGGCTTAATTAAATATAAGATTCTAAAACCCTGCGCCGCCCGCTGTGCGGGCGGCGCAGGGTTTTAGAATTTGGTTTTTATTTAGGTTGAACTACTTAGCCAGCGGTAAGCCATGCCAGATCTCTATGATTCCTTGTCAAGGTCTATATCCTTAAACCCAAGCCAGAAAAGTAAAGTATCCTCAACCCGTGATAACTGCTCTGAGTCCAATTTCCCTAATTTTCTCAGGAGCTTAGCATGAGGAATCGTGACAAGATTCTGAACGTCAAAGGCTCCTAGCTTCAAAAAACTTACTTTAACATCAACCTCGAAGCGGGAACCTCTTAGGCTTGTCGTGTGAGGAATCAGTGTCGCTAAAGCTCGATCTTGTATCAGAGCTGGAATGCTAGCCACTAGACATGGCCTAACCTTTGCAACATAGCCCAGATCCACCAACCAAACTTCACCACGACCAGGGCTACTCATAGTTTGGTTCTTGCTGGTCTAAGGCTAAGAATAGCTCTTCCGCGTTTAAGGTTAAATCCTCGTCTGTCAGAGGTGGAAAATCAAAATTAATGATTCGCCTCAAGATTTCGAGGGCAATCTCTAGTTGCTCTGTATCAGGTAACCTATCAAAGCTGTTGAGAATTTCTTGGACTAAGGCAGTCATAGAATTGCATTGAATACCTGGTTTAAAACTAGCACAGTTGCCAGCGCCTAAGCATGTTCCCTTAGAACCACTACTAACATTGGCTTACAGACATTTAACTTGCTCAAAGAGGCGTTCAATTGGGTGCTCTAGTATCAACGGGTCAAAGCTTTGGGAAATTTGTGTCGGCCAGCAGTCTTTGAGAAGGCAGAGTAGCTGTTGCCCTGATCTTGGGTCATTTCCAAATCCTGACCAGTTACAATTCGTCATGACTAACAGAAACATTTTTGCGCCCGGAAAAATTTCTTGCAGTTTTTGTTCACGGTCATCAAAATGGGCAGCCCAGTCATGCCGCCTCCAGCCAAGCTGAGTTTTGCATTCAACAGCAGCAAGTAGAGCATCTCCTCTCCAGATACTGATATCAGGCCGGATTGCCTTTCGCTTGCGCTGGATCGCACGTTCTGAGACGACTTCGAAATTTAGTCTTTCAACCTCATTAAAAAGTTTCAACGAGAAAAGGATTGTTTCCACAAAAAAGTCTGCACCAGCTTGTGCAAGTCGCTTATCAAGAAACTTCTTGATGCTGTCTTGAGCACAGTAAAAGGCTCGTAACCGATTAACAACCAGTCTGGAATAATCCAAGTCTTCTTTGGAAAGATTCACTTTCTTCAGGTTGTCGTAAGAGTTCTTTAGCGTCACCGACAAGCTATCTAATGTAAGTGCATATTCATCAGAAAACTGACCAGCCATAAAAGTAGTCATCCATACCATGTATAGAAAAGAGGAGCAAGCCACCTCGAATCATGAATTGGATCTATGACTCCACAGGCAAGATAGCAGGCTAACTATTGGTTGCGGTTGTAGAGCTATTGGTTGCGGAACTGCCATGCTAACTCTAATAGCTGAACCCAGCGCTTGTGAACTTGTTTGGGGGTGCATTGCAATACTTGGGCGATCGCCTGGTCGCTCTCCTTTTGCCCCTTTAACTCCAACAATTGCCGCTGCTCTGCCGAAATTTGCTGCTGAAAGGCTTCCCACTGTTGTGGCGGCATCCCCAGGTTTTGGTCGAGGTCTGCGCCTAACCACTGGTGTACTAACTGCCAGCGATGAGAGCGGGCAAATTTTTCGACGTGGTACTTAAATCGCTGCTGTAAATAGTCGCGCTTGCGAGGTGAGAGTCCCAAAATGTCGTCAATTTCGGGAGCAGTCAGATCTTGCATCTTCAAAACTAGATAGTCAATACAGTCAGTTTGCTTTTGGGCTTCTAGATACTGAACCAGCTCATCCACTACGCGATCGCGCAGTACCCCTTCTGATGGGTCAAGGGCATCCGCTACCATCTGCTCCCGCACCTGTTGCATCACAGGCGAACGGCTATGGACATCGCCATCTTCACCCCGCCCTGACTCTACTGCCAGTTCAATATCTACTGAGGTTTCTACAGGCTGACGGCGAGCAAAACTTTGGGCGCGCAGAACGATGAGCTGCTGGTTGCGGCGGCCAGGTAAATTGATTCGGCGTTTGCCATACTGCTCGGTGAATGCCATATACTCCGCCAGTTCTAGACGAGTTTTAGGGCTATAGGTGCTGCTTAAATAGTTTTCTTTACGAAACGCCTTCAGCACCTCAATGTAAAAGCCCTGCATAAAGTCTTCGATTAACTCGTAGCGGGCTTGAAAGCCTAATTGGGCGCGACTATGGGCAATGTGCCGATAGACGATCGCGCTGAGGTGGCTGTGCAAATCTACCCGCCCTCGACGCGAACCTTGGCGGTAGTATGTCAAGCATTTTTGCAGGCGATGTTGAGAGAGGGTAACCTGCCATGACTGAACTTGCCCAGAAGCTTGGATGCGATCGCTTTTAAGACAAATTCGCTCTACCTCAGACACAATGCGAGTAGCTACTGCCTTGGCACTAGCAGAGGGAGCGGCAGAGGGTGATAGGGACAGAGCCTCTTGCAACTCGGTCAACAAGCGCTGCACCAGCCTAATGTTTTCGACGGGGGGTTCTGTCGGCGGTAAAGGTTCAAGTTGGTCTAAGGGCTGATCTGACGAAACAGCATTCACAGTCTCGTCTGGTAATGAAACGTCTGCAGTCAGGTTAGCCAAAACATCCTCTGATAGGGCGTTCTGGCTCAATGTTTGGGAGGAGTCAGACTCTTCTACGCCGGAAGGACTTGGAGATTTCGCGGGTTCGACATTCATGACTAGACCTGAGGTAATGCACACATGGGTAGAGCAACTGCCGAAGATGAGTGCCGACGTTCAGAAACCGTCCCATCCTCGATTGCCATAATTATCTACACGCCAGTTCTCGGAGACTACGGTGAGACTAGACGTGGGTATGTCACTTTTTTGGCTGGCATGTAACCGATTGAGTTCAACCCAGGCTACTCCATCATTGGCGAACCCCCTTTTCTCTGGGGACTTCAGACATGGCGACACCTCTAAATCGCTGTTACTGTCCACTCAAATAGGGTGACAGTTGTAGAAGTGGTTTAGGGGCGATCGTGCGATCGGCGACTAGCTGAAAAGTCCGGATTAAGTAGTTCAACCTAAATAAAAACAAGATTCTAAAAGTCTGCGCCACCCGCTGCGCGGGTGGCGCAGACTTTTAAGGTTTTATATTTAATTACGCCCATCTACTTAACTTAATTGGAGCATGATTATGGAAACCCAATCACAACTCTATTCAAACCGTTACCTGTCAACGCTCTGCCTCTGCAACCAACCCGGAGACCGCCTCACATCCTAGACCCTTTCGCAAGAGAATAGGTTCCTCACCCGTTAAGTCCAGCATAGTAGAAACCTGGAACCCTACCGCTGAATCGTCATCAATGATGATATCTACTAATTTATCGAGATGATCAAATAACTCTGCTTTTGACACTCGTTCTCCTGACTGCCCAAAAACTGTCGAAGCAGAGGTAGAAATCACTGGATTTTCCAACGCCCCCAGCAAGGCTTGACAGATGGCGTGATTGGGCACTCGGATGCCTGTGGTTTTGCGTTTTGGATCCATAACCAGTTTAGGTACTAGCTTGGTAGCAGGCAGTAAAAATGTATAAGGCCCTGGGATTAACCGTTTTATTAACCGATAGCCTGCATCGCTGACATGGGCATAGCTGGCAATGTTGGACAGTGACGAACAGAGAAAGGTTAACGGCTTGTCGCTAGAGATGCGCTTAATTTGCCGCACCCGCTCCACAGCAGACTTAGCCGTTAAATCACAGCCGATTGCGTACACTGTGTCGGTTGGGTAGAGCATGACGGCTCCTTGTCGCAGGTCATCCCGAATTTGTCCTACAGTGCGCGTTTGCGGTGTCTCTGGATGGAGTGTGTAGACAGTAGCCATAGAAAACCTGCTGAAGCTTGCCCATTGATTTACTCTCGCTGATGATGAAGAAGATTGACCCCCTCTCTCTACCACTATGACGAAAATTGCGTATCTTGAGTGTCCCACAGGTGTGGCGGGGGATATGTGTCTGGCAGCCCTGGTTCACGCGGGTGTGCCGTTAGAGTACTTAGCAGAACAGCTAAAGCGTCTGGGCATTTCGCACGAATACACTCTACGAGCAGAAACGGTGTATCGTAACGGTCAAGCCGCTACGAAGGTTCATGTTGAGTTGCATCGCCCCCCCGACCCTGTTAATGTCGCTCATGCCGAGCCAGGGGTTGATCCCCATCCCACCTTTGCAGGATATCAGCAGTCGCCCCCAGCAGAAATTACTGCCACTGAGAAACGTGAATTATTAGATCTTCACCGCCCCTCTACCAGTACTGACGGGCGATCGCCTGAGCATGAGCAGACTGAAACAAGCGATCGCTCCCAGCAGCCTCCCTTCCATGAGCATGAGCACCGTCATGAGCACGAGCATTCGCACGAACACCCGCACAACCATTCTCAAGGGCACGAACCTAACTCCCCGACGGCCGAGCTAGTCAGCCATCTGCCCTCGACAAATGCTGCTACTCATACCAGTCGTCATTTGCCTGAAATTGAGCACCTGATCAAATCTGCTGGTTTTTCTGCCAGAGCCGAGGACTGGAGCTTAGCGGTATTTCGTCAACTCGCCGTAGCAGAAGGAGCCGTACACGGCATTCCTCCCGAAGCGGTGCATTTTCATGAAGTGGGCGCGACGGACGCGATTGTAGACATAGTAGGCACTTGCTTAGGACTCGATTGGTTGGGGATTGATCAGCTTTATTGTTCTGCTCTGCCCACTGGCGGTGGGACGGTTTGGGCAGCTCACGGTCGGCTGCCAGTTCCTACGCCTGCCGTGTTAAAGCTATGGGAAATGCGTCGGGTGCCAGTATACAGCAACGGCATCGACCGAGAATTGGTAACCCCCACCGGAGCAGCGATCGCCACTACCCTAGCCGCTCAATTTGGTGCGCCCCCACCCATGACAATCCATCGCGTTGGGTTAGGTGCGGGGTCTCGCGACCTGCCAATTCCAAATATTCTGCGGCTGTGGATTGGAGAAGGCAGCTCAAATCAGCCCATCACTCACTTATCTCAAAGCTCCAACCCGCAAGCCCAAAAGTCCTTCTCACCCCCTGCGACCGAAGCGATCGCCGTTTTAGAAACTCAGATTGACGATGCTAATCCCCAGGCGATCGCCTATGCGTTTGACAGATTATTTGAAGCGGGTGCTGTGGATGTGTTCACACAGCCTGTAATGATGAAAAAATCTCGCTTAGGCACGCTGCTTACCGTAATTTGCCATCCTGCTCAGGCAGAGAACTGTGAACGCGTTCTATTTCAAGAAACGTCAACCCTGGGAATTCGTCATTCCTTACAGCAACGTACCGCACTCCATCGGGAGATAATTTCAGTCAATACGGTTCATGGCGCAGTGCGGGTGAAGATTGCTCGTGCTCAACCGGGCGGCGAAATTCTCAATACCCAGCCTGAATATGAAGACTGTGCCAAAATAGCGTACACCACTCATTTACCGTGGCAAGACATTCATCGACTGGTTTTGCAGAACTGGTATACCGCTCAGAGGCACCACTAGTTTTGGGTCACGAGTCCCTACTCTCCGCTGGCTTCGACTGCGCTCAGCCAGCGGAGAGTAGGGGACGCTTAAACTTTCAGACTGCTACATTTCCCGGCTAGCTAACCTATGGACGAAACTCCTTCAGAACGACGCAAACAATTGCAGCAAAAAGACCCAGAACTCTATGCGCGCTTGAAAGCAGAATCTAAAGCTCCTTACCGAGGGTTGAGGCGATTTGTTTATGGATCGTTTGGCATATCGGGACTAATTGGGGCATTTATCTTTTTAACGCAGGCATTAGCAGGACGAGACACCGCAGCCGCACTGCCAAATTTGATGCTCCAGATTGGTGTAGTAGCGCTAATGGTGTGGCTGTTTCGGCTAGAACAGCGCGTTGAGACCCGCGATCAGAAACGTTTAGATAAATAAGCGTATTGGTCAATCCGGTGCTGCTGATTTCAGGTATGTTTTTTTTGAAAGGCACGCTGAGCGTGCCTTTCAAAAAAAATTATACCCAGATTAAGGAATGCCGTCAGTCTCAGTGCAACATGCATTACGGCAGGCTATTACATTTAGTACTCAATTGAGTACTAAAACGCTAAGGAGCGCCAGGCTCAAAGCTTGGCGCTCCTTAGTATGTAAAATTTTTTGATGAAAAAATCTCTAATGGAAAAAGGCTTTGCAATCGTTCTAGAACGTGGTTCCAGGCGGGCTCTCAATAGGCCAGCGTTTCTAATGTCTCGCGTAGATAGCGGCGAACTTGTTGCTCTAAGCTAGGTGCAGACAACTGAACGTCGTGATTGTGTTCTAGTTGCCAACGCTGAAAACCCGAACTGGCAGCGATCGCCCGCTTCAAATTATCCCAAATAGCCGTGTCGCCTGGGAGCTGCTGGGAACTGGTATAAGAAACCGACATAAAACCTCGCAAAATCTGCTGGGGTGGGAGTGAGGAGAAGTCATTTTTTGGATCTTCACTACACAATAGCGTAGTCTGAAAAATCAGTTGTGTAGTCAGACACCATCAATTCGGAAACCCTTTGAAACGCAATGTTCAACTTAGGTTCAAGCCAGCTTCAGGGTAGATTCAAGTTATGGCGATCGCCAGATGAATTAGGACATAGTTGTGAGTAGGCTCAGCACACCCACAACTATGTCCTTGTCCTAACCGTCGGGGCGATCGCCAGAGTCTGTAGTCGGATTGTAATCAGCATCAGGCGAGCCTGGGGAAAAATTGAACCCAGCTTCGGCAGATAGCTCAGATATGTCTTTGGTTTCCGGTTCAAGACGGTTGGATTCTGCAACGTCTAATTCAAAGCTTTCCGACTCGCTTTCAGACTCGTTTTCAGACGCAGAAGTAGCCATTGATACATCTTCCCCAGGCTGTTCTGGCAGAATATCAGACCCCATCTCCGAAACATCCAACTCTGAGATACTCGTCAGAGGAGCCGTAGCGTTTTCCTCCACCTCTAACAGTTCGCTCAAACTACTGGGCTTTATCGCGTCATTTTGTTCTACTGGCGAATCTGGAGTATCTGAACCATCGTCCCAGGGAGATAGCTCCGATCGCGCGTCTGGCTCAGCAAGAACAGAAGCCCCAGACACAGGAGATCGGGGGACTCGTTGAGCGCGTGGAGTGACGGGCTTAATCGGTTTTGGCGCATCTGCCAGCAGCGGGGGAACAATCTGTTTCACTCGCAAACCCAAAAGCGTGAAGTCGCTAGCAATCTGTTCAACAGGGTAAGGAATCAAACTGGCTAGCTTAGTATCGCTAGCCAGCATGACGCGCGCCACGCTTAGCGGCACTTGTAAAAACAAATTGCAACACAAGAACGCGATCGCCGCCAACCCCAAGCCAAACAGTCGCGTTTGGGGAAACAGCGCCGCCGCCTCGGTACCCAGTGGGGCAACGCGGTAGATCTGCCATAGTAGAAACAACAGGGCGATCGCGCTGATCCCGGCTAGCACTTGGCCTTCAGTACCTTTGAACAGTCGTAATATCCGCCGCTGCTGCTCAGTCAAAAACTCTGGCTTAATCGCAAGAGCAACTAGGCTAAAAATGCAAAAAGGTCGCTGCCATTGCATCCACAAAATAGGTGCAATGCCTACCCCAGCAACGAATAGCACCTCCAGGAAGACGGGCAAAACCGGATCGCCCACGGCCAAGCCCAAGAAGCAAAGTTCCAAAAACAGGGGCAAAGCAGCAAGACCCGCTAGATGAATCCACAAATATGGATCAGACCAGAAAGAGCGCATATTCGTCACTGTGACTACCAATGTCATCCTAATCTAGGGCTGTATCACTTGTGCCATCTGCCACAATAGGAATAGAAAAAATGTTAGCAATTTAAAGAAATAGGGTCATGAAGCGATATCGGTCAGTTCTTAGTTTAGTGTTGGCAGCGATCGCTGTCTTTTTGGTTAGCTGTGGAGGAGCACCCGTTGCTAAAGGGCCGATTTACAGCTCAACGCAACTGGCTCAAATTCAGAAATACTCGGCTGATGTGGAAGATCTGCGGGCGCGGATGCTAGACATTCCCCCATTGGTACAACAAGAGAAATGGACAGATGTGCAATCGTACATTCACGGCCCGTTGGGTGAGTTACGCTTCAAACTGTCCAACATGGCTCGCTTGTTAGAACCCAAGCAAGCCCGCCCTGCTGCATTGGCTGCGGCGAAGGCCGTTTTTGGCCACCTCAACCAGATTGATGAGGCCACGATCACAACCGATTCTCGTAAGGCATTTCTCAACTACAACGAAGCCCTAAAGGATTTTGATGCCTTCTTAAACTTGATCCCCACTGGAGAAGACGGTTAAGATTGCAGGTCAACTATAGCGATAGCCATAATCAATAGGACGCCTCCCTGTCATTCCCGCGCAGGCGGGAATCCACCCCCGCACCTATCTAGCAGATGGATTCCCGCCTGCGCGGGAATGACGCTGGCATGTCCTAAGCTTTATGGCTATGACTATAATATCTAACCGCTAATTCTAAAAAATTGGGTGTTGCTGATTTTATGTATGATTTTTTTGAAAGGGGCGATGAGCGCCCCTTTCAAAAAAATCATACCCAGATTAAGCAATGCCAAACATTGATATCTCGTGGGCTAAGCCTACGGGATATCAATGTTTTAAGCGACTTTATCAAGGCAATGTACGGATGATTCAGGTTGTTGTAATTGGCTGCGGCGTAGTGGGAGCGGCGATCGCCTACGAGCTGAGCCAAGTGGCAGAGTTAACAGTCACGGTGATCGATCGGCAGCCTCCTGCTCAAGCCTCAACTGGAGCGGCTCTTGGGGTATTGATGGGCGTAGTCAGTCAAAAGGTAAAAGGCAACGCTTGGGCAATGCGCCATGCCAGTATGCAGCGTTACAGCACCTTAATTCCAGAGCTAGAAGCCCTAACGGAGCGCTCCATTCCAGTCAATCGGCAGGGCATTTTACTACTGCAATTTGCCGATGATTTAACAATTTGGGAAACGCTTGCAGAGCTGCGCCACCAGCAGGGATGGCAGTTAGAACTATGGTCTCCTGAGCAAGTGAGCGATCGCTGCCCCCACATTGCAACGGCACACCTGACTGCCGCCGTTTACTCTCCTCAAGACTGTCAGGTTGATCCCACAGCTCTAACGCTGGCATTAGTCGCGGCGGCTCAACAGAACGGTGTCGAATTTGACTTCAACACGACTGTGACAGGCTTAAGTTCTCATCCGATTGAGCCGTCTGCTCAACCACCATCTGCCCATTCGGAACCCCTTCAGCGCTGCTGTCAGCTCTACACGAACAAAGGTAGCCTTTCACCAGATTGGGTGGTGGTGAGTGCGGGACTTGGTTCTACACACCTGCTTCAATCCCTGTCTACTCAACCTTCAACCTCCACTCTCCAAATTCGTCCTGTGCTAGGGCAAGCAGTGCGGTTAAAACTAGACGTACCCTTGGGCGATCGCACCTTTCAGCCCGTCATTACCGGCAACGACATCCACCTTGTGCCCCTCGGAAACGGGGAGTACTGGGTAGGGGCAACAGTGGAGTTTCCCCCTGAAACAGGCGACGTGATAGCAGATCCAGCTCAACTGGAACGAGTGATGGCAGAGGCGATCGCCCTTTGCCCTGCCCTAGCCAACGCCACAATTCTCAAAACCTGGTCTGGCTTACGCCCGCGCCCCCAAAATCGACCCGCCCCAGTAGTAGAACGATTGACTGGATATAAAAACGTTATTTTAGCGACTGGTCACTACCGCAACGGGGTCCTGCTCGCACCCGCAACCGCAGAAAAGGTAAAAGGGGCGATCGTGGATAACCCGTAGAGACGCGATTAATCGTAGAGACGCGATTAATCGCGTCTCTACAGGTTATTTATGGATTCAACGGCGTATTCCCTCCCAAGTTTGTGAACCCACCCGCAATGTTGTTGGGTGAGTTGAGCGGCGAAGCGTTGAAAACACTATTGCCCACCGTTAGTGTGCCGCCAGCGTTGAGAATCGCACCTCCCCCTAAACCAATGGTGCTGGCCTGGTTGTTCACAAAATTGCTAAAGTCTACGGCTGTAACTCCAGAGGTGTAGATTCCACCCCCACCAGAATTGGTCGCCTGGTTTCCAGAGAATGAGATTCTGGTAGTTCCCGTTCCCGTCACATTCAGCGTCCCTGAGTTTGCAATACCACCCCCAATACTGGTTGCCATATTGCTTTCAATACTAGAGCTGTTGACCAGATTCACCGTACCCGACTGAATGTTGATCCCTCCCCCAGCACTGGTTGCAGTGTTGCTAGCTACCGTTGTGTTGTTGAGGGTGAGGGTGCCATTTTGGTTGTAAATTCCACCTCCTAGCGCTGCGGTGTTGCCACTAACACGGCTATTTTGCAAGGTCAAATTACCGTTGTTGAGAATTCCACCCCCATTGCCCCCGCTCACACTACCATTGGCGATGGTCAAATCTTGAATGGTTGTCGTCACCCCATTTTGCACCGTAAAAATTCGATAGTTGCCGCTACCGCTGCGCTGCACCGTCAGGTTAACAGCGCCAGGGCCATCGATAATCATGTTGCGAGCCAGGTCGGGCAATGCTGATTCTAGATTAATCGTGCCCGTCAGAGCTGCTCCGGTAAAGGTGATAGTAGGATTGACCAGTGAGGTGCTGCTGTTGGCGGCCAAAATCGCTTGACGCAGCGATCCAGCACCGCTGTCGTTAGTATTGCTAACAACGCCATCATCGTTAAGAATCGTACTCTGAACTGGGTCTACAGTACCTACTGTATAGGCTGCATCCGCTACCAGGGCTAGACTCACCGTTTCATCTGGTTCAATCGTCGTCAAGTCCACAACGGGTGTAACATCCAGCGTGACGGCAGCTTGTCCCGGTGCAAAGGTGATGGTTCCTTGCGTCGCATTAAAGGAGGCGCTACCGCTGACGGTGTAATCGTTTCCTCCACCAAAGGTGGCTGTTCCCCCCACGTTGAATTTGACGGTCAATGCATCCGAGGTGGCTCCAACGCGGTTAAAAGTATAAGTCAGAGGGGTGCTACCATCTTCTGCAACACTACCGGGTGCTACCAACAGGGTGACCGTTGCATCATCATTGAGGATAGTACCCACCACCGGATCAATGGTTTCCGAGGTATACCCTGTGCCGTCTTGCAATGTGATGGCAATGTCTTCGTCTAGCTCTTGAGCCGAGTCGCCTATGGGCGTAATTCTCAGCGTTCGAGATGTGATTCCTGAGCCAAATACAATGGTGCCGGTGGTACCGTCAAAGGTAATCGTAGTGCCCGTGGGTGCAGAGACTGTGTAGTCTGTGTTGAATACTGCGGTTCCGGCAACGGTAAAGTTCACGGTTACAGGGCTACTAACAAACGTAGAACGGTTGAACGTGTAAACCAAGTCAGTCGCGCTATTTTCTACGACGCTAGCAGGGCTAATGCTTAAGCTCACACTGCCCTCGTCATTGAGGATAGTTCCAGTGGCAGCAGTCGGGGTGCCCACAACGTATCCTGTCCCGTTCGTAACTCCTAGAACGACCGTTTCATTGGGTTCTTGAAGACTGTCTGTGGTGGGGTCAATCGTCACCGTTCGAGTAGTTTCGCCAGCAGCAAAGCTCAAGCTGCCACTAGTAGCACCGAAGGTAAAGGTGCCCGCGTTAGACGAGGCGGTGTAGTCGGTTTCTGCACCTTCAAATGCAGCGGTTCCACCCACCGAGAAATTTACGGTCAAGACGCTGCCTGTAAAGCCAGAACGGGTAAAGGTATAGACCAAGTTTGAGGTGCCATCTTCTAACACCGAGGTGGGCGAAGCCGCTACTGTAATTTGGCTTTCGTCATTGAGGATAGTTCCCTGAACTGGAGATGTAGATAGAGGGATGTAAGCCGTGCCGTTAGCCAGTGATAGGTTAACGGTTTCATCAGGTTCAAACAAACCATCGGCAACGGGTTTAACCCTAATTACTTTGCTGGTTTCCCCTGCCCCAAAGGTGAGCGAGCTAGCACCTGCCGCAAAGGTGCTGATCGTGCCAGGGGAGGTCAAGATGGTGTAATCGCCGTTGGCACCGCCAAACGCTGCTGTACCCCCCAAGGTCAAGTTAACGACAATCTGGCGATTAGTGAAGCCTGTGCGAGTAAAGGTATAGGTCAGTTCATTAGTAGCACTGTCTTCGGTAACACTAGTGGGTGTAATGGCCAAGGCAATTTGGCTCTCATCGTCTGTGATGGTACCCGTGGCGCTGCTGGCAGGGGCTAGTAAGTAGCCTGTACCCGGTACGATCGAGAGAACGACACCCTCATTCGTCTCTAGTAGATTGTCAGCCGTTGGTGTAACCCGAACAGTAGCGGTGGCAGAGTTGGCCGCAAACGTAACGGTTCCTGTATTTCCGGTCACCGTGCCGCCTGTGAGAACGTAATCGGTATTGCGAACCGCTGTGCCGCCTAAGCTAAACGAAACAGGAAGATTATTACGAATGTACCCTGCGCGGGTGAAGGTGTAGACCAGTGCAGTGCCCTCGTCTTCGGGCAGGGTACTAGGGGCAACGGCAATCGAAATAGAACTGGGAGGAATCGGAATATTTACCGCAAAGTTACCCAGCACTGTGGCTGGAATAAAGTTTCCACTGGTATCAAAAACTTGTTGAGTCTGGAGAGTAATTTGATAACTGCCGTTGTCGTTAGCATCCCAAGTGCCACCCGGAGCAGCGATCTGATAGGTGACAGTGCGAGAGGTGCCATTGCCTGCGGGCGTAAAACTAACTAGGTTAGCAGCCTGACTAAAGCCTTCGGGACCCGTGATCAGTAGATCTCCAGCGCTGAAGCTAGCGCTATTGAGCTGAACCGCATCAGCATACTGCAAGGTAAAGGTTTGGGTAGTGCCCCCGCTTGTCGTGATGTTGGGGGTGGCGATCGCCAAATTAGCAACTCCAGGAGCCGCCGTGTCTTGAGCTGGCAAGGTGATCAGTTTGATGTCTCTGCGAGTAATATTTCTAGCATTGACTTGCTGAATAACCGCCAGATACTCTCCTGTAACTCTATTTCGGATAATTGTATTTCTAGCATTCCTGCCCGTGCCCTGAGTAATGCTGAGGTTTCTGAACGTCAGACCATCAGCCAAGCGAATCTGATCTTGTCGATCCTGAAAATCAGTGATGATATCTGCTGCTCTTAACTGCGCGCCCCCACTCCCATTGCTGAGCACAAAGACATCTCGACCTTGCCCGCTCGTCATGGTGTCGCGTCCGGCACCTCCTACTAGCGTATCGTTGCCAAGCCCACCCAAAATCTGGTCTTGACCCGCGTCTCCATAGAGAAAATCGTTGCCATCTTCACCAATCAGTCGGTCATTACCGTCATTTCCAGATGCGGTGTCATTTCCTGCACCACCATTGAGCAAATCGTTATCTGCCTTGCCTAACAGGAGATCATCACCTGCATTGCCATACAGCTCGTCATTCCCGGCTTCACCTAGCAGTGTATCGTTTGCATCTTCGCCCAAGATTAAGTCTGACGTGGTGGTGCCAACGAGGAAGTCTACACCAGCGGTTCCGATAATAGTAGCCATCGACAATTTTCCTAACGAACTTTAAGAAGGGGAGAACAGGGAGAAAGCTAACCCGTTACGACTACTCAACAGTCTCTCGCACGTATCATTGAAGACGATTGAGAAGTCACAGCTTAATGACGTGTAAGTCATAGGCTCTTTATCGTAGGCTGTTGAGAGCCAAATCATTACAGAGATCTTGCCCACTTAGGGGTGCTTAAATTAACCTGACCTAATCTGTATTGGTGTTTTTTGACATAAAAATACTTCTAAAAACCAGGTATAGCTTGAGTTTTGTATATTTTGTTACTTAAGTTCATATCGCGGTGCTAAACGACTTGCGTGCAGAACTGTGAGAAGGGGAACGGGCTAAGCCTGTTCCCCTTCTCAGCCGTTAATTGAGAATTGCTGCATAGAACACCGATTCAGGTAAAATTCTATACCGATAAGAATGCGCCGCAACACAATTCTTTAGCTTTCTACCCCTAGCGTCTGCACCAAAAATGCCCATTTATCGGCAGCTTCTTCAATTTGCTTGGTCGTTGGTTTTCCGGCACCATGTCCAGCTTTAGTCTCAATTCGAATCAGCGCTGGGTTATTTCCTTGGTGGGCGGCTTGCAGAGCCGCAGCAAATTTGAAGCTATGGGCAGGTACGACGCGATCGTCATGGTCGGCGGTAGTAATTAAAGTGGCAGGATAGGCGGTGCCAAGTTTGAGGTTATGAAGTGGAGAGTAGGCATACAGGGCTTGAAATTCTTCAGCGTTCTCTGGTGAACCGTAGTCAGAGCACCAAGCCCATCCAATGGTGAATTTGTGGAAACGCAGCATGTCCAACACGCCAACAGCAGGCAGTGCTGCCCCAAACAGGTCGGGGCGCTGGGTCATGCAGGCACCCACAAGCAGACCACCGTTGCTACCTCCGGCGATCGCCAACTTTTCTGAACAGGTATAGCCTTGGGCAATCAACCACTCCGCTGCCCCGATAAAATCGTCGAAAACGTTTTGTTTCTTTAGCTTAGTGCCCGCTTCGTGCCACTCTTCGCCATACTCACCGCCGCCGCGCAGGTTGGGCATGGCATACACGCCACCCAGTTCTAGCCAAACCATCAAGCTCGGCGAAAACGATGGGGTCAGCGAAATATTGAAGCCCCCGTAGCCGTAAAGATACGTCGGGTTTTGCCCGTTCAACATCAGCCCCTTTTTGTGGGTGATAAACATGGGTACCCGTGTCCCATCCTTGCTGGGGTAGAAGACTTGCGTAGTTTCATAATCAGCAGGATTAAAGGCGATCGCGGGCTGACGAAACAGGGTGCTTTCACCCGTAATCAGGCTGTAACGGTAGATTGTAGTGGGAGTAGTAAAGCTAGTGAAGCTGTAAAACGTTTCGGTATCGGCGGGTTTGCCGCCAAACCCACCCACCGAACCCAATCCCGGCAGCGCCACATCGCCTAAGTAGGCACCGTCTAGGGCAAAGCGTTTGATTTGACTGTGGGCATCTTTGAGATACGAAGCAATGAACTGGTGGTGCAGCACGCCCACCCCTTTTAGGGTTTCAGGCGCTTGGGGAATCAGCTCTTGCCAGTGCTCACGGCCTGGATTGGTCAAATCCACAGCTATGACGCGACCGCGCGGTGCATCTAGCGTGGTGCGTAGCCAGAGGCGATCACCCTCGTTGTCGATTACCCTAAAGCTGGCTTCAAAGTCGTTAATCAGTTCTACAATCGGTGCATCAGGACAGCTCAGATCTTGATAGAACAGCAGGTTTTCGGCCTTGGTGCTTTGAGAAACGTAGAGCAGCAGGTAACGCCCGTCCTCCGTAATTTGGGTGCCAAACATCCACTCTTTTTGATCGGGTCGATGGTACACCAATATGTCATCAGACTGGGGGGTGCCAAGCCGATGGTAGTAAAGCTTTTGAAAGTAGTTCAGGTCTTCTAGCTGCGTTTGCTCGTTTGGCTCGTCGAAGCGTCCGTAATAAAACCCCTGGTGATCATGCGTCCAAGTCGCCCCAGAAAACTTAACCCATTGCAGGTGGTCACCCAAGTCGTCACCCGTTTCTACATCCCGTACATGCCACTCTGTCCAGTCTGAACCAGAGCGAGAGAGTCCATAGGCCAGCCGACTCCCGTCTTCACTCAGCGCTAGACCCGCTAGGGCGACGGTGCCATCGGCAGAGAGCGGATTGGGATCAATCAAGATTCGTGGCTCCGCATCCAGATTCGGCAACGTGTAGAGCACGCTCTGGTTTTGTAAGCCGTCGTTTTTAAAGTAGAAGTAGCGATCGCCTTGTTTAAAGGGAATGCCGTATTTTTCGTAGTTCCAGAGCTGGGTGAGACGCTGTTGCAGGCGATCGCGTCCACTAATCTGGCTCAGATACCCAAACGTGACAGCATTTTGCGCCTCAATCCAGGCACGACTCTGTTCAGACGTTGGGTCTTCTAACCAGCGGTAAGGATCGGCGATCGCCTCACCGTGATACTCGTCCACCTGATCACCCAGAGGGCTAGCAGGATACATCAGGGGCGTGTCGGATAAGGGCATGGTGAAACGCTGCACACAACATCCCCTACTCTATAGCAGTCGTTGCTTAGACGGGCGATTCTGCTGGATAAATAACCGATGGAACAGTCACGGTAAACGTTGTCCAACCTTGTTCGCTAGTCGCGTCAATGCGACCATTTAACTGCTCTACCAGCCGCTGTACCAGCGCCAGCCCTAACCCTGTGCCGCCGTGTTTGTAGCGATCGACCTGCAACACTCGGTAAAACTTCTCGAAGATGTGAGGCATATCTGAAGACGGAATTTCTGCCTGATTCCGCAATTTGAAGCGGGTTAACGGACTCGACTCAGCGTCATGACCGGGCAAGTACTGCACCGATAGCTCAATCCCCATACCTTTAGGGGTGTATTTGCAGGCATTGTTCAGCAATTCGGCTAGAATGCGCCGCAGGATAGTTGGGTCGGTGCTGAGCGCTGGGGTGTCGGGTCGACACGATAGGGTCAGCGTTTGCTGATAGCTAGTGACGCGAGTGCGGAATGGCTCAACTAGCTTAGGCAACCATTCAGGCAGATGAATCGCTTCCGCTGAGATGGGAAACACCGATTCTTCCATCCGTTGCAGGTCAAGCAGATCATCAATCAGCTCTGCTTCACGGGTTAATTCACTCTCTAATATATTGAGATACTGCTGCCGCTTTTTTTCAGTAGGAGCAGACTTAAGCATATGAGTCGCCATTTTGACATTGGCAATGGGGGTACGCAGCTCATGGGAAACGGTGCTAAGAAACTGATCTTTGAGCTGATTCAGCCGTTCTAGTTCGGTAACTTGAAGCTGAGCCGCCTGGTAGAGACGAGCTTGGCGAATGGCGATCGCACATTGGTTGGCCACCTGTTGCACTAAGCGAATTTCAGATTCGTTGAAGACGTAATCCTTGCGATGAATCAGCCACAAATCTCCCAGCACCATCTGCTCCATGCCCTGAGACGAATTGGCATCTACAAAAATGGGGCAGGCTAGCATAGCAACCTCGCCGCGCTCTGGATTGGGATAGAGCGAACAAAACTGAAAATAGTGGCCGAGCTTTAATTGGTGGTAGATTTCAGGCGCATCATCCATTTGGGCAACGCGGCCAAAAAGCGTCGGAATGGAGTGAATATATTCGTAGCGGACGGTAGAGGTGTTTTGATCCAGGTCATACAGCGCAGCGTTACAGCCCGCCAAACCCAACACAAGCGTTAGCTCCTGCACAGCCGCTTGTAAGATCTGACTCTCATCCAGCGAGTCACGCACTTTGTCGGTAATACGCTTCAGCATGGACTCATATTTCAACACCCGCTCCATTTGTTCAGCGCGGCGGAGAATTTGCTGCTCTAAGTCGGCATTGAGCTGTTGTGCCTGTTGGTAAAGCCTAGATTGGTGTAGGGCGATCGCCACCTGCTCAATCAAGTGCTGCAACAGCTTGACCTCCAGCGCCTGCCAGCTTCGCCCTCCAGAACATTGATGCACACACAACAGGCCTAACAGCTTCTCCTCACGTTTGATCGGAACAATCAACGCCGCTCGAATCTGCTGCTGCCGACATATCGTCAGCAGGTCTGGAGCAAAGCCCGCTTGTTCAATATCGTCGATGGCATCAGCACTGCCTCGTCGGTGCAGCACATTTTTTTGATCTGCGATCGCCTGACCAACCCGTAGCCCCAACAGCGACAGCCACTGCTGATCAACTGACTCAGCAACCACTACCGCTCCCGCATCGCTTTCAAAGCTATAAATCACGACCCGATCAGTGTTGAGAGCCTCTCTTACTTCCACCACTGTGTTGTCTAAAATCTCCTGCGGGTCGAGGGATTGGCGAATGCGCTGCGTGATGGTCGAGATCACTCTCTCCTGCTCAATCTTTTGCCGCAGCGACAGCTCCAGCAACTTTTGCTCCGAGATATCGTGCATCAGCCACCGCAATCGTTCAACTTGCCCTTGAACAGTCTGGACAGTACCTGCACGCAGCAAGACAAACGTTGGTCGATCAAGGCTTGATTTCAAAGCAACTTCAAGCTGCTGGTTCTGCATCCCTGCATGGTTTAACGATGCCAGCATCGACAACAACGGCTGAACATCGTCTGGTTGAATAAAGGCACTCAGCGATCGCCCCACCAGATCGTCTTGCCCCACTTTCAACAAAATTGAAGCCGCCCCATTAGCTTCTAAAACAGTACCGGTTGAATCTGTCACCAAATAACCCTCAGGAGCCGTTTCAAACAGTTCCCGGTAATATTCGCTATCTGCTCTGGCTGTAGCGTATTGAGCTAGAAGATCACTATGCTTTCTGTAAACCTCTGCCACCGTAGCCTGTAGCTCTGCTAAGGTTTGAGCCAGCTCCCCTGAATTTGAGGAAGCGCTTTCAATCGGAGAATTGCCATTAGCAAGCTGGGACAAAATATCCAATTGGCGTTGAGCAACCTTGAGTTGAAAATTCAGGTCACGATCACTCACCACGTTAGTCTCCCGCCTTCAGGACAATACTCTGCTCTGATAGATGTTGCTGAAGATGCATTGCTTGAACTAAACCAACATAAGCGAAACACGCTCTTAGCCTCTAATCTCTAAGTTGACTATTTCCTAAGCATCTAAGACTTAAGAATCTAAGAACAACCCGGCTTTTAAGAACTGTGGATGGCTCTAGACTCCAATCTGGATAGAAATCTATTTTGACATTCCGTCTCAAGATAGACTTCGAACAGCGACTAATGCTGTGCAAGATAGTCTCAGTAGATAGCCTCATCATAGTTTACACAGTGGCCAACTTCAAATCGGTCGCTTACTGCACAGCTACGAATCACAATTCGCTCCACAGCAATTCACTTAAAACCAGTCTACAGATTAGATTACAGAAGATCTCTTATACACCAGCATTTTCTGCACGGTGATTTTGCTACATAGATGCTTTTTAGACAGATGTAAATTGCCTTAGGATTTTATCAAGGAAGCAATTTGAGCCACAAGTCCAATCTATCTGTGCTTAAACCCAATCTCTATTTAAGCCTGAAGGGGGCACCTAGAACCAACCGCTGTAAGGTGAAGGGATGCAACAGCTCGTCATGATTCTAAAAACTATCTCCATACCGCTGTTCACTTTATCCAGCGATATGTTCAATTAAATGCCACGAGTGGCTTTCGGTAACGGCTTGATTTACTAAGCTAAACATGCGCCAGCAGTGGTTATCATTTTGTAGCGGAAGCTCTTCATTTTTCACTACAAAATTAAGGCGAACTTCGTCACTCAAAGCTAGAGGCTTCTCTGAAGGCTTGTCAATTAGAACCTCCACAGTGACTAGCTTGGCATAGGTCACTGCACCTGGAATCTCTCGAGCTACTACATAGTCATCCGTATCGTAAATGACATCGCAGTTGCAAGAGCGCAACATTTCTTCTAGCGAACATCGGAAACGATCTAAGGATGTAGCAACCTTGACTAGGCAGGTATAACGAGCCATAAGCAACCCCCAAAAACGCAATTGCATCAAGACAACAACGATCAGCACCATATAATCAACACGATGGTTGAAAGTTTAACTCATCCTAATCACTTAGGGAACTGCGTTGAAATAAGATACCGGCTCAAGCAGAAGGCTTATCATGGATTCCCGCCTGCGCGGGAATGACACCGGGATGATTTTTGTTTGCTGATCCCTTACAACATGCCTGCATACGAAACGAGGTGTTGTTAGCTCTAAATTTTTATTGATAGTCTGAGAGGCATGCGGAACACACACCTTCCATAAATTAATGGCTCAACTACTCAGAATTAATATCAGAATTAATAGATTGGTAATGCCTACACCGATACAGAGACGCAGATTTATAGTAAGAAGCCTATGTACAGATGAATAGATTCAAAAGGTAGCCTACAGTGTAAGTCACTGCTTTACAAAAAGCTACATTTAATCCTCTTCGAGGATATTACCATTACACCCCTCATGTCTGTCTACGCTAAATGTAGGAATTATGGGCTTACGAGTAGCCATTATGGGTGAATTTAGCATTCTCGCTTAGATTTTTACCGAGTGGAACTAAATTCGTCAGCTATGGGGATTGGTTTACGCACGCGATCGCCTTCTAAATTAGCCAAAAGCATACTCCGACCGACTGCCTTAACGAGAACCCATGCCCGATTGTGCATCTGGCGTTCTCGTTAAACATAAAGTTGGTAATCCTAACAAATTTAGGACTACCCCTCGAAGGATGAAAAACCAATCTACATCTTGCTAGATTTGTTGGTTGAGAATCTCCCGCTCTAGATTGATTTTTTTATTTAGTGGAACTGTGACCCTTAATAAAGAAACACATCGGAGGATGTTCAGATGCGGAAGATTAATATTGGACTCACGGACAGCCAGCGTGAAGGTGTTGCTAACCTGCTGAACCATGATCTAGCAGATGCATATTTACTGTTGATCAAAACCAAGAAATTTCATTGGGATGTAGTTGGTCCTCAATTTCGGACGCTGCACAAGCTTTGGGAAGAGCAGTACAACGCTCTTACCATCAGCATAGACAGCCTTGCGGAGCGGGTTCGCATGTTAGGTAGCTATCCAGTTGGGACGGCTGAAGGCTTTTTGAAGATGGCCTCCATCAAGGAAACCCCCGGCGTGATTCCATCGGCTACTAAAATGGTGGCTCACCTACTGGACGATCATGAGCAGATTATTCGCAACCTGCGAGGGCACGTCGACCAGTGCAGCGATGAATTTCAGGATCAAGGCAACGCAGATTTTTTGACTGGGTTGATGGAAGCACACGAAGAAATGGCTTGGATGTTGCGCTCCTTTGTTGAAGGCGAAGCGCTCGAGCCAGACGGCATTGAACCACAACAAACACTCAACAAAAAGACCGCTGTTGGTGTATAGTACAGTCTCCTACAGAGAAGATTGAGCAAAGCTTGCGAGAGGCCGCTGTATTCAATACAGCGGCCTCTCGCAAGCTTTGTTATGGATAAATCTTAAGGCTCAATAGGGATTCCGGGGAGGTATTTGAAGATAAGGGTTTGAAATGCTTGCTAGTAAAGCTTTTCAGCTCCGGAGGTCAAAAGACGCTGGAACGGCTCTGGCTCAGACTTTTCAGCTTTTCCCCATAGCTCATCTCCCTGGAACAGCTATTGAGCCATCTTTAATGGGTATATCTTCAAGAGTCGGAGCTTTTGGCAGCCCAGTTCTTAAGAAGCAATTTTCCCAAGAAGCCCTTTAACCCAATTTCTCAAACAGACTGGATAGAACTGCATTTGAGAACAGGAACCCTTCCGGGTCGGTGAGCCGAATGCGATCGCCCCACATTCTGAGTTCTTCTGGGCGCTCTATTTGCGGCAAACTCAACGGATTATTCTGCTCCAACCCGTCCTTTATCGGTTCAACCCACCCTTTTTGCAAGTACGGGTTTAAGCAATTCACGATAGCTAGAACGGTTTGCTTTCCAAATGTTTGTGCTAATTGTTTTAAGCTCACGCCATCTGCTAGCCGCAATCCCAGCATTAACTGATCTAGCAGAACTTCTTCGGGTGGTGTTGGGGAACAGTCGAGAACACTACCCGCTGTACAGAACGTTTCTAACCATTGAAAATAGGCCTGACGGGTACGTGGTCGAACGAAGCGTTGCCCTAAGGTGTAGCTAGCAGCACCCATGCCAAACCCATAATAGGAACGGTTCTCCCAATACACCCGGTTGTGACGGCACTGATAACCGGGTTTGGCGTAGTTAGAAATCTCGTAATGCGTGTACCCAGCCGCCGTTAGATGGTGCTGTGCCACGCGGTACATTTGAGCTGTCATATCGTCCGTTGGCAGCGGGCTGTTGCCCGGTTGATACCATCGACCAAAAGCAGTGACGGGTTCAATCGTCAGGTCGTACACCGACAAGTGCGTAGGGTGAAGGGCGATCGCCTCTTTTAACGAGGTTTCCCACTGCGCCATCGTCAAATGAGGCAAGCCTGAAATCAAGTCTAAGCTAAAGTTCTCTAGCCCTGCCTGCTCAATTAACTTCACGGCTGAGTAGATATCGGTTGGCGTATGCGTGCGTCCGCAGGATTGCAGCAGATCAGCTTGAAACGCTTGCGCTCCTAAGCTCACGCGATTCACACCCGCTGCCACATAGCCTTGAAGGTGAAGCAAATCAAACGTGCCAGGATCGATTTCAACGGAAATTTCGGCGGTGGGGGCAATGCCAAAGTGCTGATCTAGCACTACGAGAATCTGGGTTAGTTGGGCAACAGACAGTAAAGAGGGAGTGCCACCGCCAAAGAATACGGTTTCTAAGGACTTCCCTAGCGTTGGCGTACTAATAATTTCTTGACAGAGCGTGGTCACATACTGGGCGATCGCCGCCGATGTCTCGCCCCGAGTGCGATCGCCCACAACCGAGACAGGAAAATCGCAGTAGTAACATCGCCGACGGCAAAAGGGAATATGGACATAGGCTGCGGTCGAAGTCGGAAACTGAGTCCTCATTGGTTGTCGCAGAGCAATGAATTGACTCAACTTAGCAAAACTCCAGACGTATTGACCTAAGCGATATACTGTCACTATGTATCTAAAACTTTGAGGGTTTTGGTGCGTTTGGCACGCTTACTCTTTAAAAGTCTCCCGATTCCCTCGTCCGCTTGTGCTCGATTCCCTCGTCCGTTTGTGCTCCAAACTTGTTTGACCTTGTGTTCGTTTGGAATCGCCGCACTCTTATCCAGGTCTTAGGCTGGAATTATGATTGACGCAATTATTATTATTTCATTCATCCTAGCAGGGGCAGGGGTTGGCTACTACAGTGTTGACTTGCTGCCTATTACAGTGCTGGATCAAGTGACCAGTCTTGATGGGCTAAGTGTTGTGACGGCTGGATTTGGCGCGTTACTGGGCTTAGCGTTAGGGTTGGTGGCACAAACTAGCTACCGCCGCGTCGAACGCCAAGTGCAAGAGATGCCAGTAGATATGCTCCTTAGCCGCTCTGTTGGGTTGGTGGTGGGGCTATTGGTAGCCAACTTAATGCTGGCACCCATCTTTTTACTGCCCATTCCTGGGGAGTTTGCCTTTATCAAGCCGTTGGCAGCGGTACTAGGGAGTATTATGTTTGCCTTCAGTGGCATTAACTTGGCCGATACCCATGGGCGATCGCTCCTTCGCCTCATCAACCCCAACAGCATGGAAACTTTGCTGGTTGCAGAAGGAACGCTGAAACCAGTTCCCCCAAAGGTTTTGGATACAAGTTGTATTATTGACGGACGACTCGAAGACATTCTGGCAACAGGCTTTGTAGAAGGGCAAATTTTAGTGCCTCAGTTCGTCTTGCAAGAGCTGCAGCAAGTGGCCGATGCCTCAAATGACCAAAAGCGGATACGCGGTCGGCGGGGTCTCGATATTCTCAAGCGGGTTCAAGAAGCCTACCCCGATAAGATTGGTGTCCATCCTGCCGACTATGACGATGTCAATACCGTCGATGCCAAGCTAGTGCGGTTGGCGCAAGACATCAACGGCACCCTGTTGACCAATGACTACAATCTCAACAAGGTTGCCAGTTTACAGAAAGTGCCTGTGCTTAACATCAACGATCTGGCTCAGGCGATTCGCCCTGTTTACCTACCGGGTGATAATTTGGATCTGAAAATTGTGAAACAGGGCAAAGAACCTGCTCAGGGGGTAGGCTATCTAAACGACGGAACCATGGTAGTTGTTGAAGATGGCGGCAGCTACATTGGCGAAGAAATTTGTGTGGCGGTAACAGGTGCGCTTCAAACATCCGCAGGTCGCATGATATTTGCCCGTCCCCAGCAGTCGTCTGCAGTAACGCAAGGATAATAAGTAGTTCGACCTAAATAAAAACAAGCTTCTAAAAGTCTGTGCCGCGCGGGCGGCACAGACTTTTAGAATTTCATGTTTAATTACGCCCATCTACTTAGGGATCAGTAAACAAAAATCATCCCGGTGTCATTCCCGCCTGCGCGGGAATCCAGGATAATCCTTCTGCTTGAGCCGGTATCTTATTTCAACGCAGTTCCCTTAGTAGGTTCTAGTCTCTAAAATTATTTGTGTAGGGTGGTTTTGCCGCCCAGTGGAATCATCATGCCACGTCACCGAATAAAGTTGTGCGATCGCTGCTTACAGTCTGTCCCAATTCTCTATCGCGTGCAGTGGAACGAGTCGAGACAATGGACATTTGTCTGCGAGACCTGTCATCCCAGCATTAGCCAGAATAACCCTACCTACACCTACGGCGGCACCTGGAAAGCTAAGAAGCCAAGCTAGAGAGCTTACTCCGCAAACCAGATTTAGTCAGCATGGGGCTGTCTCGATCTAGGCTGAAACCTTAGCAGGATTTAACCCTGAAGAATCGTTTTTGAAACAATGCGCGTTTTCTTGCGATCGCTCTCGGACAGATCACCCCCATCTTGTAATCGCGTGGCGTTTGCTTGAAGTACAGTTGCAGCACTTTGATCCCCCATTTGCAGGGCAGTTTTGGCCGCTGATTGTAGCATTGTAGCGGCTCCAGAGCGATCGCCTTGCTGAAGTTTTTGCTCAGCAATTTGGGTTTGACGATATTTTGCCAGAGCCAATACATGCTGTTGCACCTGAGTATTGGGGGTAGGCTGAAAAGTAGCACTAACATTTCCGACTACTGTCACCGGATCAGACAGTAGCCCCTCTTGATTCTGCGACGGATCGTCGTAGCGAATTTGAGCAGTTACCAGCACATGTTGCCCTGGAGCAAATTGTCCAGCGTACAGATTGGCCAGCACCACCCTGGGCGAATCAATCATTAAATCACCCAAGCGGACGGCGACCGAGCCAGATTCCTGTACCATTGGCAGCTCAATCGTTTCGGGCACTACCTGGGCGATCGGTTTCAGCTCAGCCAGGCGCACTCCAGGCGATAGGGTTAGCAACAAATAGGCATTGGTCAGCGCTACGGATTGAATTCGACTAAATAGGCGATTGAATTCGCTAACGGCATCTTCTGGCTGCTGAATGTAGGACAGGGTACCCCCACCCGCGTCAGCAATCTTTTCTAGAATGTCTTGGTTCCAATTATCGCCAAACCCCAATGTGTTCAATGTGAGATTATAGTCTGCCGCTAGCTGTGCCAATTTGAGACAGCGATCGTTATCCCCATGCTCGTTTTCTCCATCAGTTAGCAAAAAGGCTTGAGAAATTGTATCTTTCTTACTTTTTGCCAGTTCTTCAATCCCCAGTCGCATCCCTTCGTCAATAGAGGTACCCCCACTCGGTTTTAGGCGGTTGATTTGAACTTTAATCCCGGCTGGATTATCAATCACCTGGCTGGGTACTAACACTTTCGCCTTGTGGTCAAACACCACAATTGAAATGCGATCGCCCACCGACAAGTTATCCACAATCTCTTGAGCAGCCTGTTTTACCGTTTCCAACGGTCGCCCATTCATTGAGCCGCTGTGGTCTAAAATCAAACACAGATTCAGCGGCGCAGCAGGTTGTGAGGAATCAGCGATCGCCGATATAGAAATCGCTAATTGACGCTGGCTAGTGGGCTGCGCTACATCCAGATTGATATCACTTAGCGCTACTTGCAGACCTACTTTCATAGTTTCAACGCTCCTAGGAAAATCCAGAAATCTACATAAAACGGTAGTCCTAAATTGGTAAGGATTTTTTGATGGGCGGGCTTCGCCCATCAAAAAATCCTTACATCAATACCACTACCCATAAAACAATTCGTAAGTTCAACCTAAATAAAACCAAGAGCTAAGTCGCCCAAGAGGATGTTTGAAAAGTGGTCTGCTGTGATTTTAGGCACCCTGTTGATCCCCCTAGCCCCCTACCCTTCGGGAAGCCGCTTCGCGTCTATAAAAAGGGGGGAACTGGACTCAAAGTCCCCCTTTTTAAGGGGGACTTAGGGGGATCTAAAACGTTTTGCTACTAACAATCAGACTTTTAAAACATCCTTTAATAGTGGCGTTAGCCAAGGGAGATGAACCAGGTGACGAGAACCGAACAGGAGATGCCTCAAAGAAATGTCCTCAGATGCCTCAGATATTATGTCGTAGCGGGACGGATAAGTTATGTGAGCTGCACCTTTTTAGTTCTGAGCAGGACGGTCATCTCTCCCGCTCTAGCCTGCAACCGATACTGGGTTCACGCTACTATGTTAAAAACAATGCCTCTTGTTTAGGCAACTGCAAAGGCAAATTAAGCTATGAGTTCACCCATTCAGGCCGTTCAGTCTCCCTATTATGGGGATTCGTCCTATCGTACACCCCCACCAGATTTACCGTCCTTGCTCTTAAAGGAGCGAATTATTTACCTGGGTATGCCGCTGTTCTCCTCCGACGATGTTAAACGGAGAGTGGGGATCGATGTGACAGAACTCATCATTGCTCAGTTGCTTTACCTGCAATTTGACGATCCAGAGAAGCCTATCTTCTTCTACATCAATTCAACTGGTACTTCCTGGTACGACGGCGACGCAGTAGGTTACGAAACCGAAGCATTCGCCATTTGCGACACCATGAGTTACATCAAGCCACCAGTTCATACTATTTGCATTGGTCAAGCATTGGGCACCGCCGCCATGATTCTTTCGGCGGGTACAAAAGGCTTTCGCGCCAGTTTACCCCACGCATCCATCGTGTTGAATCAGCCCCGTACAGGCGCTCAAGGTCAAGCGACCGATATTCAAATTCGAGCTAAAGAGGTGCTTTTAAACAAAACCACCTTGCTAGAGATCTTGGCCAAAAATACGGGTCAAGCGGCTGAAAAAATTGCCAAAGATACCGATCGCATGTTCTACCTCACTCCGGCTGAAGCAAAAGAGTATGGGTTGATCGATCGTGTATTAGAAAGCGCCAAACAGTTACCTGCACCCATTCCCGCTCTGACCTAAAACGGGATAGGTATCTATTCAAGCCTGTCAGTCCGCCTTTTACAGGACTGACAGGCTAGATCAGGATTTGCCTAACTCCGTTTACCCGCTCTTTGCTCACTCCCTTACCCCCTCAAACGACCTATGCCAATTGGAATTCCAAGCGTTCCCTACCGCCTTCCTGGTAGCACCTACGAGCGGTGGATCGATATCTATACTCGTCTCAACCAAGAGCGGATTATTTTTTTAGGTCAGGAAGTGACTGATTCGCTAGCAAATTCCATCATTGCATCACTCCTGTATTTAGATTCGGACGACCAGAATAAGCCCATTTACATCTACATTAACTCTCCAGGTGGCTCCGTGACAGCGGGCATGGCTATCTATGACACCATGCAGCACATCAAGTCTGAAGTGGTGACGATTTGCGTTGGCCTTGCAGCATCAATGGGTGCCTTCTTGCTGGCATCGGGCAGCAAGGGCAAACGGCTAGCTCTGCCTCACGCTCGAATTATGATTCACCAGCCCATGGGTGGTACCGGACGCAGACAAGCTACCGATATTGAAATCGAAGCAAAACAGATTTTGCGGGTGCGCCATGAGCTAAACGAGCTGATGGCATTTCATAGCGGCAAAACGGTTGAGCAGATCGATAAAGATACTGATCGCGATTACTTTATGTCGGCAGAAGAAGCTCGGGAATATGGCTTAATCGACCGAGTGATCAACGAAACTCCCTCTTGAGCGATCGCCCAAGCTGATACGGATCTACATCTCTGATGGCAGAATTTTAGTTAATTCTGCCATTTCTACATAGCTTTGCTGGCTTAAGCAGGTGGGCGTAATTAAGCAAGATTCTAAAAGTCTGCGCGGGCGGCGCAGACTTTTAGAATCTTGCTTTTACTTAGGTTGAACTACTTAGCATAAAATATTGTTGCGTTGTTGAGCATGAACTTGGCCGACTGCTACCGGATATTGGGGCTGAGAACTGGCGCGTCCTATGAGGAGATTAAATCTTCCTATCGGCGGTTGGCGCGCCAGTTCCACCCTGATGCCAGTCCTGGCAATCAACACCATGCTGAAAAGTTTATTCAATTAACTGATGCATACCGCCAACTAATCGACTCGGTGAGTCCGCTCAGTCCTTCTCTCAAACCCACCGCACATCAGATGCGATCGCCAAGCTCACCACCCACTCAACCCGCCAAACAACCCCAAGCACGTTCTACCAACCTGCGCCAACAGCCTTCTATTCAAAAAGACCCTAACGCCTCTTCGACCGACCAGCAGCTTAAGGAACATGCTTACCTGCAACTACAACAGATGTTGCGAGAGCAGCGCTTTCCACGGGCGATCGCCTTGGTAGAAGGGTTGGCGCAGCGTCTTCCCAATGACATTGAAGTGCGCCAGTGGCAGGCGATCACCTATCAACGGTGGGGTCGCCACCTGGTAGATATCAATCAACCCGACAAAGCTCGGCTATACCTCAACAAAGCCCTACGCACCGATCCCCGAAACAAAGCGCTTTGGTTTGAAGTCGATCGCGACATGCGGCGATTGGATGGGATTGAGATTTTTTAACTGCTCTAATGGCTGAAGTCTAATTACCGAGACAGTAAGAGGGCGATCGCCTCTTCCAAGTCTTCTTGGCTGAGGGGCGTAATCACAAACACCTCTTGGCAGGTTTTTCCTTTGCGAGCAATTAGCTTGTACCCACCACGTATAGGGACAGATACCTTGAGTTGAAACATCGGCGCATTGGATTTAGAACGGCTTAGCACTGCCGGAGTAACCGTCTGGATACCCGCTACGTTGATCAATTGGTGAAGAATGGGAATTAGACCGGGCAAATGTGTTGAGTGATTCCAAACCAGTCTACCGCCCATAACTCAGCCTACCCATGATCTTTTTTTCCGTAGTGGTCAGTCGTTCAACCTAAATAAAAACCAAATTCTAAAACCTTGCGCCGCCCGCTGTGCGGGCGGCGCAGGGTTTTAGAATCTTATATTTAATTAAGCCCACCTACTTATAACGCGACGCGCTTTAATTAGAACCCGGTTACGTTTAAGCCCCATGCGACGCATGGGGCTTAAACGTAACCTAACTTGTAACCTAACTTATTGCATAGCCTCTAAAAAAACCTGCCTCTACGCTGCCTCTAGCGGAGCCATTGTCAGGTCTTCTCTACTTAACTGCTGATGGTACAGTTCAGCCTGCTCTTGAGGCCCAACCCACACGATCGCTTGCCCTTCGTGGTGAATTTGGTTGGTCAGCTCGTGAGCGCGATCGCGTGTCATCTGAGGAATATGTTTCACTAAACATTCCTCAACATGCTTAAACGTGTTGAAGTCGTCGTTTAAGACAATCACCTTATAGTTGGGATAGGTCTTGTGAACCGTCTGGCCGGACTTTTGAGGCGCTACCGTGGGCGCAGTCGCCATCATAACGGGGGCTAAAAGTACGGAATTCATAGACACTAGGATCCAAAATCTAAAGGAAATGTAATATTCAATCTACTCTCAGTTTAGCCTCCATTTCTAATGGTGGAGCATTTACGCCATTCGATTGGATAGAACTCCGGCAACCTACTTTATTCGACCCGCTGTGCCGACAAGGCTTAACGCCTTAACCTTATCTTTATATTAAGTTTTTGTGGCACTTTTGACTTAAAAATGCTAGGCAGGCTGTGGAAAACTCAGGTTTTTCTGTGGAAAACATGGGGATATGATCGGGAAAACTAGTAGGCGATCGGGGAAAAGACCCATGGGTGTTTATACAGTGTGGATAACTTTCCACATTTTCCACAGGTTTTCCACAGGGCTAAATCAATTCAGAGGCAGAGTGTCCCGCGATCCCCTCGTCTTTTCCACAGTTTCCACAGTCCCTACTACTACTGATCTTTCTTTAAATAAATTTTCTAATTCATTAAGTCGCTCATTAAGAACAAATGTATGGGACATCAAACAACAAATTGAACCAGAGGGATAACGGTGATACGATAGCCTTCCAAGCACGATTTAAACCCCAAGGTTTCCCCGATGAAACTTACCTGCACTCAAAGCGATTTCAACACCCATCTGTCTCTGGTTAGCCGTGCTGTCCCCTCGCGCCCCACTCAGCCTGTGTTAGCAAACGTGCTGTTAAACGCAGATGAAACAACTCAACGCGTTAGTTTGGTTGGCTTTGACCTTAGTCTAGGAGTGCAAACCAGTTTTAGCGCTCAGGTTGAAATCGGTGGTACATTAACCCTTCCGGCTAAACTGCTGACGGATATTGTGTCACGATTGCCTGACGGTGAAATTACGCTAGATGCCGAAGCAGATGCGGCGCTTGTAACGTTGACCTGTGCCGTAGGGCGCTATCAAGTGCGAGGCATGGGAGCAGACCAATATCCCGAACTGCCAACCCTGGAAAACGGAGAAGCCACCCACCTACTGGTAGAGTCTTTGATTGAGGGGCTGCGGGGGTCTTTGTTTGCAGCCAGTGGCGATGAGACAAAGCAGGTATTGACTGGGGTGCACATGACTGCGGAGGGCGATGAGATGGAGTTTGCTGCCACGGATGGGCATCGATTGGCGGTAGTGCAAACGGTGAAACCGGGAACCGAGGGTGAACCTGTAGAACCTGTGAATCCAAAGTCAGTGACGTTTGATGTGACTGTTCCGGGGAAAGCGTTGAGAGAGCTGGAGCGGATGTTGCAAATGCATCCGTCAGTAGAGGCGATCGCCGTTCGATTTGACCAGGGGCAACTAATTTTTGAATGGGAACACCAGCGCCTCACCAGTCGCCTGCTAGAAGGGCAATACCCTAACTATCGCCAACTTATTCCCCGGCAGTTTTCTCGCCAAATGACGGTCGAACGGCGCTTGTTCATCAGCGCTTTAGAACGGATCGCCGTTCTAGCCGACCAAAAGAACAACATTGTCAAAATTAGCCTCGACAGCCTTAAGCAAGAAATCGTCGTTTCGGTAGACGCGCCCGATGTGGGCAACGGACGCGAAGCCGTCGCCGCTCAAATTTCGGGCGAAGATCTGGATATCGCTTTTAATGTTCGCTATCTGCTAGAAGGGCTAAAGGCGTTCAATACAACTGAAGTTCAAATGCAGTTCAACGCGGCAACTAGTCCGTCGATTGTCACACCTCTGGGTGGCATGAAGATGACCTATTTGGTGATGCCTGTACAGATCCGTAGTTAAAATCACGCAATGTGCAACTAAAGGTCTAAAAAC
>JBBQFG010000011.1:0-42179 GCA_038321765.1 Elainellales cyanobacterium
TAGCCATAGTCATAAAGCTTAGGACATGCCAGCGTCATTCCCGCGCAGGCGGGAATGACGCTGGCACCTATCGAGCAGATGGATTCCCGCCTGCGCGGGAATGACAGGGAGGCGTCCTATTGATCATGGCTACCGCTATACATGAAATCAGCAACACCTTTTTTTGCGTCAAAAAAGACCAATCGGTCTTTTTTGTATCCATTTGATTTCCACCTACTTGCAAGACTTCTATGCTGAAGCTGTACTACGCTCGTCCTTCTATTTATGCCCGTCCTGTATGGTTGGCTTTGCTAGAAAAGCAGTTGCCCTTTGAGTTGATTCCAGTTGATTTAAGCGGTGAACAACTTGAACCTGAATTTCTTACCCTTAATCCCTTTGGCCATGTTCCGGTTTTGGTCGATGGAGATTTTCGGGTGATAGAGTCTCTGGCGATTTTGGACTATCTGGAAGCGCGGTATCCCGATCGATCGCTGTTGCCTACGGATGCGATCGCTCTGGCAACGGTTCGGATGGTGCAACTGGTGACGCTGAATGAATTGCTGCCTGCGGTAATCAAACTGCTGATTCACGGTGAGAACTCAAACGCGAAGCCAACAGAGCTAGAGTATGCGCGGTTACGAGCGATCAATTCATTGAATTTTTTGGAGAATTTATTGGGCGATGCTCCTTACTTTGCGGGTACACAACTGACCCTGGCCGAGATTGTCGCTGGGACACTTGTTTATAGAATGCCGGAGATGGGAACTGATTTGACTAATTATCCAAGGTTGACTGCTTGGTCTGAGCGGTTGTTAGCACGACCCAGTTGGCAGCAGATTGAGCTAAGTGCAGACGAGTGGATTAGGTTTAAACGTCGTATGAGGGTAATACCAAAGATGGCGGAGCGGCATCGCCGTCAGCGCATCAATGCCCTATCTCAGCAGCAAGTTTAATCTAGGGTAGCCCCAACCTGAGTTGAGATAAGTAGATGGGCTTAATTAAATATAAGATTCTAAAACCCTGCGCCGCCCGCTGTGCGGGCGGCGCAGGGTTTTAGAATTTGGTTTTTATTTAGGTTGAACTACTTTAGAAGCTTACCTTTGGCAAGTTTCTATCTCAACTGACCTTAAAATGAAAACTGCTGACTGCTCAACAGTTTCCCAAGAAACTTCTGAATCTAGAACCAATTAGAAGTTGGTATGTCGTGCAGATTAAACGATCAAGGTCAAACTCCCCTCCTGTTCAAATAAAGCCCGTCCTGCCGTCTTTACCCGGTTGGGTCTACGGTGGGTTGGTAATACTGGGTGTTGCGTTGGTGCTGGATCTGCTGACGTTTCTGTTGGCAGAGGGACTGTGGTTCCAAGATGTTGGATATCTTCAGGTTTTTTGGTCGCGGGTATGGGTACAGGGTGGCTTGGGGGTAACGGTGTTTGCCCTGAGTTTGGCGGTGCTGTGGGGAAATTTGGCGATCGCCCGTCGGCAGGCGCAAGAGGGGTCAGAGTTACGCCAAGATTCCAGATTGGGCGGTTTAAGACTGCGATCGCTGTTACCGCTAGCGATCGGTCTGAGTCTGCTGGTGGCAGTGATGGTGGTCTACCACGGGCAGATTGCCATTACCCATTGGCGACCGTCTTTTGGTTTGTACAACGATGCCACACAGGTGCCCCGGCAATTTCGTTTGCAGGCAATCGGGCAGGTGGGGGCGCAACTGGTGCAGCAGCCCTGGCTGTTGGGGTTGGTAGTTGGCATGGGGCTAGGGCTGCTGATATTTTTTCAGGTGCTGCTGTGGGCGATCGCCCTGTTGATGAGTCTGGGGTTTGCCCTGGTGCTGTCTGACCATTGGACGACATTTTTGCTGGCGACTAATCCGACTTCGTTCAACCGAGTTGATCCGCTGTTTGGGTTAGACATTGCCTTTTATGCCTGTCGTTTGCCGCTTTGGGAGCTGTTGACATACTGGGTGGTGGGGTTGTTTACCCTGAGCTTTATATCGGCTTGTTTAGTCTATTTGCTGTCGAATCACAGCCTGAGCGATGGTAAGTTTTTAGGATTTTCACGCCGTCAGCGGCAGCATTTGTGTGGATTAGGTGGTTGGCTACTGCTGGCGATCGCCCTTAGCTACTGGCTCGATCGATACGAATTGCTGTACTCGACAACGGGCGTTGCCTATGGCGCAGGCTACACCAACGCGACAGTTAACGTGCCCCTCTACAGTGGGCTTAGCGTGGCGGCGCTGATACTATCGCTGCTATTGCTGAGGCGATCGCTGGGGGCGGGTGAGAAGCGGCGTGGGGCAGCCAGTCAAACCATCCCAATGGTGGGGAACCAACAAGAGTTAGACAGGTGGCGCTATCGGAATGTATCTGCTAGCTCATTTGCTAACGCGGCTGAAACATCGACACGGAGCGGTTCCCCGCTGCGATCGCCTCATTCGTCCGCCCATGTTCCCAATCCCTTTCCACCGCTGCTGCTCTATTTGGGGGTGGCGGCGATCGCCACTTACCTGCTGCCTACAGCGGTTCAAGGGTTTATAGTGCAGCCCAACGAATTAGCCCTAGAGCGACCCTATTTAGAACGTACGCTGGCGATGACCAGAGAGGGATTCGACTTAGAAAAAATTCAGGTCGATGTGTTTGATCCCCAAACAAACTTAACGGCTGAAACGCTGCGAGAAAATGCTCTAACGATTGACAACATTCGCCTGTGGGATACCCGCCCCCTGTTAGAAACCAATCGGCAATTGCAACGCATTCGACCCTACTACGAGTTTCTGGGAGCGGATATCGATCGCTATGTGCTTCCCACTACCCAAGGCACGTTAGGCCAACGTCAAGTGCTAATTGCGGCTCGCGAACTGGACTACAGCAGCGTACCCGCCGAAGCCCAAACCTGGGTTAACGAACATCTAATTTACACCCATGGCTATGGCTTTACGCTAAGCCCGGTGAATACGGCGGTTGAGGGTGGGCTACCGGATTATTTCGTTCAGGGAATTGAACAAGCGGTTAGCGATCCACGGGTGCGGCAGACAATTCCCATTGGGCAGCCTCGAATTTACTTTGGAGAGCTGACGAATACCTATGTAATGGTGAAAACTCAGGTGCGAGAGCTGGATTACCCCAGCGGTGGCGATAATGTGTATAACACCTATGACGGGCAAAGTGGCATTGGGATTGGAGCGTACTGGCGGCGGCTGACGTTTGCCAAGCATCTGCGCGATTGGCGGATGTTGTTTAGTGAAGAACTGACCTCGCAAAGCCGTCTGCTGTTTCGCCGCAATGTTGCCAGTCGGGTGAGGGCGATCGCTCCGTTCCTCCAGTTTGATGCCGATCCGTATTTGGTAGTGGCCGATGTGGGTCAAGGCTTTGGCCGCGCTGGGTCTGACGCTCAAGATCAATCCCCCAGTGCCGCCCCAACATTGCCCAATTACCTCTATTGGGTAATTGATGGCTACACCACAAGCGATCGCTACCCCTATTCTGATCCAGATGGGAATGGCTTTAACTACATCCGCAACTCGGTCAAGGTGGTGGTGGATGCGTCTAACGGCGCAGTGCAGTTTTTTGTAGCCGACGAGCGTGACCCTCTGATTCAAAGCTGGAGTCGCGTTTTTCCAGGGTTGCTACAGCCGTTAGAGGCAATGCCACTTGCTTTGCGTAACCATATTCGCTACCCACAGGACTTTTACCGGGTACAGGCCGATCAGCTCATGACCTATCACATGACCGATCCTCAGGTCTTTTATAACCGCGAAGATGAATGGCGCGCACCCAGCGAAATTTATGGCGATCAAACGCAGTTGGTGAACTCCTACTATGTAATTATGGAACTCACCGGCAATGCTACCGAAGAGTTTGTGTTGCTGCAACCGTTTACGCCTGCTCAGCGCAATAACTTGATTGGCTGGCTGGCCGCTCGGTCAGACGGCAGTAACTACGGCAAAATGCTGCTTTACCAATTTCCCAAACAAGAGCTGGTGTTTGGAACTGAACAGATAGAAGCCCGCATCAATCAAGATCCGATTATTTCTCAGCAAATTTCATTATGGAATCGGCGCAATTCGCGAGCCATTCAGGGCAATTTGTTGGTGATTCCAATTGAGCGATCGCTACTTTATGTGGAACCGCTCTACCTTCAAGCAGAGCAAAACAAACTCCCTACCTTGGTTCGCGTCATTGTCGCCTACGGCAACCGCATTGTCATGGCAGAAACGCTGCAACAGGCGCTAGATGCAATTTTTGGTTCTGACACCGCTGGTTCATCTGCTAGCTCAGCCACTAATTCAGCCACTAATTCAGCCACTAATTCAGCCACTGAGACAGACGGTGACACAGGCGGTGACACAGGCGGTGACACAGGCGGTGACACAGGCGGTGACACAGAAACAGGAGAGGCGATCGTCCGTCCGTTAGAGCAGAACGAGATTCCGTAAAGACCATGAGGTGAAGCTATGATTCGTGCATTGCAACAGCCGATTACCTTTGACGAGTTTGTTGAGTGGCTTCCAGAAACCTCTGAATATCGGTATGAGCTGCATCGTGGGGTAATTGTTGAGATGCCAAAACCGATAGGTAAGCATTCAAAAGTGGCAGGCAATTTGGCTTACGAACTGGGTACTGCTATTCATCAGACAAACTTGCCCTACTTTATCCCCAAAGAATGCATCGTCCGTTCTATGGATGGTGACTCTGGGTATGAACCCGATGTGATTGTGTTGAATGACGCTGCACTGATTGACGAACTCTACTGGGAAAGCGGTTCTATCATCACGTTGGGAAAATCGATCAAGATTATTGTGGAAGTTGTATCAACCAATTGGCGAGATGATTATTTTACTAAATTGGGAGAATACGAAGCGTTGGGTATTCAGGAATATTGGATTGTAGATTACGCTGCACTGGGAGGAAGACGCTTCATTGGCAATCCTAAACAGCCCACGGTTACCATCTGTCAATTAATAGATGGGGAATATGATTTGAAGTCCTTTAGAGCAGGCGATCGCCTGCTCTCACCTACCTTCCCTGACCTAACGCTGGCAGTAGATCAAGCATTTTCAGCAGAGCAATAGCACGCGATCGCCACACCATAAGAGGGCGTAGCATTTGGTTAATAAGTCTGGGAATAGGCGAGCATTACTGACCAAATGCTATGCCCCTACGCCCCCTACAATCGCGATCGCCGTCGGGTGAGAATGCTAACCACCTCACCAGGATTCGCACCGGGCTGTAAGCTGCTCCAATCACCAGCACTGGCAAAACTGCGTCGATGCAAATCGTGAATCGTTTCGCGCACCCAGCCCGGACTGCTAATTAACACAATTCGCAGTTGCTCTTGCTCCGGTGCTAGCGGGGTCACGTAAAGCGGCAAAATCAACGGTTGCGGGCAACTCTCACCCTCACTACCGATCAAAAAACTGCGTACAGACGGTGCATCAAACATCTCAACCATCGGGGTTCTCCTGCATAACGCGGTAAGAGGGAAACCCCAAAAACCTAGCCACCCCGCTCGCTACAAAGCAGGGTGGCTAGAGAGAATGCTAAAATTCCCAGTTAGCCGCCAGACTGCCGTTTCAGTTTGGGGGTTAGCCGCTCAGTGTTGTGACCAGCAACATTGGGCGGTGCTAGATTTTTGGAGCGGAATCAGGTTGCTCGACTATGGAATCGTTCAACAACCTTAACCAGACACAATACGGTTATACCCGCCACACCGTCAAGACCTAAATCAGCAAATTGTGTCAAAAATATCGGGTGGAAAATACTGAGATGGGCGATCGCCATAGTATGGAGAAACTTTCCTCCGATTCATCTGGCTTAGGGTGATATGCAGAAACTTTCGGCCTATCCACCCAATTTGGGATGATATGCGGAAACTTTCCGTCTAATAACAAGTTAGGCAGATTCGGCTTACTTATGAGGACAGTAGCCGAGGGGTTACTTGCCACGGGATGTACAATGCTGTAAAGCTAAGTGTAGGGCTGAACTCATAATCCATCCTCATAGGATCTACGGATTGTGGTAAAACTAATCTTATATGTCAGAAGAATATTTGTGTTCCTTATTGGAAAGTCTAGTAAACCTGCCCCATGAAACGGAGTGGGTTGAGTTTAAAGTAAATAATGCTGATCCAGAGGATATTGGACAGTATCTATCAGCAATCTCTAATTCTGCTGCCTTACAGGAAAAGCAAACTGGTTACCTAGTGTGGGGTGTTGAAGATACTACCCATAATATCTTGGGAACTAGTTTCAAACCAAAATCAGCAAAAGTTGGGGCACAAGAGCTTGAAAATTGGCTTGCAACGCAACTAGAACCACGTATAGATTTTAAGATATGTGAGTTTCAGTATAAGGGCAACAACATTGTCCTATTTGAAATTCCCCGTGCGACCTATATCCCTGTCAAGTTTAAGTCTATTGAATACGTAAGAGTAGGAAGTTACAAAAAGAAGCTCGGAGAACATCCAGAAAAAGAAAGGCAATTATGGTCTATATTCTCTAACTATCCCTTTGAAAAGGGAATTGCAGTAGAGAACATTAAAAAGCAAGATATACCAGATTATATAGATTATCCAAAGTATTTTGAACTTACAAGCTTAAAGCTTCCCACGGATTTATCTGGGATTCTTCAAAGACTAGAAGAAGAGAAGCTTATTGTGAAGAAGCCTGGTAGTTCTTATGACATTACTAATCTTGGTGCTATTCTCTTTGCAAAAAACTTGTCAGTATTTGAACGGTTATCTCGGAAAGCTGTTCGAGTGATATAGCGGTTACCGATCTGGTGCGGTACGAATAACAAGCTGAAACCCTTGCCCTGTCTGTCCAACGTGTACCTCATGTTAAGAGGAACCGCTATAATGTATGAGGGAAAGAATCGTATTAAAACATTGCGAGAAATGCAAGGGCAGAGGGGATATGCTGCTGGCTTTAAAGGTCTAATCAGCTACATAAACAATTTACTTCCTCAAAATGAAGTAATAAATGAAGCCCTCCGAGCCGAAACTAGAATGTATCCTGAAATTGCGATCCGAGAGTTGGTCGCAAATGCAATTATTCACCAGGATTTCGATATCAGTGGAACTGGTCCAGTAGTTGAAATATTCTCGGATCGAATTGAAATTACTAATCCAGGTACACCACTTATTGAGCCTATTCGTTTTATAGATCAACCTCCACGATCTAGAAATGAGGCACTAGCAGCTTTTATGCGTCGCATTAATGTTTGTGAAGAACGTGGTAGTGGCATTGACAAAGTAATTAATGCATCTGAGGTGTTTCAATTGCCTGCCCCTTCCTTTAAAGTGACAGACAATCATACCCAAGCAATTTTATTTGCGTATAAAAAACTGTCAGATATGGATAAAGACGACAAAATTAGGGCTTGCTACCAACACGCTTGTCTAAAACTTGTGTCAAACGAGCAAATGACTAATTCTTCACTACGCCGAAGGTTCTCAATCTCATCAAATAACGCTTCAATAGCGTCTCGTATTATTTCAGACACAGTAGAGGCGGATTTGATTAAGCCATACGACCCAAGCAGCGAGTCCAAAAAGCACGCAAAGTATGTACCATTTTGGGCTTGATAGAGCTTGATGGCTATTTGACGGTTATTTGACAGGAAGGGGAGTGTTGGTAGTACTGCTATGTAAAAGTGCTGTTATATAAGGGTTTCAGCTCTTGGCTTTATTTGATGGTTATTTGACGGTTATTTGACAGGAAGGGGAGTGTTGGTAATACTGCCATGTAAAAGTGCTGTCATATAAGGGTTTCAGCTCTTGGCTTTATTTGATGGTTATTTGATTCCATCTGCCTAACACTGCGTGGCAGCGGACGGTCGAAAGCCGCTTGTGTTGAATTAGAGGTTATCTGCCGCCGCTGCACTTCACAGTTAAGCGATCGCCAATTTTTTGAATGCACTATGATGCACCCTGATAAATTACTCAATGCGATCGCCTTGTACTAGCGCGACAAGATTAAAGGATTAGGTTGAGTGCGATCGCCCTTGCAAGAACCCCGATTTGAGAAGCGATCGCTTCTATACATAATGCGATCGCCACCGTTTTACTAATTCCTCATTCTTTCACATTGAAATCGAATGATTAAAGCGGAATGGCGATCGCCACAGCATAGAGGAACGTTTCTCCGGTTCATCTGGTTTAGGATGATATGCAGAAACTTTCGGCCTATCCACCCAAATTGGGATGATATGCGGAAACTTTCCGCCTAATAACAAGTTAGACCGCTCAATCAGAAGAGAACGCACCTTGGAGGTAATAAGCATGCCTTTCGTGCCCCCCAACTTCAAAGTACCGCAAACCTTGGAGACTGTGGAGTTCCGGTTGCGGATGCTGACCGTCAACGATGTCGTAAAGGACTACGACGCGGTCATGACAAGTGTTGACCACCTAAAGACGATCTGGCCTTGTGGTAGTTGGCCTGAAGGTCTCACAATCGAGCAAAACCTCATCGACCTAGGGTGGCACCAGAAGGAGTTTCAGCTCCGTCAGTCATTCGCGTACACCATGGTGAATCTGTCGGAATCCAGAGTCATGGGTTGTGTGTACATCGACCCCAGCCAGAAGGAGGGGTATGACGCAGTCGTCTACCTCTGGGCAAGGCAAAGCGAATTAGCCGCCGATCTGGAGAACAGGCTCTTCGACGCTGTGAAGGTATGGTTGAGTTCTGAATGGCCTTTTAGGAACGTCGCCTACCCTGGACGCGAGATTGACTGGGATGCATGGAACGCCAAGCCAGATCAAAGGCTGTAGTGGAAGGCACAGTGTTGTTGTAGTTTGGTCAGTATGGGTCTAGCGAGTGCTGTTCCAGGGAAAGCAAGCAGTCTAACCATTCAAATGCAGGGGATAGTCGTCCCTCTCTGGTTGGGTTGCCGAGGTTCGCTACCACCGCTGATTTGAACCGTTATGTGCCAAAATTCAGATGGCAAGCACTGGAGATCGAGGAGATCGGTATGGATGGTAAGTGTCTTTGCGGTGCAATAACTGTCCGAACGCCAGATAAAAAGAGCCTAGATGCCTGTCATTGCAGCATGTGTCGGCGATGGGGAGGCGGACCAGCATTAGGGGTAGCTTGTGGCTCAGATGTACAAGTAGATGGTGTTGATAACCTGAAAGTATATAAGTCTTCAGAATGGGCTGAAAGAGCTTTTTGTGGCGAATGCGGTACGCATATGTTCTACAAGTTGCTGGCTACCAATGAATATTTTGTCTCAGCGGGTCTTTTTCAAAATCAAGTTGAGTTTGAGTTTAAGGAGCAAATTTTTATAGATATGAAGCCTAGCTACTATGAATTTGCCAATCCAACCTTGAATATGACAGAAGCTGAAGTATTCGCCAAATTTGCGTCAAGTGAGAATATGGAAGGCACTTAACAACCGTGCTGCATCGTAACGTCCCTATTTAGTTGACTGAGTGGCAAAGATTATCTGCGTCCGGTGAGCGCGAATGTTATTTGGCTTCTTTGATGTGAGGTTCCTAATTACTGAGCAGTTATAGCGGTAGCCATGATCAATAGAACGCCTCCCTGTCATTCCCGCGCAGGCGGGAATCCATCTGCTCGATAGGTGCGGGGGTGGATTCCCGCCTGCGCGGGAATGACGCTGGCAGGTCCTAAGCTTTATGACTATGGCTATATCAGTTAGTCGCAGATGGTAGCAGAGGTTAAATTAGCAAAGGTTGGATCAGTGAGGGCGATCGCTAATTTCTCAACATGCACAATCACGCATCCTGATAACGTGCCGAGGGCGATCGCCGCTATAAATTGGGTTTTTATAGCCTCAGCCTGCTATTCCAGCGGTTTCCTGAAATCGAATGCCTGCATCTTTCATCCGGCGTAGGGCTTCACCCAGGCGATCGCATTCGGCAATTAGACTAATCCGCACATAGCCTTCGCCCCCTTCACCAAAGGCATTACCGGGTGTGACGACCACGCCCGTTTGCTCTAGCATGTTGAGGGCAAAGTCGGTAGAGCCAACACCGGGAGGACAGGGCACCCACAGATACATAGTGGCTTTTGTTTTAGGCACATCCCAGCCCAGTTCTGCCAGCCCCTGAATCAAGAAATCGCGGCGGGTGCGGTAGCGGGCTTGCACCTCGTGCAGGTAAACGTCTGGCAGTTGCAGCGCAGTTTCGGCGGCGGTTTGCAGGGCGGCAAAAATGCCGTAGTCCATGTTGGTTTTAAGGGTGCGTAGACCCTGAATGATGTGGCGATTGCCCACCACAAAGCCCACGCGCCAGCCCGCCATATTGTAGGTTTTGGACATGGTGTGGAACTCGACCCCGATATCTTTGGCACCGGGAATTTCTAGCAGGCTAGTGGGCTGAAAGCCATCGAAGGCCAGCTCTGCATAGGCCTGATCGTGGACGAGCATAATTTCGTGCTTGCGCGCAAACGCCACGATGTCTTCAAAAAATTCGCGGGGGGCGGTAGCGGCGGTGGGGTTGCTGGGGTAGTTGAAGTACAGCATTTTAGCCCGTTGCGCTACATCATCGGGAATGGCTGCTAAGTCAATCAACCAATCATTTTCGGCCTTGAGCACCAGCGGATAAATGTCGCCTCCAGCGATCGCAGGTCCTCGAAAATGGGCGGGATAGGAGGGGCTGGGCACCAGCACCACATCACCGGGGTTGATGTAGGCGATCGCCAAATGGGTAAGTCCTTCTTTAGAACCCAGCAGCGGCAGCGCTTCGCCATCGGGGTCAAGCTGCACGTTGTAGCGGCGGAAATACCAATCGGTAATGGCTTTACGAAAGTTAGCGGTGCCTTCAAACGGCGGATAGCCGTGGTTGGCTGGGTTTTGCAGAGCGGCGATCGCGGCATCGACTACGGGCTGAGGCGTGGCTCCGTCTGGATTTCCCATGCCCAAGTCAATCAGATCCAACCCTTGCTCACGGGCGCGGGCTTTTAACTCATCGAGTCGAGCAAATACATAAGGCGGCAGTGCCCGCAGTCGATCGGCTGGTTTAATCCACTCTAGGTTCATTCGGATACCTCTTCGGCAGGATGGGGCGTGCTTCCGCTTTGCGGAGGGGTGATTGACTTGGCTGCACTCGTTTCGAGCAGCAAGCTAGTCACCGCGTAGGATGTTGCTGGGGCAGTGGTAGAAACCATAGCAGCCATGAGCTGCGTAGGAGTAACAGCAAAGGGTAAACGGTGAATATCGGAGCTAGAGGAGCAGGCAAGTTCGGCAGCGTGCTGTAGTTGAGCCACGGTAATAGTGGCTAGACCCAGGTCGGTGAGCGTTTGGGGTAAACCGACATCGCCGTAGAACTTGAGCAGTTGCTGTCGGGCAGTGCTAGCCAGTTTGCTGCCCTGCACCAGTTCTTCGAGGCGCAACTGTACCAAAATACCAAAGGCCACCTTTTCACCGTGAAGCGTGCCGTGGCTTTGAGGCAAGTGCGTTAAGCCATTGTGAACGGCGTGGGCAGCAACCGTACGGCACTGCGCCCCGCCCAATCCGCCGATTACGCCTGCAAGCAACACCGACGCATCGACTACGTCTTGCCAGCTCTCGCTACCGGGGTGTTCTAGCGCCGCTGCGGTTTTTTGAAACAAAATATCGCGCAGCACTCGCGCCTGTTGGACGGCGGCAATTACTAAGGTTCGCTCCGAATGCCCACTGCTGACAGATGCTTCATACCACTTGGCTAGAGCGTCGCCAATGCCCGCCACCAACGTGCGGCGCTCAGCCGTTTGCACCAGGGCATAGTCCAAAATTAGCAGGTCGGGGCAGCGCGGCAGAGCCACATCGTAGAGAAATGCACCCTCGTTGGAATAGACATTGGACAGTGCTGTCCAGGCGGCACAGGTGGCGGCAGACGTGGGAATGGTGACGATGGGCAACTGCTGTTGATAGGCCAGCAGCTTAGCCGCATCTAGCGCCTTGCCGCCGCCAACCCCGATGATCAGATCGGCTTGATGCTGGGTGGCAGCCTGTCGTAGTTGGGTTAGCCCTGCTTCGCTACAGTCGGCTCCATAGGAGGCTTCTATAAAATTAAGCCCTTGCTGTTGCAGCACAGGATGGAGAAATGGCTGTGCCACTTGCAGTGAGCGATCGCCCCCCACAATCAGCGGACGGCTACCCAAACGAGCGATCGCCTTACCCATTTGCGCCAGCGCTCCTGCCCCTCGCACCACCTGAGCCGGAGCCATCATCGTGGTAATCAACGGTGAAGCAGTGTCCATTTGGGCAGAAGAAGAATAGTTCATGACCGGATGAGCAATTAGGGTGTAGAAGCTAAGAGGTTTAAGACTGGTAAACCCAAAACATTCAGAATCGGTAGTCCTAAATTGGTAAGGATTTTTTGATGGGCGGGCTTCGCCCGCCCATCAAAAAATCCTTACATCAATACCACTACCCAGAATCTATTAACTGTGCTGGACGGGTAATGAGCTAGATTACCCTGCTTCCACTGGTTTAGGTAACTTCGCCAAGTTCTCCCGAAACAGGGTAATTTCCATATTTTCGTCGTCGCGCCCAGAGAGCGATCGCTTCACTTGCCCCAGGTAGATCGGCTGAGAGACACCGGGTTCGGGGTGTAGCACCGTGCGCGCCCGAATCAATAATTGACCATCATCTCGGTTTAAGCGACCCGGAGAAAACAGGTTGCCAGCCGCCTGCTGAAGCGTTGCCGTCAGGGCTTCCTCGGTGATGGGGTTGCGAACCGCAATGACCACTTCATTGGCACCCGCATCATAAATAGTGGTGTAGGGTACCGCACCAGGAATACTCGTGCGGACAAAGGGTACCAGTCCCAGCCCAAATAGCCCCACCGTCAGCACCGCCATAAACCCAGCAGCGCCCACCAGCCGAAATCGAATCCCCCACTTAAACAAAAAGCCCAAAGCGGCGATCGCCCCGCACACGAGGGTTAAAATTCCAACCCATTCTGCTGCCGTCAAAAAATTAGCAGTAGTTGGAATAAATTGACCTAACGTCGTTGGCAGCACTGAGGTTGTCATGGCTTATGCATTACAGAGGATGAATTTGAGAAAGAGCCTCGGAGCCTTGGAAGAATTTGCCTGGGAAAATCTATGGGTAGGAAAGCCACAAGGGGCGGCTCATCTATTGAGTTTAACGAGTGGACTGAGGGTTGAGTGGTTAATGTGCTTAGCACTACTTACCTTACCAGAAAGTTCAGCGAGCAAAATTCATCAAGGAAGTAGGGGCGAAGCATTTGGCCAGCCACATAACTGGAACCGAGACATACTAGCCAAATGCTTCGCCCCTACTAGCCAAATGCTTCGTCCCTACCGGGTAGCTCGTCACAACCCAGCCCAAAGCGCTGTAATTCATGGTTTACTGGACAACGAGCCACTGAACTCTGGCGATCGCTTCCCACGACTAAGCCCTTCCATGATTAAGCTAATCATCCAAATTCCTTGCTACAACGAGGAGCGCACCCTGGGCACTACCCTGTCGGCTCTACCGCGTCAGGTGGCTGGTGTAGACCAGGTGGAATGGTTGGTGATTAACGACGGCAGTCAGGACGATACGGTGGCGGTGGCAAAAGCCTACGGGGTCGATCACATTGTTAGCTTTGCCGTGAATCAGGGGTTGGCAAAGGCCTTTATGGCTGGGTTAGAGACGTGCCTTCAGCAGGGGGCGGACATTATTGTCAACACCGATGCCGACAATCAGTACAGTGCCGACGACATCCCCCGGCTGGTACGACCCATTTTGCTAGGGCAGGCAGAAATTGTGGTGGGAGAACGCCCGATTTGGCAAACGACGCATTTTTCAGTCACTAAAAAACTGCTGCAAAAGTTTGGCAGTTGGATGGTGCGGCTGGCCAGTAACACCACTGTTCCCGATGCTCCCAGCGGCTTTCGCGCCTTTAGCCGCGACGCAGCCATCCAACTGAATGTATTTAATAGTTATACCTACACGCTAGAAACGATTATTCAAGCGGGACAAAAGGGGATGGCGATCGCTTCCATCCCCATCAGCACTAATCCTCAAATGCGGCGATCGCGTTTGGTACGCAGCATTCCGTCCTACGTGTTTCGCTCTGCTACCACCATTCTGCGGATCTTTATGCTCTATAAGCCGCTGCGCTTTTTCCTGTTAGCAGGCAGCGTTCCGGTAGGGCTGGGTACGTTGCTGGGTATTCGCTGGCTGCTGCTGTTTTTCTTTGATGACCCGACTCGTGCCCGTGCCCCCAGTCTAATTTTGGCGGCAGTGCTGATCTTAATTGGCTTTCAGCTCTGGATGTTGGGGCTGGTGGCTGATTTAATGGCGGCCAACCGACGGCTGCTGGAGGAAAATCGGCTGCGATTGCGGCGCATGGAACTGGGAAAAAAGCTGAAGGATGGGGGATGAAGGATGTACGCGCAAGGCGCAGGCAAGACCAACGGCTTTGCCGTACTCGTTCCGAGAAGCCAGCTACGCGCAGCGTAGGATGAATCTATCAACGTTAGGCAGTTTTAGGTCAGCCGTTTGTAGGGGCAGGTTCAGCCAGTACGTGTGTAGGGGCAGGTTCAGCCAGTACGTGAGCGGTGTTTCCAACCACTGAGCAACAAAACCTGCCCTGCCCCGCATCTGCCGCAATCTTGATTTAATTGGGAGGTTGGACGTTGCAGCTCCAAGCTTGAAACTTGAAGGTTCAGGCTCGAAGCACGGAGGTTGAGGGCTGGTTGACTGACAAATCTCTTGAACACCTGCTGCACCGCCAGAAAATCAATTTCCTGGCTCATCGCTAAAGTCCTCTAAAGAGGACTAGAGTCAGGATCTGAGTCTATTTCAATAGACTTTCACGATTAGCCCAAAATTTATTTTAGGGCGGGTTGACAACGGAGCAATGAGACTTGCAGGGATCTTGTCAGTCAATCAGGGTTGAGAGTCTTTGCTGAAGGGGATAGTACTGTTTTGGACATATGTCAAAAAAATATGCAAAAAGATCTCTTTGCCCGTGAGGCGCTGGCGCAGATTCCTAAGATTTTGACGCTATGCGATCGCAATCCCCACAGCCCCACTTACGGCTGCTTCGATCGCAACTTCTGGCACTACAAAATCATCGACTTCCCCAGCGGCATGTCTCAGGAGTTTGTGTTGCCGCTGGCGCTGGCCTACGAGACTGATTTAGCAGACAACCCGTTTTATCAACAGACAGCGGTGCGAGATTGGGTGGAAGCGGGCATCGTGTACGCAGCCAAGAGTGCTCACCGCGACGGCTCGTGTGATGACTATTTTCCGTTTGAGCGGGCGGGCGGGGCGGCGGCGTTTTCACTGCTGGCATTTGTTGAAAGCTATCGGCGGCTGGGCTTAAAGAATGATGCGGTGTTGCGTTTTTTGGTGCGACGGGCAGATTGGCTCGCCCATCATCAAGAAAGCGGACAGCTTACAAATCACCAGGCTCTAATTGTATTGGGGTTGGAACTGCTGTCGCGGATGCTCAATACCTCCCAATGGGATCGCGCTAAGGCACTGCGGATCGAAAAGGTGCTGTCCTGGCAAAGTTCTGAAGGCTGGTTCCAGGAATATGAAGGCTGCGATCCGGGCTACCACACGCTGACCATTTCTTGCCTCGCTTGGCTCTATCGCCTCACCCCCGACCCTCGCCTCAAGGAATCACTGGAAAAGGCAGTGGCTCTAGCCTCGCACTTTGTTCATCCCGACGGTTCCTTTGGCGGTGAGTACACCAGCCGCAACACCTACAACTACTTTCCCTACGGCTTTGAATTGGCGGGTCAGTGGCTACCAGAAGCGCTCAGCATTAACGATCGCTTTCTCATCGGGCTGGCAACGGGGAAAGCGCCCTGCTACGCCGATGATCACATTGTTGGGCACCACACCTGGAATTATCTGTTGGCGTGGCAAGAGTTTGTCGCCCAGCGTCCTGCCGTGGAACTGCGTCCTAAATCAACCGTTTGGCTCAAGCAAGCGCAGATTCTGATCGATCGCCGTGACGATACCGAACTATTTCTAGCGCTCAACAAGGGCGGAGTGTTCAAGCTATTTAAGGGCGATCGCCTGCTTACCTCCGATACGCAATTCTCCCTACAGGTTAAACAGGGACGCAAACTCAAAAACGCCGTTGGGCACCTGGTAGGCACCTATCAAACCCAAGTGAATGCTGATGAGATCCTGATTCGCGGCAACCTGGGCTGGGCTAAGCAAAAGCAAATGACCCCGCTAAACCTGATGATTTTGCGCGTGGTGATGCTCACCGTTGGCCGCTTCTACCCCAACCTCATTCGCACCCTATTGCAAAAAATGCTGATTGTCGGCAAAGCTAACACCCCCTATCAGTTCAGCCGCCAACTACGCTGGCAAAACGGCCACTGGCACCTCACCGACGAACTCCGCGCCGACACCTGGCAACCCGTCGTCGCTGCGGGCATAGGAGGCGACCAAACCTCCATCTACGTCGTTATGAGCCGCACCTTTCAGGCTGGCCAACTCCAGCCCTGGCTAGAGTTAACCGATGACGTTAAGCAGTTAGCAGATGGGCAAGCCTTGAAAGTGGAGAGGAAGCTCCTATGAAGCGCCTGCTTTCGGTTCTTGTTAGCCTCACGATTCTGCTGTTGATTTACTGGAAAATCGACTTTGCCGGATTAGTGCGGGTGTTTGTAGAGTGCGATCGCCGCTGGATGGCGACTAGTTTGGGCATGGTGGTACCGCTGACGATGTTTACCTCCTGGCGGTTGCAGATGTTGATGCCTTCAGCCCGTCCCGCTAGCGAGACCGATTCTGCTGTTCCCTTTCCCAGTGGGGAGAAGGGATTAGAAGAGGAGGGCATCTCCTCAATCGCAACTACCGAGACAGCTCAAAGCCTGGGCTTTTGGGAAGCGAATCGGCTAATTTTGGCCGCTAGTAGCCTCAATATGGTGCTGCCCTCGAAGATGGGCGACATTGCCAAGGCGTACTTTATGCGCGATCGCGGTCACCTGACGGGTTCTCTTGCCCTGTCGCTGGTGGTGTTTGAGAAAGCCTGCGATATGCTGTCGCTGCTGCTGTGGTGCGTGTTTGGGCTGCTGCTCTATCCCCAAAAGGATTGGCTGTTTTGGGTGATGACGGTCAGCGTGTTGGCGGGATTGGTGCTGGGGCTACTGCTGCTTGGATCGGCGCGGTTTGCTCAGGTTTTCTTTCGATTGGCAGAGTCAATTGCGCCCAAGTCTCTAGGCAAGAAAATCGTCACCCTCAGCCATTCCTGGGGCGAAATGCACAATTACTTTTGGCGCGATCGCGTGCAGTTGGCAAAAATTACCGGAATGTCGGTGTTTATCTGGTTTTTACACCTGCTACAAATTTGGTTTTTTATTCTGGCGCTCAAGGCATGGGCACCGTTTTTAGCTAGTCTGGCGCTGTCGCCGTTGGCAATTTTGGCCGGGTTGCTGCCGCTGACCTTTGCTGGAGTAGGTACGCGTGATGCGGCACTAATCGCGTTCTATCAACCCTACTTTGCCGCTCCCGTAGCGGCAGCCCTAGGAGTGCTGTGTACCTCGCGCTATGTGCTCCCGGCGATCGCTGGACTGCCATTCCTAGAAAAATATCTTACCCTTGCTCGCCCAAATAGAATTGAGTGATGATGCTAGCTAGTGACGTGATGAGGATGGTTGGCTGGTTTTGAACGGGCTAGGTCGGAAATTGTCGGCTGGAATGAGGCTGCACTATGCCGCTTTAGTGGGAGCGATCGCCCTCGGCGCGGCGTTGCGCTTTTGGCAGTTGGATCTAAAACCACTGTGGCTGGATGAAGTGATTACGGCGCTGTTTAGTTTGGGGCGCTCCTACAGCGACGTACCACACGAGATATTCTTTCCCCTGGCGTTGCTCAACCAACTTTTTGCGCTACAACCCAGCGTCAGCGATGCCCAAATTATTCAAACGGTGACCGTTGAATCGTCGCATCCACCGCTGTTTTTCTGCCTAATGTATCGCTGGCTCAGTTGGCTCAACCCTGGCGAAGACTGGGTGTGGGCGTTGCGATCGCTTCCTGCTTTACTTGGAGTGGGGGCGATCGCCGCAATCTACTGGCTCAACCGCGTAGCGTTTTCTGCTGCTGCTGGGCTAATGGCCGCTGGGTTAATGGCAGTGTCTCCGTTTGCAGTCTATCTGTCGCAAGAGGCACGCCATTACACCTTACCCACCTTGCTAATTATCCTGGCGCTAACCGGACTGGTGCAAATGCAGCAAGATCTGCAACAGCAGCGAATGCGCCCCTGGGTTTGGGCTGGGTGGGTTTTGGCCAACTTGCTGGGGCTATACACCCACTACTTTATGCTACTGGCGCTGGTTGCCCAAATCTCAGCACTCCTAGTCTGGATGATGGCTCATCGCCGCTACTTTTCTTCCCGGCAGTGGAGCGCAGTAATCTTAGCGATCGCCACCATTGGCCTCGGCTACGCTCCTTGGGTGCCGATCTTAATAGCACACTTCACCCGCCCCGAAACCGACTGGCTAGTCTTGAGTACTACTGGTCTTGACTGGCTTGCCCCACTCTATCAGGCGATCGCCGGATGGATGGTTATGGTGATTGTGCTACCCGTTGAGAAACAGCCAGAGATTGTTGGAATTATCGGAAGCCTGCTGATGCTGCTGTTTAGCACCTGGCTAGTGAGGCAGGCATGGCGCGGCCTCCAACACCAGTGGCGGCAAGACTCTAGCTCCAGCCCACTTTGGGAGCGATCGCCTCAGCGAGCAGCGATCGCTCTGCTCAGTGGGTTTACTGTTTGTGTGGTGCTGCAATTTTTGGCGATCGTCTATCTACTCGGCAAAGATCTGACCCTGGCACCCCGCTATAACTTTGTCTACTATCCAGGTGTCTGTGCTCTGTTGGGAATAGGTCTGGCGGCGCTGCCTCAGTCTAAATCTCCTCAGTCTAAATCTCGCTGGTGGCAAGCGCGACAGGTGCAAATTATAGTGTTGCTAGTGGGTGTCCTCAGTAGTGCTGTTGTGGTCAACGACTTTGCATTTTATAAGAGCTTCAATCCCCAACGGGCGGCTAGCTTGATGACGGCAGACCCCAGACCGATCTCGGTTGTCTTCAGCGCCCCCACGTCTCAAGAAGTCGCACTGGGTCTAAGCTTTGCCCTAGAAATGCGCGATCGCCCCGCTGACGACCTGGCACGTGCCCCGATCCAATTAGCGTTTCTCCATTCCTCGTCCACTAATCCGGCATTTTGGCGACGGCTAGCGCGATTACCCCAGTCTCAACCGCTACCGCAAACGCTTTGGGTGGTTGGTTCCGCAAGTGCCCGACCTAAATTGTTTCCGCCACAAGCTAGGCTACGTGAGCCTTCCCGACTACTGTCACGGGCGGCTACTTGCCAATTGATTAAGCAAGCCCGATATCGAGCTGCAAATTATCCCTATCAGGGGTACTGGTGTAGAGCAAGAATGAAGGCAAAAATTTAATGATGTTGCAAGCCAGAGGCGGTTGCAACATCATTAATATAGCGGTAGCCATGATCAATAGGACGCCTCCCTGTCATTCCCGCGCAGGCGGGAATCCATCTGCTCGACAGGTGCGGGGGTGAATTCCCGTTTCCACGGGAATGACACTGGCATGTCCTAACCTTCGTGGCGATGGCCATAACACTTACGCACTTTACACGAAAATCAAGAAAGTTGAATAAATTTGCGGGCGCGGCGCGCCCGCAAATTTATTCAACTGCGTAAGCCCTAATTAAGATCGCAAAGAGCGCGTCGGACCTATTTTTGAATCGGGAAAACTCTTTAAGACAACGTTGGCGCTAACTCTTGATCAGCAGGGGCATCAACCGAAACATCGTTCGTACCAGATTCTCCATCGCGCACAATATCGAGGTCAATATCTAGCACGGTCATCTCCAATCCAGCTTTAGGAACATTTCCGTTGCTAGAAATATAAGGATTTGGTTCCAGGTTGCCTGTGCAAATGATTAAAGACCCCTTCTTCAAATACTGCAACTTGCGCCACGCCGCCGAGCGCTCCCAAATATTCAATGCAACAGTAAAAGACTCGTCACGATCCCTAGGCTTTTGCACATATAGCGTTGCCTTAGCAACTTTGGCCTTGTCTCCACTCCGCAAATCAACCGATTTAACCTGAGCATCTGCCGCTAAGTTGCCACTCACAATCCATTTGTTTAACCCTACACTTGCCATAGATGTACCCCAAGTAATTAAGTTCTTACTAGAGAATTCCCTAATCTAGAAGACTTCTAACAAAGCGGTCTTTTGCTGTGTGGATGACCTGTTGCACTCAGTAACTAGAGAAATCGAGTCCTCCGTAAATCTTTGGACAGCTCTGCGACAGATTTCAGCCTTTAACATTTGTTATTGTGACCCTTGTTACAGCCTGGATAGAGATTACGTATCAAACCATCCAGTATCTATAGCTGGCACGGTATCGACGTTTTTCGGAATTGTGTTAATGTGAACTAGGATTAATTTCGGTTGTGTAACTCGTTTGATAAACGACTCTCCGGATTTAACTCTCTACACTTTTTGACCTTCGGAGACTTTTTCTATGTCCATTTACGTCGGCAATTTATCCTTTGAAGCAACGCAAGAGGATATTTCTCAAATCTTTACCGAGTATGGCACTGTCAAGCGTGTCCAATTGCCCACCGATCGTGAAACAGGTCGTTTTCGCGGCTTTGGCTTTGTGGAAATGAGCACCGAAGCCGAAGAAGCTGCTGCTATTGAAGCTTTAGACGGAGCTGAGTGGATGGGCCGTGACCTGAAAGTAAACAAGGCAAAACCTCGTGAAGAGCGTGGTGGTTCTTCCAGAGGTGGTGGTAGCTGGGGCAACGGTGGCGGCAATTTTTCTCGCTAATTCACTTTAGCGCTAAGGTACCTCTATAGAAGCCTTGAGGGGTGGACAAGGAGTCTACCCCTTTTTACGTTCTTGTTTAGAACAAGCTCTAGAGAGAAGATGCCTGAAGATTCGTAGAAAGTCTGAATGCTTCTACAGTTGACGCTCAACTTTGAAAACAGAAACACGGTACGGTTTTCTCTAAGGCTAACTGAGGATGTCTGTTTGAGTCGAGTCTGAGTCAACTGTTCAGAATTTAGCTCGGTGGTATAGGTAGACTAGTGTTTTAACCGCAGGGTCTATCACCTGATATAGACATGCTGTGATTTAAGTCCATTCATGAGGAACTAGAATGACCCAAGTAATTCTTGGTGAAAATGAGGGTATTGAGTCAGCGTTGCGTCGTTTTAAGCGCAAAGTGTCTCAAGCGGGAATTTTCCCAGACATGAGAAAATATAGGCACTTTGAAACACCGCTTGAAAAGCAAAAACGTAAGGCGATCGCCAAGCGGAAGCAACGTCGTAAGCGCTTCCACTAAATTTAGCCTGCTACCCATTACTGCTTAACAGGTGCGCCTTGAGAGAGGCGCACCTGTTCGTTTGGGGATTATGGGTACTTGGGACTATGGGCAAGGGTAGTATTAGACCTCGACTTGACTGACCCGATGCAGTTGGATCACATCGCTCATTTTACGAATTTGAGTAAAGGTTCGATCGAGTTGATCGTGGTCACGAATGTCTATTCCTAAGTGAATTACGGCTGTTTGAGCCGGGAAGGTTTTGACCTGAGCATTACGCACGTTGATGTTGTAGTCACTCAGTCGAGAGAGAATGTCTTTGAGAACGCCAACCCGATCAATTACTTCAATCTGCACTTGTACCGGGTAGGTTAGTGGACGGGTGCAATTTACGTCTGTAGTGTTCCAACTGACGGGAATGAGGCGATCGCCTGGTATGTTATCGGTATTGGCACAGCCCTGACGGTGAATCGAAATGCCACGACTTGCTTGGGTCACAATGCCAATAATTGACTCGCCTGGAATCGGATTACAACACCCAGCCAAATGGTACAGTAGCCCCTCAACTCCGTGGATTGGGCAATCGTGTGTCCGTGGCGTAGAACGGGGAGCAACAGATGGAATCGATGGCAGTAGCGTAGATAGTTCGCCCTTCGTTTCAGTGGCGATCGGCTGCTGGGCTTTGCTAGCATCGCGCAGGCGGTTAAGCACTAAATTGAGCGTGACCTCACCATAGCCGACGGCGGCCAAAAGGTCTTCGGCGCTGTGATAATTGCAGCGCTGGGCAGTCAAATGCATCGTCTCCGACTTAAGCAGCGCCTCAAATCCCTTTTTACCCAGTTCTCGCTCTAACATCTCGCGCCCGCGTTGGAGATTTTGCTCGCGGTTTGAACGCTTATACCATTGGCGAATCCGGTTGCGCGCGCCCGTAGTAACAGCGAAATTTAACCAGTCGAGGCTGGGGTGAGAATTTTTTTGGCGAATAATTTCAACAATGTCGCCATTGCGTAGGCGCGTGTCGAGCGGCACCATGCGCCCATTAACCTTCCCGCCCGCACAGTGGTTGCCGACTTCGGTGTGAATGCGATAGGCAAAGTCTACAGGCGTAGCACCCTGCGTTAACGGAACAACGTCTCCGTTAGGGGTAAAGACATACACATCGTCATCAAACAGGTTAGTACGAACGCTTTCCAGGTATTCTTGTGCATCTTTGAGTTCGTTTTGCCAGTCGAGCAGTTGTCGCAACCAAGTAAACTTTTCATCTTCTGTAGTCATCTTGCCGCTAGAGCCGCCCGATTCTTTGTACTTCCAGTGGGCAGCAATTCCATATTCGGCGATGTGGTGCATCTCTACCGTGCGAATTTGAACTTCGACGGGGCGACCCGTGTTACCAATCACAACGGTGTGCAACGACTGGTAACGGTTAGGCTTAGGCAGCCCAATGTAGTCTTTAAATCGACCGGGAATAGGGCGAAAGAGATTATGCACAACGGCAAGGCTGCGGTAGCATTCATCGTTACTTTCGACAATGATACGAATGGCAGCAACGTCAAAAATTTCATGGAATTCTTTCTGCTGCCGCTGCATTTTTTCGTAAATGCCGTAGAGGTGTTTAGGGCGACCACTAATGTCAAAACAGTGGATGTTAATTTTCTCTAGTTCTGTGTGAACTTGGGCGATCGCTCGGTTCAAAAACGCTTCGCGATCGGTACGCTTTTCTGTCACAAGCTTTTGCATATCCCGGTAGGCCTCTGGCTCCAGGTACTTAAATGCTAGGTCTTCCAATTCCCACTTAAATCGACCGATCCCCAATCGATTGGCCAAGGGCGCAAATATTTCCCGCGTTTCCAGAGCGATGCGGCGTCGCCTCTCATCAGATAGATGTTCTAGCGTTCGCATATTGTGAAGGCGATCGGCCAGTTTCACAATAATCACGCGAATGTCTTGCGCCATTGCCATAAACATGCGGCGAAAGTTTTCGGCCTGACGCTCGGTTTTACTAGAGAAGTTAAACTTTGAGAGCTTAGTTACGCCTTCTACCAAACGGCTTACTTCTGTACCAAACTCTTGTTCTAAGTCTTCCAGTGTGGTGTCGGTGTCTTCTACCACATCATGCAGAAAACCGGCTGCAATCATCGCGCCACTGCCGCCTAAATCTCGCAGTAAGCCTGCCACCGCTACGGGGTGAGCGATGTATGGCTCTCCCGATGCGCGCACCTGCCCCTCATGCAACTGATACGCAAAATTAAACGCCCGACAAACTAGGGTTGCATCAGCACGAGTAGGTTCTGATCCATCGGCTGTAACCGGAGATTGATCAGAAATCAAGCACTGCTTGAGCCAGTCGGGTAAGGTAATGTCCGTAGGAAGAGTCAAGGTGGATGTGTTCATGGTGCAACCCCTTAAAGGAGAGAGTTGAATTGACGCAAGAGAAGAGGATGATATTCAAATAAAAATTAATCGAATAAAGCCTAAATTTCTAGAGAAAATACTTTGCATATTCTCTCCAGAACGTGAATGCTTGAGTAAGCCTAGCAGAAAAGGCCGAAAGGTCAACCTATAGAGAGCGCTCAGGATATTGGGTGTAGGTGATTTAAGAGTTGATTCTATATACCAAAATCGGAAGCAGCAACCTGCCCCCGTCAAAGCTCTATCGGATTAAGCTATTAAACTGCTCAAGGGCGGTTTTTGGGAAGTCCTCGACGGTGCTTTCGATTCCCTCTTTCGCTGCAAATCAAAAAACTCATGTCAGCACATAGACTTAGCTGGCTGATCAGTGCGGGTTAAATTAATAACCTACCCAGAACTTGGAGACTAAGAGTGCCGTTGTTCTAATACTATATACAGATTTCTTTACATTTGTTTGGCTAAGCAACGAAACGTTGGTACGACGGGCTGCTTGCACCGATACCTTTTTGGACGTGGAGAGCATGACTTATGGTTTAGTTGGCTCAGAAGATGAGTCATTCTAGAGGTCTAAACTGTTAAGGGGTCGAGTACTTAGATGTTAAATAGCGATCGCCAGCAGTATGAGGATTTACGGCAATCTCTAAAAAGCCTGAAGCTGACTGCCCTGTCTATATCCGGGGATCAAGACAGGGTGGGTATTGTTCCTCCAGAGCAGGAGGTAACGCGCAATGCGGATAATCCTCAGTCGTTAACAGGTAGACCTTCCGTGGGTGCTGTGAGGGAGGCAGTGGCGAACATAACTCAGCAGTTTCAACAGCAAATGGCGATAGTGAATACCGCTGAGATGGATGAGGCGATCGCTCTACGAATTCAATCGATTCAAACCGAAGTCAGTAAGCAACTGCACCTTTTGGCAATGGATACACTGTTTCTGAAAACGGCTCGACAGCCCGAAACTGCTAGACATCGACAGCAGCAAATGGCCGATCGAATTGACCTATTGCTACGGTATTGTGAAGCAATTTTGGCCTTGAATTGACCGACTGCTGCGGCACTGTAGAGCTGTTTGAGCCGTCGATTTGGCTGCTGACATGATCGAGAACCCACAGATCGATTGGGAGAAGTAGGTCAAAGAGAGGCAAATTTGTGTCAAAACATGGTCAAAATAGCAGTGTAAAAATAATCAGGAGAAGCTGACCTGTGGACTGTCCCAAAGATCGGGGTGTTGAGCTAATTGACTCTGTGCTGTCGGGAGGCTTGGCAGTGAAACATTGCCCCACCTGTGAGGGCAACTGGCTGCCAACAGAAAACTACACGCTCTGGCAGCAGCGTCAGCCTGCCGTTATTGCCGAGATCCAATCTGTCCAGGCCGATCTGCCCTACACACCGTCGCTACTTGATTCTAGAACGGCATTATGCCCCGATTGCCGGGGGTTTTTGTCGCGGGCACGGGTTGGTTCGGCGCACCCGTTCTATGTTGAGCGCTGCCCACAGTGTGGCGGAATGTGGTGCGATCGCGGCGAATGGGAAGTGTTACAAGCACTGGGTCTACATACCATCATTGATCAACTATTCTCTAGCGATTGGCAAAGCCGCATGAGAGAACGAGAGTTTATTACCCGTGAGCGGCTTGCCTTAATTGACAAACTTGGCTCTGATCTGGCGCAGCAGATTTTTGCCCTGGCGGAGAAATTAGAAAAACATCCCAACGGTGATTTCGGCGTGGCCTACTTGATGAGACGGCTGGATAAGTGAGGCTGCCAAAATAACACCCATGTCAAGCTACCAATTTCCCGATACGTTTCTTTGGGGTGCTGCAACAGCGGCCTATCAAATTGAAGGAGCAATCGATCAAGGGGGTCGAACACCCAGCGTCTGGGATACGTTTTCCGACTTGCCAGGACGCGTCATCAACGATGATACAGGAGCGATCGCCTGTGACCATTACCATCGCTACGTGGAAGATGTAGCGCTGATGGCAAAATTGGGCATCAAGCACTACCGCTTTAGCATTGCCTGGGCGCGGATTATGCCCAACGGACGGGGTGCTGTCAACGAAGCGGGGATCGACTTCTATCGGCGGCTGGTCGATTGTCTGCGAGATCACGACATTACGCCCCACGCTACGTTGTTTCATTGGGATAGCCCCCAAGCGTTGGAAGATCTGTATGGATCTTGGCGCAGTCGGGAAATGGCGCAGGATTTCGCAGACTACGCTACTGCCGTGGTGAGTCGTTTGGGCGATCGCATCACCCACTGGATGACGATTAACGAAATTGTCTGTTTTACCCATCTTGGCTATGGGGTGGGCAGGGTGCCACCCCATGCACCCGGTACGGTTGTGCGGAGCCAAAAAGAAGTCTGGCAAACGTCTCACCACGCGCTGTTGGCTCACGGGTTGGCTTGTCAAGCTATTCGTGCTGCCTCTCCTACCGCTTGCTCTGTAACGCTGGTAGATAATTTCAGCGTGCCTGTGCCCATCGCCGAATCGTCTGAGCACATTGCCGCCGCCAAGCGTGCGTTTCATACACTGGGAACCAACGGCGGCATTATCTTTCCAGCTCTAACAGGTGCCTACAGCCCGCTTTTACTAGAGCAACTGGGTGCAGATGCACCAGACATTCGCGAGGGTGATCTAAATACAATCTTTCAACCGCTAGATGCCTTGGGCTTTAATGTCTATACGGGTAACTATGTGCGCGCCTCTGACAATGCCCAAGGCTTTGAGGTGATTAGGTTATCAGAGAGCTACCCTCGATTGAACATGCCCTGGCTGTGGGTAGTGCCCGAATGTCTCTATTGGGGCATTCGCCATGTTAGCGAAACCCTGGGGCGAGGCAATTTACCGTTGTTTATCAGTGAAAATGGCTGTGCTGCCGAAGATATTTTAACTCAGACGGGCGAGGTGGTCGATTGCGATCGCATCTTTTACCTGCGACAGCACCTCAAAGCAGCTCATCGAGCCGTCAATGAAGGCTATCCTCTACACGGCTACTTCCTCTGGAGTCTATTGGATAACTTTGAATGGGCATGGGGCTACACTCGTCGCTTTGGCATTACCTACATTGATTACCCGACGCAAACCCGCATCCCCAAAGCTAGCTTCGACTGGTATTCCGAATGCATTCGGCAGAATCGGGTGGTTTGAGAGCGCGTTTACTTAGACGCTAAGGGTGCCTTCGGACGGTCATTAAGTAGACGGGCGTAATTAAATATAAAACCTTAAAAGTCTGCGCCGCCCGCTGCGCGGGCGGCGCAGACTTTTAGATAGAATCTTGTCTTTATTTATAGCCGTAGTCATAAAGCTTAGGACCTGCCAGCGTCATTCCCGCGCAGGCGGGAATCTACCAAAATCGACGACTCTCCAAACGGGCGCTGGATTAGTCCTGCCAGCGTCATTCCCGCGCAGGCGGGAATCCACCCCCGCACCCATTGAGCAGATGGATTCCCGTCTGCGCGGGAATGACAGGGATGCGTCCTATTGATCATGGCTACCGCTATAGGTTGAACTACTTAAAGTATGGGGATCTAAAGGGATACTCCACAATCATCCAAAAGTATCAAGACATATTTGTGAACGAACTGTTACCATAATTTACATAAAGTTATCAAAAGAAACCAAAAACTTTTGGCTCTTTCGTGACTTACAACAGGCTACAAGTTCTTACCTCAGCGTTCCGCGTCTCAGTACGTTACTTTTACCTTTCGATACTTTCTACACGCAATCACCCTTTCCTACGAAATTGGAGCACAACCATGTCAAACTTCACTACTCCTTCAACGACTGTTACTACCACTACTGCTCAAGACCGTAACGCATGGCGTTGGGGCTTCACCCCCCAAGCTGAAATCTGGAACGGTCGCCTAGCGATGATTGGGTTTGTTTCTGCCATTGCAATCGAGCTGCTTTCCCACAGCGGAGTTCTCCATTTCTGGGGTCTTGCTTAATCCTGAGCCAAGTTGAAGTTTCCTAAAAGTTCTAGAAGCAAAAAAATGGTATCGCTAGATGCTGTATGGTGCGAACCGCTCTGTTATTAGTAGCAGGGCGGTTTGTGTTATGGAATTTAAATCACTAGTAAGTCGGTTGGGTTGGTTGGATCTAATATTGGGTAAGCTTATGGTTAAGTTGACCTAGCGTTGAGGGCGATCGCCCTAATCACACAAAGGCCTGAGTTCCTCTCATGGGCTGATTGGGAATCTACCACAGGCTCTCTCGACTTTTATTTTCACAGAGTTCATTGCCTCAAGGCACTAATTTTTGTGTAGTATTTTCAAAGACGTTCGCTCCTGCCCGCTGGGGAGCTTTTTCCGCCTGAACCGCAGGCTTATCTGGTTTCAATCAATGTTTGGGTTAATTGGTCATCTGACAAGTTTAGAACACGCTCAATCTGTTGCTCACGACCTGGGTTATCCGGAATATGCCGATCAGGGGTTAGACTTCTGGTGCAGCGCCCCACCGCAGCTTATAGACAGCGTCAAAGTCCGCAGTATTACGGGTCAAGAAATCGAAGGTCGTTATATTGACTCTTGTTTTTTGCCAGAGATGTTGGCAACTCGACGGATCAAAGCGGCTACCCGTAAGATCATGAACGCCATGGCGCTGGCTCAAAAAAATGGCCTCAACATCACTGCCCTAGGTGGATTTTCCTCCATTATCTTTGAGACCTTCAATCTCCAACAGATTGAAAAGGTTCGAGATGTTACCCTTGATTTTGCTCGGTTTACAACTGGCAATACTCACACGGCGTACATTATTTGCCGCCAGGTTGAGCAGGCATCCAAGCAATTAGACATCAACCTATCCGATGCAACCGTAGCAGTTTGTGGCGCTACTGGAGACATTGGCAGCGCTGTTTGCCGTTGGCTTGATGCTCGTACCGACGTGAAAGAACTTCTCTTGGTTGCCCGTAATCAGGAGCGCTTGCAAGACCTCCAAGCAGACATTGGGCGTGGTAAGATCCTTCCTCTTGAAGAGGCTCTGCCTCAGGCCGACATTGTGGTTTGGGTTGCCAGTATGCCGAAGGGCGTTGAAATTGACCCCACAACTCTTAAGCAGCCCTGTTTGCTAATCGACTGTGGCTATCCCAAAAATCTAGCAACAAAAGTCAAGCATCCCGGTGTGTATGTCTTGAATGGCGGGATTGTAGAACACTCTCTCGATATGGACTGGCGAGTGATGGAAATCGTCAATATGGATGTGCCCGGTCGTCAGTTGTTTGCTTGTTTTGCCGAGGCCATGTTGCTAGAGTTTGAAAAGCTGCATACTAATTTTTCGTGGGGACGAAACCAAATCTCCCTAGAAAAAATAGATCTGATTGGTCAGGCTTCCCTAAAGCATGGGTTTAGCCCTTTGTTGGTTAAGGTTTAGGTGAGCCGTTTGGGTTTACTCAATTTTTCTTGATAGCGTTTATGGGACTGCGTTCCCTTCGTGGTAGATACACCCTGATTCAATCACCCTCAGCCGAAACTGAGGGTTTTTTATGGGACTCAAAACTCTATAGACCTCTCTATCAGGAATTACTGGAGCGCGCATTGCGCGCTCCAGTAATTCCTAGAAAGCCTATTTTTTTAGTAAGTGGGCTTTAGATAAGGTGCTGTGAGCGCTTTATCCTCAAATTTGGACTAAGTAGTTCAACCTAAACAAAAACAAGCTTCTAAAAGTCTGTGCCGCCCACGCAGCGGGCGGCACAGACTTTTAGGATTTTATGTTTCTTTTAGGATTTTATGTTTAATTACGCCCATCTACTTACTAAATTTCTGGGTTAGCTAATGCATCTATTAACCAAGATGATAAGCAACGCCACCATAAATTAGATGAGCTGATTTCACAAAACTTCATTCTCAATCCTGCGTAGCTTATACTACGCAAGGAAGGTTAAAGAGGAGTGGATACATGTCGGAGGCAGTAAGGCCCCTGACAGCAGCAACCGTACCAAGGGAACTTTTGGGTCCGCCGGGTGACGTTAATCCAACGCTGCTGGTTTTTCTGTTGGCAGTAGGAATGGTCGTAGTGTCTACCCTGGGCTATTGGCGCTGGCACTGGGTTGATTGGGGATGCTTTGTGATCAATGTGGTGGCTCTCCACCTCGTTGGCACCGTAATTCATGATGCGTCTCATAATGTGGCGCATCGAAATAAAATTTTTAACGCAATTTTGGGTCATGGCAGCGCCCTGATGCTTGGGTTTGCCTTTCCAGTTTTCACGCGGGTGCATATGCAGCACCACGCCAATGTGAATGATCCGGAGAATGACCCAGACCATTTTGTTTCCACGGGTGGGCCATTATGGATGATTGCGGCTCGGTTCTTGTATCATGAGATCTTTTTCTTTAAGCGGCGATTGTGGCGCAAATATGAGCTGTTGGAGTGGTTCCTATCTCGCCTAGCGGTGGGATTGGTGATTTTCTTCTCAGTTCAGTATGGATTTTTGGGATATATTCTGAATTTTTGGTTTTCCCCTGCGTTGGTAGTTGGACTGGCTCTGGGTCTATTTTTTGACTATTTGCCTCATCGTCCCTTTCAGGAACGCGATCGCTGGAAAAATGCTCGAGTTTATCCAAATCCCGTTCTGAATCTGCTGATTATGGGACAGAATTACCATTTGATCCATCATCTGTGGCCTTCGATTCCCTGGTATAGCTACCAGACGGCTTATTACGCCACTCGCCCCTTGTTGGATGCGAAGGGGTGCCATCAATCCCTAGGATTGCTTCAAGGTAAAGATTTTAGAAGCTTTGTTTATGACTTGTTCCTAGGGATTCGGTTTCATGGTCATCGGTCTGTGGCTGAACCTGTGGCCGTGTCGGAGGATGACCAAAAGGCCGCTAGCCTGATTGAACTAGAAGCCGATAGCTTAGATAAGCTGGTTTCTTGATGCACTTAAGCAGCTTCTGACAACTCCACGAAGCGACGTAAGTAGATGGGCCTAATTAAACATAAAATCCTAAAAGTCTGTGCCGACCGCTGCGCGGTCGGCACAGACTTTTAGAAGCTTGCTTTTATTTAGGTCGAACTACTTAGCTAGTAATTCGAAAATGCTGCTGGGATTTTCTAAAGAGCTGGCTCTGTGAGCTTTGCAGAAAATTCTAGCAGCGTATTTTTTCAGCAGCATAGTATCAGGTGTCTAAGGTATTGCGGTAGATCGGCGATCGCACGACTCCAGCTCTGGAGTATTGTGGGAGATACACCTAGTTAGAGCTATTTTTCTTCGATGGCTGCTGTCTCTCCCGATTTTCCTCACAAAAAAGCCAGGGCGCTTAAACCTGGTAGCCGTCGCCCCGCTAAAGAACTGTGTAGTGAGTGTGGGCTATGTGACACTTACTACGTCCACTATGTCAGCGATGCATGTGCTTTTCTCAATCAGCAGGTAGCGGAACTGGAAACAAAGACACACGGTCGCAGCCGGGATTTAGAACAGCCCGACGACTGGTATTTCGGCGTGAACCAGCAGATGATGGCGGCGCGCAAGACGGAGCCAATTGAGGGTGCACAGTGGACGGGCATTGTCAGCAGTATTGCGATTGAAATGCTGAATCGAGGCATGGTGGAAGGGGTCGTGTGTGTCCAGAACACTCAGGAAGACCGCTTTCAGCCGATGCCAATCATTGCTCGAACACCAGCAGAAATTCTGGCGGCGCGGGTGAATAAGCCGACACTGTCACCGAACCTTTCGGTGCTGGAGCAGATTGAACAATCGGGGATGAAGCGGCTGTTGGTGATTGGGGTTGGCTGCCAAATTCAGGCTTTGCGCGCTGTTGAACAGCAACTGGGCTTGGAAAAGCTATATGTCTTGGGTACCCCCTGTGTCGATAATGTGACCCGTGCAGGGCTGCAAAAATTCCTCGATACCACGAGTCGATCGCCCTCTACGGTGGTGTATTACGAGTTCATGCAAGATTTCCGAGTCCACTTTAAGCACGAAGATGGCTCTACGGAAACTGTGCCCTTTTTTGGGTTGAAGACGAATCAGCTTAAGGATGTGTTTGCCCCCTCTTGTATGAGCTGTTTTGATTATGTCAACTCGCTGGCAGACTTAGTGGTGGGGTACATGGGTGCGCCCTTTGGGTGGCAGTGGATTATGGTGCGTAACGATCGCGGCCAAGAGATGTTGGATTTGGTGCAAGATCAGCTCGAAACGCAACCGGTGATGTCGCAGGGCGATCGCCACCAAGCGGTACAGCAAAGCATTCCGGCCTATGACAAAGGTGTGACGCTACCCATGTGGGCAGCTAAGCTGATGGGCGTAGTAATCGAACGGATTGGCCCAAAAGGGTTAGAGTATGCCCGTTTTTCGATTGACTCGCACTTTACCCGTAACTACCTATACGTAAAGCGCAACTATCCCGAAAAGCTAGAGGCGCATGTTCCCGACTATGCCAAGCGGATTGTAGAGCAGTACAAGCTGCCCGACGCATGAGGTATGAGTAAGGTTACTCAAGCGAGTGCGGACGCGCGTCGTGCGTCCACACCGTCTTGAGGCAAATGGCCTGATTTCTATTGCCATCGCTGGGCGATCGCCTCCAGTTCATCTGCTGTCATACTCCAGCCCAATGCTCCGGCGTTTTGTTCAACCTGCTTGGCATTTTTGGCACCCGGAATGGGGATAACATTGCCCTGAGCAATGAGCCAATTAAGTGCAACTTGGGCTGGAGTGCGCTGGTAGCGATCGCCAATGTCCTTCAGCAGTGCTACTTTTGGGGCTAGCTTCGCCAACCCGTCTTTACTGAAGCGGGGGTCAAGCCGACGGGCACCCTGCGGTGGCGTATAGGTTTCTGGTGTGTACTTACCCGTTAACAGCCCTTGTGCCAAGGGGCTGTAGGCCAAAATTGTCACACCCAAGCGTCGCGCCGTTTCCAGCACTCCATTTTGCTCAATTTGGCGAGCCAGCAATGAATATTGCATTTGGTTAACCGCGAGGGATACGCCCCGCTTTGCCAACAAATCGTGAGCCTGCTGCATTTGTATTGCCGAGTAGTTGCTGACCCCAACGGCCTTAATTCTGCCCTGCTGCACCTCATCGGCTAAGGCGTTGATTAAATTGGGCTGTCCCATAAAAAAATCGAAGGGCCAGTGTACCTGGTATAAATCAACCGTTGCCAACTGAAGCCGCTTGAGACTGCCAGTGAGGGCATCGGCCACAGAGCTGCTGCTAAACCGCCACGGCAACGGGAAATACTTAGTCGCAATATAAACGGGCTGATGCAAATCTTGCGTCTTTAACTCTTGCATAAACCTCCCTAACAGCCGCTCGGACTCGCCAAATCCATAGATCTCTGCGGTATCGAAAAAGTTAACGCCAGCCTCAACCGCGCTTTTAAATGCTGAACGTAGTTCGTTCTCGCTGTAGTCCTTGCCGTAGCCCCAGTAAAGCTGATCGCCCCAAGCCCAGGTACCAATCCCCAGCACGGGCACCGTTACTCCATTTGTTCCCAGTGTGATGGTTTGCACGTTGAGATCTCTCTGTTTTGTTTAGTTTCTAGGATTTGTCTAGTTTCTAGGACTTACGCGCCTGACATGAAAAACCAAGGCGGTTGAATGCATTTGCGGGCGCGCCGCGCCCGCAAATGCATTCAACTGCGTAAGTCCTAGTTTCTTTGAGTGTATCGTTACAAAATGAAACTTATAGGGAGTTCCACCGTCGGATAGAGGGTAGTCGTTACCAAGTTAGGACTCGCAGATAGAGTTTCAGAGACGTGCTAAGGATTACAAATTAATTAACCTGTAATCTTTTTTTGGAAGTGCTATGCTCCGCGCGGCACTTCCAAAAAAGATTAGGTTTTGTTTTGTACGCAATCCTAAAAAGACGCGCCAGAGAGGTTTGCAGTCAATTGAACTGCTTGCCCTTTCCCCAAAAGCGGTAGAGTAGGGTCTGGCAGCTTGCCTGTAGGCTTATGTTTAGGGCGATCGCCGTCTTCTGTCTAGATGAAATTTAGCATCGATGAAATTCAGCTTTAACCGCTCGCTTGCTGCTCTGATCTCACAGTTTGAAAAACAGCCCCGATTGGCGTGGGTGGCTTCAACCCTGTGGATTGCTGGCATTTGCGGGCTGGCATTTTTGTGGAATCTGGGTCACTTTGGTCTGGTGGATGAAACAGAACCCCTGTTTGCCGAAGCTGCACGCCAAATGACCGTCACAGGTGATTGGGTTACGCCCTACTTTAACGAGGCTACCCGGTTTGACAAGCCACCTTTGATCTATTGGCTAATGGCGATCGCCTATCACCTGATTGGCGTTAACGAGTGGGCTGTGCGGTTGCCCTCGGCTTTGGCGGCGATCGCCCTCATTGTGTTTAGCTTCGTTACCTTGCGCCACTTTGGCCTACCTCGCCCCTCAGATGTCTCCCCCTCGGACTCTGTAAGCTCTCCCTCCTCTCTACCCCTTTATCTCTCTGCGTTCATCGGCTCCGGTATCATGGCTCTAACTCCTCAGACCGTGGTGTGGGCACGGACAGGTGTTTCAGATATGTTGCTGAGCGGCTGTATCGGCTGCGCCCTGCTTGCATTTTTTTGGGGATATGTTCAGCCGTCTGGCACAGGCGCTAAAACAGCGTGGTACCTGCTGTTCTATGTCTTGGTGGCGCTGGCGGTGTTGACCAAAGGCCCGGTAGGATTGATTATTCCTGGACTCACCATTGGAGCGTTTGTACTGTATCTGGGCAATTGGCGAACCGTGCTGCGTGAGATGGTGCCCTTGCGAGGGTTGCTGCTGTTTGCGGCGATCGCCATTCCCTGGTTTGTGCTGGTCATCCAGGCCAACGGAGAATCCTACATTGACTCATTTTTTGGCTATCACAACCTGCAGCGGTTTACTCAGGTCGTCAATCGCCATCGTGCGCCCTGGTTTTTCTATTTCCTGGTCGTGCTGGGCGGCTTTGCCCCCTATTCAGCTCATTTGCCTGTGGCGATCGCCCGCCTGCGATTTTGGCAGCGCGATCGCTGGCAGCAAGCACCTCGTATGGCTCAATTGGGGTTATTTGCGCTGATTTGGTTTGGGGTGATCTTCGGCTTTTTTACGATTGCAGTAACCAAGTTGCCCAGCTACGTTCTGCCCCTGCTACCTGCTGCTGCTATCTTAGTGGGTTTGTTTTGGAGCGATCAGATCACACGTCCAGCCGTGGAACGAGAGGCAGGACGAGAGGTATGGCTTAGCCATGTGGTGAATATATTGCTGATGGCAGTGCTGTCGGGGGCGGTTTTCTATAGCCCTAATTGGCTAGGTAACGACAATACCATTCGCGACTTGCCCAGGGCGATGCAGCAGTCTGGCGCGACTGTTTGGGGTGGGGTAATTTGGGCGATCGCGGCGCTGGCTGGAGTACTGCTACTGCGACAGCGACAGGGGCGCTGGCTTTGGAGTGTAAACCTGATTGCCATGACGGCATTTGTAGCGTTTTCGGTGATGCCTGCGAGTGCTGTTATCGATACCCAGCGGCAGCTTCCCTTGCGTCAACTGGCTGCTGAAATTGTGCAACAGCAGAAACCCAAAGAGCTAGTGCTGATGGTTGGCTTTGAAAAACCCAGCCTCGTATTCTACAGCCAACGCTCTGTCCTCTACATTCCTAAGACGGATGCGGCTGCCGAGCGAGTGCGACGAACTTCCGACCGGAGCACCACGCCCAGTTCCATGTTGATTTTAGGTTTGGGTTACAAAATTGATGAAATGAAGCTGCCTGTCCATCAATATCAACGGTTGGCAGAAGCTGGAAAATACGATCTAATTCGGGTGCAGCTACCATTTCGAAACCCATAGAGAAAATTGGTGTTGCTAATTTAGAAGTCCTAAGCGTGTATGGGTTTTCGTGGAGACCCGCTGCTAAGTAGTTCAACCTAAATAAAAACCAAATCCTAAAACCCTGCGCCGCCCGCTGCGCGGGCGGCGCAGGGTTTTAGGATCTTATAGCGGTAGCCATGATCAATAGGACGCCTCCCTGTCATTCCCGCGCAGTCGGGAATCCACCCCCGCACCTATCGAGCAGATGGATTCCCGCCTGCGCGGGAATGACGCTGGCATGTCCTGAGCTTTATGACTATGGCTATATATTTACTTAAGCCCACCTACTTACGAGTTCCACCCACATGAAATCAGCAACACCCAAAAAATGGTAGTCCTAAATTGGTAAGGATTTTTTGATGGGCGGGCGAAGCCTGCCCATCAAAAAATCCTTGCATCGATACCACTACCCAAAAAATTACCTCTGCAATTAGTCGCTATTAGCTAAGACTGACGCAGTTAAACGGTTTCCCGTGTGAGCTACGTCAGTCCTAACTAGAAAACTATGGATAGAGTTTAAGAAGACCAGAAAAAAGTCTGAGATCTCTCTCCCGTCTGGATTTTTAGAGATTTACTTAATAAGTATTATTCTCAATAAGCAAGTTTTCTTGCAAATTGAGTGAAAATTTGTGTATCCTTCTCAATAGAGCTTCACTCCCAGGACGGTGACTATGACAGCTTATACCGCTACCGCACTGAAGTCTGAACTGAACGAACGGGGCTGGCGTTTAACGCCCCAGCGCGAAACGATTCTTCAGATCTTTCAGGATTTGCAGAAGGGAAACCATTTAAGTGCCGAAGACCTCTACAATCTGCTTCAAGACGAAGGGCACGCCATTAGTCTGTCTACGATTTATCGAACGTTGAAGCTGATGGCTCGGATGGGAATTTTGCGAGAGCTAGAGCTAGCTGAAGGCCACAAGCACTATGAAATTAACCAGCCCTCGCCACACCATCACCACCATCTAATTTGCGTTAAATGCAATAAAACGATTGAGTTTAAAAACGATGCCATCCTCAAAACGGGCACTCGAACGGCTCAGAAAGAAGGCTATCAGTTGCTAGATTGCCAACTGATGATTCATGCGATTTGTCCTGCGTGCCAACGATCGCTTCTACCCATTTAGAGGCTGTTTGAAACAGATTGCAGATGATTTCTCGTGCGTAAAGCGAACGAGAAATCATTTTAAGTTATAGCTGTCGCCACAAAGGTTAGGACACTGGGATCAAAGGGGGTGTGGGGGCAAAGCCCCCAGCCAGGGGTTCCACCCCTGCACCCCGTCCTAACAAATCCGTCTATGGCTATATCTTCAAAACTGGCCGTTAATATCGCCAGAGTTGATGCCGTGAACCCGCTGTGCTTCAGCGATCGCCTGCTGGGTTTCTGCATTCAAAATGCCATCAAGCGGGCCGGAATATAGCCCCTGGCGGGTTAACTGGCGTTGCAGTTCCAAAACTCCCACATCTGGCAGCGGCTGTATCGGAGCAGGCGCGGGCATTTGAGTGGTTTGAGGTAGCGTGGCTTGACCGCCCAGTCCTGGAGGGCTGGGGAATGCGGCATCGGGCTGGGCTGGGGGTAACGTGGTGGATGGTGTCGTTGGTGCGGCGGCGATCGCGGCTGGAGTTGTTAGAGCATTCAGCGCTGAAAACGTAGCCGTACCCGCAATCCCATCGGGGTTTAACCCTTGCGCCCGTTGAAAGGCCAGCAATGCCGCTTCGGTTTGAGCACCAAACTGGCCATCTACGGCACCCTGGTAATAGCCCAACGTTGTCAGGCGCTGTTGCAATGTGGTGACATCTGAACCTGTATTTCCCAGCAGCACAAACCCACCCGCTGCAACTGGTGTGGTAGTGCTAGGGGAACTCCCCTCTGCGGTGCTGGTGGCTGGCGCAGCCCCTCGATCGATTGCAGCGAACGTTTCAGCTCCTACAATTCCATCAGGACTCAGGCCGTTTTGTTGTTGAAAGTTGATCACCGCCGCCTGGGTTAGTTCACCAAATACTCCTGAAATTGGCCCGTCGTAGTACCCCAAATTGGCTAGGCGAGTTTGTAGCTGGGTAACAGCCTCTCCCGCATCTTCTAGCTGCAACAGCGTGTCATCACTGACTTGGCTAATCAGCACTGGGCTAATCAGCACTGGAACAGTCGGTCTACGTTCTGTGGTCTGCACGGGTTCACTAGAGACGGGGCTGCCCAAAACGGGTGCGGTGGTTTCCAGTGCCAGCAGGGGAGCGGCTACTCCTAGCAGTGAGGCAGTGGTGGCGATCGCCAAACTCCAGGTCACGCTTGATTTCCAGGCCATATGAGCAAGCATGACAGAAACGGAATAGGGCAGACCGTTACAAGCTGGATATAACTTTGTTGAACTAACTGAACTATAAGCTCGGAGAAAGGACTGCATAACGCCTGCTGTGCTGGTTTCTATAGCCGAGACGGGTCTAAGGAGCGTCTCTTTTGGGTGTAATTCTATGTCATTTCAGCCCTTTAGGAACAAGAATCTTGGTTACTGCTCTCGTTGGTAGTGGTATTGATGTAAGGATTTTTTGATGGGCTGACTTCGCCTGCCCATCAAAAAATCCTTACCAATTTAGGACTACCCATAACTTTTCTTGATAAGTACCTTTACTTATCCAAACTTTACAAAACCACGACCTCCGGGGCGATAATAAAAACAGCAGGACTTGCGCTCGCTAAACGAGAACTCATGGCAATGGCGTAAGTTCTAAAGCAGATATTCAGATTGGCAACTAGGAGGATTAAGATCTATGGTGGCACTTGCAGAACGCACTCAGAGTCGTTTGTCGTTGCAGACTGCCGAGGTTGCTGCTGAAACAACGACCCTGCGATCGCTCGACTGGGATCGCGATCGCTTCGACATCGAGTTTGCCTTAGAAAACGGCACCACCTACAATTCCTTCCTCATTCGGGGCGAAAAAGTTGCGCTGGTCGATACCTCCCACGAAAAATTTCGGCAGCTTTATTTAGATTGCCTGACCGGACTAATTGACCCGGCTGAGATTGACTATTTGATCATTAGCCATACCGAACCCGACCACAGCGGGTTGGTGAAAGATGTGCTGGCACTCAACCCCAACATTACGGTGGTGGGTGCAAAGGTGGCGATTCAGTTTTTGGACGATTTGGTACATCAGCCGTTTGAACACAAGCTGGTCAAGAATGGCGATCGCCTCGATTTGGGCAACGGCCACGAACTGGAGTTTTTGTCTGCGCCCAATCTGCACTGGCCTGACACGATTTTCACCTACGACCACAAAACGTCAGTTCTCTTTACCTGCGATGCCTTTGGCATGCACTACTGTGACGAGCGCACCTATGACGAAGACCTGGCACCACTGGCCCATGACTACAAGCTGTATTACGACTGTTTAATGGGTCCCAATGCCCGCTCGGTGCTGTCGGCGCTGAAGCGGATGGCGGATCTGCCCGATGTTAAAACCATTGCTACTGGGCATGGGCCACTGTTACGGTTCAACGTGACTGAACTGGTGGGGCGCTACCGCGAGTGGAGTGAAGCCCAAGCTAAGGCAGAAACCACGGTAGCACTGTTTTATACCGACGACTATGGGCATAGTGAAGCACTGGCTCAGGCGATCGCCCAAGGGGTTCAGAAGACGGGTGTGGCGGTGGAATTAGTGGATTTAAGCACCACAGAGCCGCATGAAATTATGGTGCTGGTGGGCATTGCCTCTGGCTTAGTAATTGGGATGCCACCCCAGACGGGAGAATCGGCTGAGGTAGCTAAAGCGGCGCTCAGCACAGTTTTAGCGGCAGCGCACAGCAAACAAACCGTCGGCTTATTTGAAAGTGGCGGCGGCGATGACGAATCGGTCTATCCCTTACGCAACCGCTTTCAGGAGCTGGGTCTACGCGAAGCCTTTGCGCCAATTTTGATTAAAGAAGTGCCCGGTGATGCCACCTACCAGCTCTGCACCGAAGCGGGTACTGATATAGGACAGTGGCTGACTCGCGATCGCTCCATTAAGCAAATGCGATCGCTAGATAATGAGCTAGATAAAGCGCTGGGACGGCTGAGCGGTGGACTGTATATCATCACTGCTAGCAAAGGCGATGCTTCCAGCGCCATGTTGGCCTCTTGGGTAGCACAGGCTAGCGTGGAGCCACTGGGGATGACCATTGCGGTGGCGAAAGATCGGGCAATCGAGTCCTTTATGCATGTGGGCGATCGCTTTGTTCTAAATGTGCTCGAAGAGGGTAACTACCAGCCGCTGATGAAACACTTTCTCAAGCGGTTTCCCCCCGGAGCCGATCGGTTTGCGGGTATCAAAACCTATCCTGCCGAAAACGGCGCTCCGATCTTGGCTGACGCACTGGCCTATGTGGAGTGTGAAGTGGTAAGCCGCATGGACTGCACCGATCATTGGGTCGTTTACAGCAGTGTTGATGCGGGGCGGGTGTCTAAGCCCGATTCCTTAACCGCCGTCCATCACCGCAAAGTCGGAAATCACTATTAATGCTCGATTAGCGTGGTTTTACGCTAATCGAGCATTAATTGGCTAGTCCTCAATTGGTAAGTATTTTTTGATGGGCAGGCGAAGTCCGCCCATCAAAAAATACTTACATCAACACCACTAAGTAGATGGGCGTAATTAAATATAAAACCTTAAAAGTCTGCGCCGCCAGCGCAGCGGGCGGCGCAGCGGGCGGCGCAGACTTTTAGAATCTTGTTTTTATTTAGGTTGAACTACTTACCAAGCTTTGAAATCATTACTTAAATACCTAAATCATGGCTGATGTAAAACCCCGTGACGTACAGGTGGCTGAAATTGCCCAGAACACCACTGTGTTGCGATCGCGCACTTTTGATCGGCTCAAGTTTGAGATTGAGTATGCACGCCAACGGGGCACAACCGCTAACTCCTACTTAATTCAGGCTGATAAAACTGCGCTGATTGATCCGCCGGGTGAGTCTTTCACGGATATTTTTATCGAAGAGCTTGCACAGCACGTTTACCTTCAGCGCATCAATTATGTAGTGCTGGGTCATGTCAACCCCAACCGCTGCGCTACTTTAAAAGCTCTGCTGGGGGTAGAAGTGTCACCCCAAATTACATTCGTTTGTACACGGGCGGCAGAGGTGGCGCTACGCAGCGCCTTTGCCGGACAAGATCTGCGAATCGTTGTGGCTAACACAGAAGAAACGGTGGATTTGGGTCAGGGGCACCAGTTACACTTCATCCCCACGCCTACTCCGCGCCATCCCGATGCCCTCTGCACCTACGATACCGCCACCCGCATTCTCTACACCGATAAACTGTTTAGTGCTCATATCTGTGATGATCAGCTATTTGACGAAAGCTGGCGATCGCTAACCGAAGATCGGCGGTATTATTTCGACTGCCTCTATGCCGCGCAAGCCAAGCAGGTTGAAGCTGCACTAGACAGGCTGGCTTCGGTGTCTGCCACGGCGCTGCTGTATGCCCCGGCTCATGGGCCGCTGGTGCGCTACAGCGTCAGCCGATTAACGTTTGACTACCGCTATTGGTGCGATCGCCAACAGGCACAAGACCGCAGTGTGGCGCTGCTCTACACCTCGGCCTATGGCAATACGGCAGTGATGGCTGGGGCGATCGCCCGTGGTTTAACCCAGGCAGGCGTTGCAGTCGAGTCGATCAACTGTGAGTTTAGTGAACCCGCCGACATTACCGCCCTCATCGAAAAAACCGACGGCTTTATCATTGGTTCTCCTACCCTGGCAGGCCATCCGCCGAGCCAAATTCAGACTGCTCTAGGAATTATTCTCTCGACGGCACCCAAAACTCTTCTGGCTGGCGTGTTTGGCTCCTATGGCTGGAGTGGCGAGGCGGTAGATCTATTGGAAAGCAAGCTGCAAGATGCTGGGTATACCTTCGGCTTTGAGCCGATTCGCGTCAAATTTACCCCCACCGAAGCCGTACTTCAGCAGTGCGAAACAGCCGGGTCTGACTTTGCTCAGGTTTTGAAAAAGGCGAAGAGAAACCGCGCCCTCCGTCAACCCGCCATTGATGCCCAAACCGATCGCACCGAACAGGCCGTCAGCCGCATTGCTGGCTCGCTGTGTGTGCTAACGGCCAAACAGGGCGACACCAACACCGCCATTCTCACCTCGTGGATTTCGCAAGCCACCTTTAACCCTCCTGGCATTACGATCGCCCTAGCCAAAGACCAAGCCGAAAACCTGTTGCCCAATCTAGGCGATGCGTTTGTATTGAATATTCTCAAAGAAGGCCGCAATTTAAGACGACACTTTGTGAAACCGATCGCCCCCGGCGAAGATCGCTTTTCCGACTTGGCCACTCATCCTGCTGCTAACGGTTGCATTGTCTTAGAAGATGCCTTGGCTTATCTAGAATGCCATGCCCAAAATCGGATGGAGTGTGGTGATCATTGGCTGCTCTATGCCACAGTCGAAAATGGCAAAGTGCTAGAAACCGTTGGCGTGACGGCTGTGCAACATCGCACGTCGGCTACCTACTACTGATGTAAGGGCTGTAGGGGCAACGTATTGGGTCAGGCTGTCTCGGTTATGTTGCAATATATCGATTTAAGCTTACGTAGAGCGATCGCCTCTTATCTCCATGCCTAGCAGCGCGATCGCCCTTTAGACTATTTCAGAACCAGTTCAGATCTTCGACCTGCTGCAAAAAGCCAAAGATCTGACGCGGCTTAAACGTCTACTTACCCCATCACCCGAAGCGATCGCACCAAAATCCGCATAATTTCATTAGGGT
>JBBQFG010000012.1:0-42107 GCA_038321765.1 Elainellales cyanobacterium
CAGATTGTCATACAGGGCTTGGCGAAATTGCTGAAGTTGTTTGAAAATCATGAGGTCAATGTGATGAATACTTCATTGACCTTACGGCAGTCGGTGGCTCTCATTAACTGCCTTTCTCTTCAAAGTTAGTCCAAACTAAAGCTTAATAGTGATCAGTGATCTTTGAAATGCGAGAAAACCCTTTACCTCCAAAAAAAGTAGCCGTCGCTCAACTATCCCGATTCAAATTGCTCTTATGGCGTATGACCTTGAAGAGTCGGGTGGAGCAAAGCAGCTCAAAATCATCCGCCATGATTGGCTTCTAAATCGGCTATTTTAGCAATTGCCATCTAGAGCAAAGACTTGAAACCTTTGTTGAGTGAGGGTTTCAAATACTTGACCTGACTTTCTTTGATCTTTTTAACACCAGCTATCATTTCACCTCAATCAAGTCATACCTCAATCAAGTCATACCCCAATCAAGTCATACCCAATCAAGTCATACATAGCCGATTATAAATATACGCGATGTGGAACCTTCTCAAACCTCATGTGGGACGGGCATCTTGCCCGTGCAAACCAGTCAGGTAAGATGCCTGCTCCACAAGAAACTTTGATTTTCAGCCTCTTAGTTGCACATTGCGTTAAATATCGATTAATAAATCAGATCTTCAATTTGATTCAGGAGCTTTGTCAATCGCTCGCGTTTTTTGGAATCTTCCAGAACGTGAGCTTTCTTCAAACGCTGTGGCAGCCCTTTAAGTTGCATTAAGAGAGCCTGATTCGGAGCTGTACTGCTCACATCATAGCCTTGGCGTAAAACTTTCACTTGTGCTTGAATAGCATCTACAGATAATTCTTGGGCGATCGCATCCTTTAGAAGCTGACGTTGCTGCTCGGTATCTTTAACCCGAAGAACCTCATTCACTTTGGTGTAATGCAATTTCCCTTCTCTCAAGACTGTCTGAATATAGGACGGCAACTTTAAGAGAGGCAATCGATGCTTGCGGAAGCTTTCAGGCGTTAGCCGTCCTGCTACCGAAAACACCTCCTGCACTATCTCAAGATCTTCATTACGGACAACGTTGGACGTAAGCCCTCTTTTTTGATTAGCCATCTGGTTTAGGACGCTTATAACTTCCTCTTGTTCTTTACCCAAATGGCGGCAGAGCATGTTCATAAGCGCACTAGTTTCTTCCCACTTATTTAAGTCACTGCGTTGAAGATTGCTAATCGATTTGATATCTGCAGCGGTGTCATCGTCGATATCAAAAATTCTAACTGGAACTATATCTAGCCCTGCCATTTCCGCAGCACGGTGACGTTTTTCACCCGCAAGCAGGTCAAATTCATCGCTTCGGCCTGGGTACAGACGGACAGAAAGCGAGTCAATTATCCCAACTTTTCTAATCGATACCGCCATGTTATCCAACTCAGCTTGGTCGAAATAACGACGATCTTGATCAGGATCACGATGAATTTTACTGAGTTTGACGGTTGTTGTTGTAGGCTGTTCAGAAATTGGTAGAGGTAGAGTTGGCAGAAACAAAACTGGGTCGGTTATTGGTGCATCAGGCACCTTAGTGTTTATTGATGCCGGAGCTGTGGGTAATGGAAGGGGAGATTCTATATCTAAAGATGGCGGTGGCGCTGCTGAAATAGAGATATCCTGCCGAATCACCTGCATCAATCCCTTGAACCGATTTGCCTTTTCAACTCTACTCATCTCACAATCTCCTCGCCAATTGCACAATATTCTTTCCAGGCTAGCCCAGCACGGCGATCGCTTACATCTTTGACAGTTATGCCTTCATTTGCTGCTTTTTGAAACGCAACCGCTTCTCGAATCTTACCTTCGAATAGAGGAAATCCTGCCTCCGTCAGAAACTCTCGTGCTTCTTCACCTTCCTTGCGAGGGTTGGGTGGTACACGAGTTAACAAAATTCGATATTTATCTGTCCCTAGTACTTTCAATAACTCCACCGTTTGAATTAGAGCATCAATTGACAAGGTATCAGGGGTAGTAGGAAGCACAAGCAGATCACATCCATCCACAATTTCCTTCAAATCCTCTTCCTCAGCTCTTGCTTCAGTATCAATCACGAAATGCTCAATGCCTTTGCTATACCGTGCCGCTTGATTTACACCTACTACTTTGAAAGATAGACCACCCGGTGATCCTCGTTCAGCCCATCGAGTTGCTGAACGATTAGGGTCGCCATCAATTAACAATGTTTCGCCCTTGGTTTGTAGAAATGCTGCAAGGTGAACGGCTGTAGTGGTTTTTGCGACACCCCCCTTGAACGAAGCAGTCGTAATAATCATTCGCCATGTCATCCGTAATTTGATTGCCTTAATTCTATTACGGACTGTTTAATTTAAACCAAACGTAACTACTCAGGCTGAGATTGAGGGAAATGGGATGCCCTAGGAATACCCTACCTCTACCTCAGCGAGGGACTCAAAACAGTTCTCCCGTGCCTCGTACAAGGTTCCTTCTGACAATTGACACCCAAATACCTCAGACAATAGTTCTTGAACCCGTGCTGATGGCAATAGCTGATAATCCATCAGGTACACCATCAAGCTCCGCAACCGAGAACTGTACTGCGCTCGATTCGTCACGCCTACTGGAAATACTGCCTGATTCCTTTGTCCACAGCACCCGCATTGTTTTACCTCTAAAACGATCTAAGCGGTCTACGCCCTCTGCGAGGGAGGTTTAATTAAGCTTACTCGAATATTAACAGGGCGATAAAATTCTTCCTCGGTTTCCCAAGAATGCTCCCACTGGTATCCAGATCCTAGCAACAGCCCCAGCCAAATGCGTACTGGAGAAAGATGAACGCTCCGAAAAACCGTTGCCATATCGACAGATTTGGGCTGCGTTTGCAACCAATCGCACACAGTTCTAGACCAATCTGAGATAGATTCCTCATAAGCCGTCGACAGCGACGACTGTTTTGCGTTCATCTGATCCAGTATTTCTAGCAGAGCGTCTTTATCAACCACTTCAGCAAATGAGTCTTCTGGATACGATCGCCCACTACGTTGCTGCGGCTCCAGCGATTCCAAAATTTCATCTAAATTTAAACTCATGGTATGACGGAGCACCCCAGCTAGCATATCGTCTGTTAAGACTGGCTCCCCTAACGACTCGGAAGGCGTAGGGTCATACTTACGCTGCCAACCTTCGAGTAACCAAGAAGCCCGCGCAGCACAGACCGTTGCAAGCTGAGCGATCGCCTCTCCTGCTACTTGCAAGCGCTCGTTCTGAGGTAGTCGTTCCAGAATAGGTACTAACAGTTCCCAAAACACCTGAAACTCTACGGTTGCTGGATGAGCAATCGCTCGTTGCACCAACCCATCAAACTCTAAAGAGACAAGGCTGTGGGTATTGTCGGTTTCAAGATTTCCCATATCAACTTACCCTCAGAAGACGCTCAGAAAATATCCTCTAAGTTTGTGGCTTTTCGTACATGAAACGTACGAAAGTCTGACTCTTGAGGCAACCTTCTTAATCATAAATAAAGTACAACCAGCCTTTCAAAGCTATGTTGAGGGGATCTAAAGAGCAAAAGTGCGATCAACTTGCAAGCTGCCCCTACTGTTCTGCAAGTCAAAAGACCATATTGGAGTTTATCAATATTTGCTCAATCTTAATCTGATAACGATTGCAATTTGAATTGTTTTTTAAGCAAATGGTTTTGAACAATCAGACGAAACCTATTGCTCACAACCCATCTGGGATTGCTATCTTTCAGTTTTGTATGACTAAATTTAGAGGGTTTATGTATCTCACACAAAAACCAAGAGACAGGACTACGCACCTCAAATAGTTCTCGACATAATTGCAAAACTTACTTACGCTAAAATTACGCTAAATTAACTTTTGTTTTCTACCATGGCACGATTAATTAACCGCAAATGTCAACACTGCGCCACTTTACCTGTAGAGGAGGCGATCGCTCTACACGGGTCTGACGGCGACAACTGTTGGAATCCAGGCAACTGTCGTGATCTAGGCTATGATTGCCACCGCCGTCGCCATCACTATCGGCATCGTCAAAACGATAATCAAACGCGTAGACGGATGCGAAAATTGAAAAAGCAGGAAATTCAAGCAAATGTGCCCAAATTGGAACTAATTGAATTTACCCACTCACCGTCGTTGTTTCCCTATGCTGCTGTTCTAGTGTTATATCGCCAAGGGAAAGATACTCCGGTTCATGCTGTTGCTGCCGAAATTTGGCAAGGCGATCGCAAAATTAGGCAAGTCGACGCGACTCACTGTATGGGGATGAGAGGAAATGAGGTAACCGCCTACATTCGGGAGGCCCTAGAACAACTGCATCAACAGTTTGGGGTGTCTCGGTTTGAAGATGTAATTAAGGATATACCCGTCGAGCAATGCCCAATCGAAAATTGCCCACTTGGACAGAAGGCGTAGTGTTATGTATAGATATTTAGGTCAATTTTGTGAAATCCTTTCTGCACGCAATTTTACAGTTTTTAAATTTGCATCACATAAAATACTATGCTTTGCCCATAGAGTGAACCGTGACCCCTAAAACAACGGTCAGTTGACCCTGCAACATGACGAAATGAGGTTTTATAGGGAACTTACCATCATTGTGCTCCGTACCGTACGGATTTTTGATACCGATTTAGATTGTTTTTATCACAGATGAGTTTGAGAAGCCCGTTCAGCGCCGCTTCTCAAACTCATCTGTCGCGTTTGTTTTTTGAATTGGTATGACACCTCTACGGACAAGTAACGTCTGGGACCGTCATTGAGCCTTTGGCTGAGACTGCCCTAAGCGTTTTGCTGCCGATACCATTCGATTGTTTTGCTTAGCCCCTGACGAAACTCCATCTCAGCTACGAAGCCAAATTTTTCCATAGCTCGCTGCGTATCTAAACAACGACGTGGTTGACCATTGGGCTTATCTGTTTCCCAGACTAATTCGCCGTCATAGCCCATCAATTCGCAAATCAGCTCAATTAGGTCACCGATTGAAATTTCGTAACCTGTGCCTAGATTAACTGGCTCTGACTCATTGTAGAATTGTGTGCCCATTACAATACCACGAGCAGCATCAGTGGAATATAAGAACTCACGTGTAGGAGAACCATCTCCCCAAACCGGTATCCTAGCTTCACCCCGCTGCTGAGCCTGATGCACCTTGCAAATCAATGCAGGAATCACATGAGAACTTTGTGGAGCAAAGTTATCTTCTGGACCATACAGGTTCACGGGTAATAAATAAATTCCATTGAACCCATACTGCTGACGATAAGCTTGCAATTGCACTAACAATGCTTTCTTAGCTATGCCGTAGGGAGCATTGGTCTCTTCTGGGTAGCCATCCCACAGGCTCTCCTCCTTAAATGGAACTGGAGTGAACTTGGGATAGGCGCAGATAGTACCAACACAAACAAACTTCTGTACTCCTGCTTCATAGGCACTATGAATAAGTTGAGTACCCATCATTAAATTGTCATAAAACAGCTCAGCAGGTTTTTCGCGGTTTAGGCCAATGCCACCGACATGGGCTGCTAGATGGATGACAACATCATGTTGATCAACAACACGTTTGCAATTGTCGAGCTGGCGAAGATCATGCTCATGCGATCGCACAACCGTTATCTTGTCAGGGCTTGCACCCGCTTGACAGAGCTGTTCGACTACTTGCTTGCCCAGAAAACCAGCTCCACCAGTAACCAAAATGCGCTGGTTACCAAAATCTAAAGGTGATTGAGTCATCATTGTTCTCCTTTAGGAAACTCCACTGCCAACAATATTGCGAATGGTCGCGTGATCTAGAACAGACTCATGGTTATGCCCGTTAGGCGAAATCAGACCCATTGCTTTAAGGTCAGCTTCAACCATAAGACGGACTAACTCCTCAAAAGTCACACTGGGTTGCCAACCTAACTTTTCTTTAGTTTTTGTTGGATCTCCAATTAACAAATCCACCTCAGCAGGGCGTAGATAGCGATCATCAAATGCTACGTAGTCTCGCCAATTGAGGTTGACATGACCGAAGGAAAGATCTAAAAACTCTTCGACAGAGTGAGTTTCACCTGTAGCTACTACATAATCATCAGGTGCATCTTGTTGCAGCATCAACCACATAGCTTTGACATAATCTTTGGCATAACCCCAGTCTCGCTTGGCATCAAGATTGCCCATGTGCAACGTTTTCTGTTGCCCTGCAACAATCCGGGCGATCGCTCGGGTAATCTTACGCGTAACGAAGGTTTCACCTCGGCGCGGAGACTCGTGATTAAACAAAATACCATTACATGCAAACAAGTCATAAGACTCACGATAGTTCACTGTTTGCCAATGAGCGTAAACCTTAGCACACGCGTAAGGGCTACGAGGATAAAAGGGTGTCGTTTCCCGCTGAGGTACGTCCTGTACCTTGCCATACATTTCCGATGAACCGGCTTGGTAAAAGCGAACGTTAATACCAGTACGATGACGGTAGTCACGAATCGCTTCGAGTAACCGTAGTGTACCCATTCCAACCGCATCGACCGTGTATTCTGGGGAATCAAAGCTCACACGCACGTGAGACTGAGCACCTAGATTATATATTTCTTGCGGCTTTACTTCTTCAAGAATACGACGGAGCGTAGTGCCATCAGTCAAATCGCCATAGTGCAAAAATAGTCGTGCTTGCTCGTTATGTGGGTCTTCATAAATATGATCAATCCGATCAGTATTAAAAGTAGAAGTACGCCGAATAATTCCATGGACTTCGTAACCTTTTTCGAGCAATAGTTCACTTAGATACGAGCCATCTTGTCCTGTAATACCTGTAAGTAATGCACGTTTGTTTTCAATCATGTTAATTCCCCTTAACTGCTTCAACCACATAAAGGATAGCTACCGAATCAAGAAGACAGTTGAACCGCTGAGATGCTCGCCATCTTTATGCTTATTTCTCAACAACTTCTGACTAATTTCAGCTAACTCATTTGCAATGCCAAATAGTGGCAGGTAAAATATAGCATAGAGTCACTTTCTAATACTGTTTAATGTTTTGAATTTATGCAAACTACATGGATTTCACATAAATTTCGTAAATTAGTTTAAATTTCTCAAGACACTTATAAGTAGGTAGGCTTAATTAAATATAAGATCCTAAAACCCTGCGCCGCCCGCACAGCGGGCGGCGCAGGGTTTTAGGATCTTATATTTAGGTTGAACTACTTAAAAACAATTCGGGCTTATTAGGCTTCAAGAAATTGATAGTGGTATTGAGTTAAGGATTTTAGATGAGCGCACTTAGCCCGCCCATCAAAAAATCCTTACAAATTTAGGGCTACCCATTCAAATATGACGCTTTTATTTTTTCTGTGCATGGTGACTCATCAGGTCATCCTAGAATGGGTTGTAACAGTGGCTTGATAATTGCGTATAGCTTGATTCAAGCAACTATTATCAATAATCGATTACTTACGCAACCTTGATTGATCCATTTTTTGGTAGGCCACTAAGAAATCTTATTCTCCCATCTTTATAAAATCAAGCCATGCATCGCTAGACTTTACTTCCTCTTAACATTTAAACCTAGTTTGTGGGTAGTCGGTAAAGATCCGCCGTGGCCTTAGTCTGACATGAAGATATCATCTATTTCACTGAAAATAGATATAGCGGTTCCTGGTTCAGTGAAGTACAAGTTGATTTTTAAAAGCCTTATTCAGCAAGGGTTTTGCCGGGGTCTACTGTACCTCACCCGGCAAAGAACCGCTATAGCTCACTGAAAATAGAATTAAAGGCCTTGTGCTTCTCGTAAGGTACGATCCTTCGCAGCCTGCATCGCTTACATTCAACTACGAGGGTACCTCAAAATTAAGCAAAAGCTCTTACAAGCTTGCCCGTACTGGGCATTGAGCAGCCCAGGGTTTAGTATCTGGATTCACTCAAGTTGGATTACTTACAACTTAGGGATTACTAGATTAGAGGATAAATTTAGAAAGTAGGACTTTAGTTCTCTAGCACTCAATTCTTACAGGACTCTAGTAATGTCGAAGTTTACCAATCAAGGGGGCCTTCTCTGTCGGCCAGAGGTTGAGATGATTGTCATTCCAACTGAAATTCCTGAAGTCTTAATTATTGAACCTCAAGTTTTCGGAGACGAGCGTGGTTTCTTTCTGGAAAGCTTTAACCAAAGCAGCTTTTCTGAGAAAACTGGGCTGAACGTTAGTTTTGTGCAGGACAACCACTCTCGATCGGTACGGAATGTTTTACGCGGTTTACACTATCAAATCTCACAGCCTCAAGGTAAGCTCGTTCGCGTAGTGGTGGGAGCGGTCTTAGATGTAGCAGTCGATATGCGCCGAGGGTCTCCAACCTTTGGAAAATGGGATAGTTGCCTCTTAAGTGCTGAGAATAAGCGCCAACTATGGGTACCGCCAGGGATGGCTCATGGCTTTTTAGTCGTGTCAGATGTGGCTGAAGTGCTTTACAAAGCCACAGATTACTATGCACCTCAATATGAACGTAGCCTGCGGTGGGATGACCCAGATTTGGCGATCGCCTGGAATCTTGAGGCTCCCCCCATTTTATCGGCTAAAGATAAAGCTGCCGCTTTATTTAGAGACGCTGAGGTCTATACCTAATGCGTATTCTTCTGATTGGTAAAGACGGGCAATTAGGGCATGACTTATTACCAATTTTAGCAACTCTGGGGGAGGTCATCTCTGTAGGGCGCGCCACCTTAGACTTAGAAGACCCTGATGCAATTCGTCAAATCCTGTGGCAGATCCAGCCCGATGTGACTGTTAATGCCGCAGCCTATACGGCTGTTGATCGCGCAGAGAGTGAACCCAACCGGGCAACTGCCATTAATGGCACAGCGCCTACTATCATCGCAGAAGTCAGCCAGAAGCTAGGAGCAGCGTTGCTGCATGTTTCTACCGATTATGTATTTGACGGGCAGAAAAATACTCCTTATTTAGAAGATGACCCGACTCATCCAATTAGCGTGTATGGTCAATCTAAGCTTTTAGGGGAAAAAGGCATTCAGGCTGCCTGCGATCGCCACATGATTGTGCGAACTGCATGGGTCTATGGAGCAGGAGGAAAGGGCAATTTTGTCAAAACGATGTTGCGTTTGGGAGCCGAGCGGGAAGAATTACGAGTGGTAGTTGATCAAGTTGGCAGCCCAACTTGGACGGGAGACTTGGCTCAGGCGATCGCCCAATTAATGTGTCATTTATGCTCTCCTACTGCCGAACAGGCTGCAACCGCTGGTATTCACCATTTCACTAATAGCGGAGCCATTAGCTGGTATGACTTTGCCGTTGCCATTTTTGAAGAAGCAGCAGTTCTGAAGGTTCCACTCAAGCTCCAACGAGTTATTCCCATCACCACAGCAGAATATCCCACTCCGGCATTCCGCCCTGCGTATTCTGTCCTATCTGATAAAAAAACCTCTGCTCTTTTAGGCAACCCTGCCCCACACTGGCGACAAGGACTGCGCCACATGCTCAAACAGATGGCCGAGCAGCCATAGGTGGCATACACGAATTCAATGCGGATTAGTTGTTCTTAAGTGGAAGCAGTATGAAAGCAATCATTCTCTCTGGTGGTAGAGGAACTCGGCTTCGCCCCCTCACGTATACAGGGGCTAAGCAACTGGTTCCAGTGGCCAATAAGCCTATTCTTTGGTATGGCATCGAAGATTTAGTCTCAGCAGGCATTGTAGACATTGGCATCATTATCAGCCCTGAAACTGGGGCAGAAGTTCAAGCCAAGACTGGCAATGGTAAGCGGTTTGGGGCCAATATCTCCTATATTCTTCAAGAACAGCCTGCTGGGTTAGCACACGCTGTCAAAGTGGCTCAACCGTTTTTGGGCGACTCGCCATTCGTGATGTATTTGGGCGATAACCTGGTTCAAACCGACCTCACCATTTTTCTCGATGAATTTAAGGCTAAACAGCTAGATGCACTGATCCTACTCTGCCCGGTAAGCAACCCCAGTGCCTTTGGAGTTGCCAAAGTGGATGAGAACGGACGGGTGTTGCAGTTGATTGAAAAACCCAAGGTTCCTCCTTCAAACCTAGCCTTGGTGGGAATCTATTTGTTCAATACAAGCGTGCACGAAGCGATCGCCAAGATTGAACCCTCTGCACGAGGAGAACTCGAAATTACAGATGCTATCCAACAGTTGATTGATCACAGCAAAAAGGTAGAAGCCCAGCAGATTCAAGGATGGTGGCTCGATACTGGAAAAAAAGACGATCTGTTAGAAGCCAATCGAGTCATCTTAGACACCTGTCTAGTAGCTGCCAATTATGGAGACGTGGATGAGCAAAGCCAAGTGATTGGGCGAGTACAGATTGGAAAAACCACTAAGGTAATCAACTCTACAATTCGGGGGCCTGTCGTCATTGGCGAAAATTGCCACATTGAAAACTGCTTTGTTGGGCCTTACAGCAGCATTGCCGATGATGCCACGCTGATTAACGCAGATTTAGAACATAGCGTTCTGCTACAGGGCGCAAAAGTAACGGGCATTCAACAGCGAATTGTCGATAGTTTGATTGGGAAACGGGCGCAAATTAAAGCAGCACAACATCGACCAAAAGCTCTACGGTTCATGATCGGCGACGATAGCCAGGTAGAACTAACTTAACGCCTATATAGCGGTTCCTCTTAACATGAGGTACACGTTGGACAGACAGGGCAAGGGTTTCAGCTTGTTATTCGTACCGCACCAGATCGGTAACCGCTATAAACGCAAGATTAGGCTTTATTTCACTAGGTGTTGCTGATTTCATCTATGAATTTTTTTACAGGGGCGCGGAGCGCCCCTGTAAAAAAATTCATACCCAGATTAAGCAATGCCTTTCACTACTACAGTACTGACACGAGGTGACCAAATCTCCATGAATTCCCAACTCTTGAGACAACCGCGCAGAATTCTGATTACTGGCGGAGCAGGATTTATTGGCTCTAATTTTGTTCATCACTGGTGCAATCAATATCCAGGCGATCGCGTCGTTGTCTTGGATGCACTAACCTACGCTGGGAATCTCAATAACCTTGCTGATTTGGAAAATCATGTCAGTTTTCGATTCGTGCAAGGAGATATCTGTGACAGTAGCCTGATCGATCAATTGCTATCTGAGGAAACCATCGATACAGTTGCTCACTTTGCTGCCGAGTCCCATGTAGATCGGTCGATTCTTAGCCCAGATGTTTTCATCCGCACAAACGTTGTAGGAACGTTCACCCTTTTAGAGAGTTTCCGACAACATTGGACAAACCGGGGTAAACCAGCAGGCGATCGCTTTTTACATGTTTCGACCGACGAGGTTTATGGCAGTTTAGGAACAGACGATCCAGCCTTTTGTGAAACGACAGCTTACGCACCCAATAGTCCCTATTCTGCATCCAAAGCAGGTAGCGATCATTTAGTTCGCGCCTACTTCCACACCTACGGTATGCCCACCCTCACAACCAACTGTTCTAACAACTATGGTCCTTACCATTTTCCCGAAAAGTTAATACCACTGATGTGCATCAATATTTTGATGGGGAACCCCTTACCTATCTACGGAGACGGTCAAAATATTCGCGATTGGCTATACGTAGGCGATCATTGCAGCGCAGTCGATTGCGTCATTCACCACAGTGCCCCTGGAGAAACCTACAATATCGGCGGCAACAACGAAGTTAAAAACATCGATCTAGTCACAATGATTTGCGAGCTAATGGATGAACTTGCTCCAACGTTGCCAGTTCGTCCGGCAAAGCGTCTAATCACATTCGTTAAAGACCGTCTTGGTCACGATCGCCGCTATGCAATTGATGCTACCAAAATCCAAACGGAATTGGGCTGGAAGCCATCAGTTACGATTACTGAAGGGCTACGTCGTACGATCCAATGGTATTTGGCGAATCCTGACTGGTGGCAACCGCTGCTTTCAGCAGAATATCAGGAGTACTACAAAAAAATACATGCGTAAATAGTGCAACTTACAGTAATTTAGGACTTACGCAGTTGAATGAATTTGTGGACGCAGAGCGTCCACAAATTCATTCAACTTTCTTGGTTTAAGGATTTTTAGATGGGCAGGCAAAGCCTGCCCATCTAAAAATCCTTACAAGTTTGGAACTACCAAAAATCAAGTGGCTAAGGCTTGATCAAGTACCGTTCTGTTTTACGGTGAGAAAACAGGGCATTGGCTCGTTGGAGTTGTAAACGCACAATAGTTGTCAATAGAGCCAGCCCGCTCCCAATCAATAGGAAACATAATAAAGTGTGACTAAACCCCACTGACAAAGAGGCCCCTAAGCTAGCACCAAACATTGCCGTTGACAGAGAGAGCGCGATCGCCCCACCCTCAGCATAACTCTGCGTCACCAATTCTTCTACCACTAGCCCCAACGCTAGAGCGGCGATCGCACCGCTCACTAACCCCACCATCGCCCCTGCGATCGCCATTGAACCAGTTGTAATATTGCCCATCAATGTCCATGCCAAAACTCCAAAGCCCAGACTTCCCGACACCAACGTCGTCGCCTTTGCACCAACTTTCCATCCGGCACTTCGCATAAGCCAAGAGGAGACTTCTAACCCAATGGCAAGGCCCGCGATCGCGCAAAAGCCAGCGGCTCCATAAATCTCCGTTAAATTATTCACAACTTCGATCACGCTGCTAGCCAACCAACTTAAACCCACTAAGAATATCCAAAGCAGGCTCAACACTCGATAGGGTACTACTTGAGCCTGCATGGGAGCGGGTGCCGTATGCACCTGCACCGTTACCGGGTAGGTCTGATTTAGGGTGTTGGCATGTAATCTCAGTACCCGCTGGTACGTCTTACCTGCCATCAATTTAGAGGTATCGATCGTCACCTGAAAGATAACTTGGTCGCCCACGAACTCAGTTGGTTCTACCGTAATCCACCGATAGAGTTCGGCCTGCGGATCATGAGGATGTGAAATGACTTCCCAGCGTCCCTCTAGAACCGTTTCGGCAGCAGGATTGGTGATCATGACACACTGAGTTAACCGCTCGCCAAGGCGGCTGGCTTGAAACTCTACCCTAGTCGTGCTGAACTGCGCCTCCGGTAATCGCAATGGAGACGTAGGCACAGCCGCCAAAGCTGCCAGAGCATTGGGAAAGCGATCTTTCAGGCGCGATTCCACCATTTTTTCGAGCCAATTGATCCAGCGGGCATTGATCCGAGGCACTAGATGTTTGAAGCTGACACGATAGCTAATATCCACCAAATCACCAATTTGATCTGATCGAGTGCCCGTGAGCAGACAAATTAAGGTCATACCTAGACCGTATAGATCTGACGCTTCTGTGAGTTCGCGGCAAAACAGTTGTTCTGGTGGCATAAACCCTAGTGTTCCTTTAACCACACTGCTCACCCCCACTTCTCCTTCTCCAACGTGAGCAAACCCGAAATCCACTAAGTACACCTTGCCTTGTTCGTCTATCAGAATATTTTCAGGCTTAATATCTCGGTGAATAACCGGAGGAATCCGATTTTGCAAATAGACCAAAACTTCTAAGACAGCGATCGCAATTTGACGAATCTCGTCGGGACTAAAGCTGCGCGATTTTGCTAACGGCATTGCAGGCTTGTACTCTTGCACCAGACAAAAGCCGCTTCCTAGCTGAAACGAGTCTAAATAGCCAGGAATTCCGGGATGATCTAGCTCTTGCAAAAGCTTCACTTCCCGTTGATGAGAATCAAAGTCTGCCCAACTGCTGCCTGACTGAGCAAACTGAAATTGTTTAATCACCACAGAGCAGTTAGTTTGGGTGTCAATTGCCAGGTAAGTGACCCGCCCCCCGGCTCGATTGTGCCCTAACTCTTTTGTAATGCGATACGTGGAATCCAAAAAACCTGAGAACTCACTGCTCATGATCGCCGGAAAATTTTAGAGAACTCGTCGGTACGCCTGTATTTAGGTAAAGTTTACGAGAAAAATGAAAAATATAGAAATGTTTTATACACAATAACCGTTGACCCTGCATCTTACCCTTATCATTGATTGCCTACCCATCTCCTGTAACCCGACATCCCCAGTCTTGAATTTTTTGGGTGACAGCACCTGGAGGCGTTGTGGATAGTGAGGCCAACCGGGGTTGGAAACGGCCACTCACCGTATATTGAGCCAGTGCTACATACTCTCGAAATAAAATCTGCAATCTTTCGACTGTCCGCAACTTGTCTGATAACGGAACTGGATAGGGGATAGCTGTAAATCCAAAGCTCTGAAACGTGCGGAGCGATCGCAGCATGTGAGGAGAATCTGTGACCAGCAAGATTCGTTTGACACCTTGGGAATGTACAAGAGCCGCCGTAAATAGAGCGTTTTCTTCAGTTGTTTGAGAACATTCTTCTCCGCCTAAACGCTGCTTGGGGACCCCTGTTGCTTCTAGCTCTTGCACGATAGCCCGTGCGTCTAACATGCCACTTGCAAAAATTTGAGGGGCACGATTGGCTCGCCATAATTTCCAAGTTGCCACAGTGCGGCGATCGCGCATTTCGTCTCCTCGCCCCAATACCACAATCGCATCAACCGATGCGCCTGAATCAGCGGGTAAAAAGACTGTTAATCCCCAATTGCCGATGGCTATCCCCAATGGTGACGCTAGTAGCATCATCATTGCAACTAACATCCATCTCCATCTCCATCGCCGTCGCTGTCGATACGGCAGGAGCAACCACAGCAACCACAACATAGCTAGCCCAACAAGGTTTCCCATGCAACCGTCTTATTTCTAATGTCATAAAAATAACTCTCCTTGATTAATCTAAGACCTAACGTCTGTTTTGCTCTCCCTAAAAACTTTCCTAAATACTCTCTATAAATATTCTCTACAAACTCTTTACAATGTCCCTCTCTACTTATTGCCAACAGACACAGCCAAATTGACATTGACTGGTTCATTGTGAACGGACAGCAAAACAGCCTCCTAGTAAAAGGCTATTTGAACTTTATTTAATCCGCGCTTCTCCAATTGGCTAAGTTTGCGTAAAAATTGCAGTCTCCGCCGACTACGACTCTTTTTCCAGTCGACAGCACCAACAGATTGCAAATCCTCAGACCAAAATTACCAGGAAAATCAGGTTAAGTTAGGCGCGAGATGATTAAGTACCGCTAACTAAAAATCGTAGAAATTCTTTACTTGACGCAATCTACGTAACATCACTTAGAAAGCATTGTCCTGCGTCTGTTCCGTAAAGTTACTATGAAGGCAGTATAAGGTGGAATTAAATTTGGGGGACATAAAAGGACACTCTCCGTAAAATGGCGTAATTTAGTTCTACAGGGGTTGCTTTCCGCTACATGATGGAAGTTTTATCGGGTCAAAGATGACTGAGTCCAGAGATTAGATGTGATGGTAGAGAGTATGGGGTGTGTTGCATTAAGCTATTGAATTTCAGTAATTAGACTTAAAAGCATAAGTACTAACACGCAGGTTTTAATTTTGTGCTGAATCTCTATTGAGCCGTAATAGCCGTAAGAGTGCGTACGTTTTCTTGACCGTATTTCTACATAAGCAAAGTGTGTTTTCCACTGTCTGAAGCACTCTAGTTCTCAGGCTAGAAGATTGACAAATACTTTGTTCACTTAGATCAACAGCATCAGGGCAATAAGCCAACGTTTGAACACTTGATAAGACGAGTTTTTGACCCCTGTTCAGATTAAGCGTTTAGAGGAGGATAGGAATGTTAGTTTTAGAGGAAAGTTTCCCAACAGATCTCCCAGCTGAAAGTGTCATTGGCTTTCCTGTAGCATCCTTGCCTTTCCGAAATCAGATATCACTCATGATGGACTGGGCTAAGAGTAGATTTAGCAAGGTCGTGTGCATTGCTAATGTTCATATGCTAATTGAGGCGCACCGAGATCAGGAATTTGCTCCGATCTTAACCAGTGCAGACCTAATTGCACCCGATGGCATGCCGCTAGTTTGGATGTTGAAATTGCAAGGGGCATATCAGCAAGACCGAGTGGCAGGGCTAGATGTCATGTTGGCACTGTGTGAACAAGCATCTACAGAGGGTGTCAGCGTGTTCTTTCTCGGGTCGCAATCTGTCATCTTAGAGCAGATGCAAACCCGATTAGAACGTGAATTTCCAAACCTGGAAATTGCTGGGATGGAGCCATTGCCATTTCGCCCAATGACAATGGCAGAAGATGAAGCAATTGTGCAAAAGTTAAACCAAAGCGGAGCGGGAATTTTGCTCTTATCGTTGGGTTGTCCTAAGCAAGAAAAGTGGATGTCTGCCCATAAAGACCGGGTGCAGATGGTCATGATTGGTGTAGGCGGTGTTTTTCCGGTATATGCAGGCATTCAGCGTCGTGCTCCTCGCTTTATACGATTAGCTGGTTTTGAATGGCTATATCGCTTGCTGCAAGAGCCTCAGCGATTGTGGGGACGTTACAGTAGTACCATTCCTATCTTTCTCTGGCTTGCTTTAAAGCAACTTTGGGTCTCGCGGCATCCCAAGGTCGGCAATAAGAATTGCTCTATTCAATAGCTCCGTTAATCGGTTAGGCTAGTGCAAAGTATGAATGTGTTGAGCACTCAGTTATCTATGAGACTGACGCTGTTAATAGCAATCCTGGTGGGGGTAGCTGCCGACATCTCCGTCGGGCCAGTTCCTGCATTGGCTCAGCCCGCGCCTAATCGAGGCGCACCGACAGAAAGCGGAACTTACTCTGAGACGGCTTACACATTGGGCGCAGGCGATCGCATTCGGGTCGATGTCTTCCAGGTGCCTCAATACGGTGGCGAAAATTCTGTTTTAGTTGATGGAACACTCAATCTCCCACTGGTAGGGAGCGTTGATGTGCAAGGATTAACTCTAGAACAAGCGGCAGCAGCGATTTCTGCTCGCTATGTTCGAATTTTGCGTCGGCCTCTAGTCACCGTGAGCTTAATTAGTCCCCGCCCCCTCGAAATTGGGGTGGCGGGAGAAGTTAATCAGCCTGGTGCTTACACCATTTCCCGTGATGGGGCACAGTCTCCGACTATTGTCCATCTCCTAGAAACTGCTGGAGGCATTCGTCAATCTGCTGACTTACGCAATATTCAGGTACGGCGACCTCAACGCTCTGGCAGAGAAGAGGTGATCAATGTCAATTTGTGGCAGTTTCTCCAGACTGGCGATTTGCGTTACAACCTAACACTTCGAGATGGGGATACGATTTTTGTGCCGACAGCGACGACTGTCAACTTAGCAGAGTCGTCTCAGATCGCCGCTGCTAGTTTTGCCCCTCAAGAAGGAGCAACCATTAACATTGCAGTCGTAGGCGAAGTTTTTCGTCCTGGGCCCTATATTGTTACAGGCAATGCCCGCACTGCCGCTGCTGGAGTACCGGGCGGCAGTGAAGGATTGGGATTAACCCCTACTGTAACCCGTGCCATCCAGGTGGCAGGTGGCATTACTCCAGGGGCTGATATCCGACAGATTCAAATTCGTCGCGTCACTCGCTCCGGTGCGGAGCAATCCTTTACCATTAACCTCTGGCAACTGCTTCAAGGGGGAGACCTCAGTCAGGATGCCATTCTACAAGACCGTGACACAGTCTTTATACCCACCGCTGCTAGCATCGACTCAACAGAAGCTAGCCAGATTGCATCTGCAAGTTTCTCTCCTAATACAATTCGAGTAAATGTTGTCGGAGAAGTCTCTCGACCTGGCGTGGTAGAAGTACCGCCAAACACTCCACTCAATCAAGCCTTGCTCGCAGCCGGCAGTTTTACAAACCGAGCCGCCCGCCGCGAGGTCGAACTAATTCGACTCAATTTGAACGGCAGTGTTTCTCGGCAGCAGGTGCCAATTGATTTTGCCCAGGGGCTAAACGATGCTAGCAACCCCCCGTTGAGAAACAACGATGTGGTGATTGTTCGGCGATCGTCAATCGCCAGTGTATCTGATACGATCGAAACCGTAACCAATCCGATCGCTCGTTTTTTCACCCTTTTCAGTTTGCCACTCAGCTTTTTCCGTCTGTTTTAGCAACCCGTTTTAGTAACGTTTTGACCGATGTCTTAGCTATGTCTCAATTTGGCAGATTCGTATGTTGCGGCATTTTGCGAGCCAATCAGCAAACTATAATGAATTCCAACACTCTTCGGTCTGGCTTAGTTAAGCATTGGTAGAGAGCAGTGCGCGCACCTTATGACACTGAATCAAAGGAGATTCCTGTAAACTCTCATCTTCATCCGATATTCATGAATGCTGCTCAGTTAAGTTGGCTAGAATAGCAGGCACAATCTGAAATCTGAAAAGGGTCAACATGAAGGCGGGCCAAGTCTCTAACGCATTACCCTCAGGTAACCTGAGTCCTGCCTCTGATGATGAGGGTGGACTAGATTTGGGTCAGGTATTAGCAGCTATCCGTCGCAAGGCGTTTTTGATAGTAGGGATTACTACAGTTGTGGCTTCTTTGGCACAACTAAAGGCATCTACCGATAAACCTGTCTATTCATCCCAATTTGAAATTTTGACGAAGTCAGTCACGGCTGAAGGGGCCGTTATTTCTTCGGTACCCCAAACGCTTAGCAATCGGCAACAGGAAACGACTGCGCCTGATGGAACTACAATTCGTGTCTTGACAAGTCCTAGTCTGTTGCTTCCCATTGTCCAACAACTTAAACCTAAATACCCCGATCTCTCCTCTGGTGCGATCGCCGCGAATCTTAGCATTACACCTAACGGCGACAATATACTGGCCGTCTCCTTTACGGGTGAAGATGCCGAACTCGTAAAGGATGTGGTCAAAATTCTCGCTAAAGAATACCTGGACTACAGTCTCGAAGAGCGCCAAAAAGATGTACGCCAAGGTATTAATTTTGTAGAAGAACAACTGCCTAAGTTAGAAGAGCGTGTTTCTGAGCAACAAGGTAAATTGCAAGGGTTTCGACAACAATACAATCTGATTGACCCGCAAACTCAAGCTCAAAGTCTCTCTACTCAAGCCAGCACACTGGCTCAACAACAGCTTGAAACCCAAACTCAATTAGATGAAGCCCGCCTTCTCTACACTGGAATTCAACGAGAACTAACGGGTCAACCGATAGAAGTCGCCTCTGGCTCTGCTCTTGACAGCAGTGCTCGTTATCAAAAACTGCTAGACCAGCTTTTGGCTGTTGATAGCCAGCTCGCTCAACAATCAGCACTATACCTAGAGAGCAGTCCAGAAATCCAAGTGTTGCTCGACCAGCGCCGAAATTTACAGCCACTTCTGGAACAAGAGGGTCTACGCGTAGGGCGTAGCGTAACTAGTAATATTCAAGAGCTAGAAAATCGGGAGCAAGCATTAAACCAGTCTATTCTTGTGCTAAATCAGCGCATTAAACAACTATCAGTTATTACTCGTGAGTACACCGACATTCAGCGTGAATTACAAATTGCAACCGATAACTTAAATCAGTTTTTGGCCAAACGTGAAGGACTCCGCATTGATGCCGCCCAACGGCAGATTCCCTGGCAGTTGTTGACTCCTCCAGACGAACCCATTCCCAGCGTAGCCAGCGCAAAGCGCAATCTTGTCTTAGGAGTCATTTTGGGAGGTCTCCTCGGAGTTGGCGCAGCATTGGTACTAGACCGTCTCAGTAACGTCATTCACACCTCCAAAGAAGTCAAAAGCATTACTAAATTGCCGCTTTTAGCAATTATTCCACTCAATCACAACCTAGATAATTTTGAGGCGATGCAAACTGCGACGCTCCTCTTTAATGCTGCTAGTGCTGAATTAGCCTTTGCACCCAATTCTAATGTCTCCTTTGCCACGCCTTTTCAAGAAGCCTTCCGTTCTCTCTACGCCAATCTCCGTCTCCTCAGCCCCGACTCCCCGATCCGTTCTCTCGTTATTAGCTCTCCTACACCCAATAATGGTAAAACAACTATTGCCACTCACCTCGCTCTAGCCGCTGCTGCTACGGGCCAGAGAGTTCTACTCGTTGATACAGACCTCCGTAGGCCTAGTTTGCACCGGTCATTGGGCTTATCCAATGATGTTGGCTTGACAGATGTTATCTCTGCGAGCCTCGATCTGCAATCCGCTCTGCAATCCGTTTCGTGGGAAACTAATCTCTCGTTTCTCTCGTCTGGCGCTCTGCCTCCAGATCCCACTCGTATTCTCGCGTCTCAGTCCATGAAGCTATTCATGGCTCAGGCTACTGAACGTTTTGACTTAGTTATTTACGACACGCCTCCTGTTTTGGGCTTTGCTGACCCTTATCTCTTTGCTGCACAAACCGATGGTATCCTTTTAGTCGTTCGACTGAACCTCCTAAAACGCACCTTACTTGAACAAGCTATGAGCGAACTAGCGGTTGCATCTGTTCCCCTTTTGGGTGCTGTAGCTAATGCGTCTGAGGAACCATCGTTTACGTCCTCTCATTCCTATCAAAACTACGTTCAACAACCTCAATCCTCATCTCCACTGCTTGCGCTCACCGACTTCTCAACTCACCTCTCTAAACACACGGCCAAGCTTTTAGATAAACTACGCCTCAAGCCCTGAATCAATTCACGTAATGTTTGCTCTGGCAATCAATAAGGCACTTATCCCTCTTCTGTCCCCTAGTGCATTGGCTGAACCTACAACTCATCTCTTCCTCTGTCTAGAGTGACAAAAGAGGGATAAGTAGATGGGCGTAATTAAACATAAAATCCTAAAAGTCTGTGCCGCCCACGCAGCGGGCGGCACAAACTTTTAGAAGCTTGTTTTTATTTAGGTTGAACTACTTACCTGGTTTAAGAACCTACACAAAAGCGTTTGAAAAAGGGGATTCTGCGGACTAAACAGCATATCAAGCTAACTTTTTGGCAACCTATTGGCAACCTATTGGCAACCTAAAGCGCTCTGCTGTGCATGTAGCTTTTTTGGCAACCTATTGGCAACCTAAAGCGCTCTGCTGTGCATGTAGCGTTTTAGGTTAGTCTGCTTAGTTTCTAGTTTTCAGAGATAGCCCATAGCTAAGTACTCATCGAGAAAATCAGTTATGCTCGACACTTAATCTTGTAGCAAGACCGAAAGATCAGGGAATGATTAGTAAAGAAGTGATTAAGCGCTTAGGTGGATGGACGGAATTAAACATAAAACTCTAAGACCTTAGACAGCGCGTCCAGTGAACAACACAAAGCCTTAGGGTCTAGCCTATATTTAGGTTGGTCTAAGTAGGTGGGCTTAAGTAAATATAAGATTCTAAAACCCTGTGCTGCCCGCTGCGCGGGCGGCGCAGGGTTTTAGGATTTAGTTTTTATTTAGGTTGAACTACTTACATGCGTTTAGTTGAACTAGTTATTTAAGAACCAAATGTTAGTCCAAAGGCTTACGTAAATGAGAGCATCGTTTCCAGACAATGAAGGGTAACGAGTCGCTAAGCTGCTCAGCTATAGTGTTCTCGATACCCAGGCAGAAGCTGCCTATGACGATTTGACTCTTCTAGCCTCTTACATTTGCAAAACTCCAATCGCCCTTGTGAGCCTGGTTGACTCTAAGCGGCAGTGGTTCAAATCAACTGTTGGGTTAGATGCCACGGAAACCCATCGTGACCTGGCTTTTTGCGCTCATGCCATTTTACAACCTGAAGTCTTAGTGATTCCCGATGCTAGAGCGGATCAACGCTTCGTCAATAACCCATTAGTCACAGAACCGCCATATATCCGCTTTTATGCAGGAGCGCCTCTTATTACCTCAGATGGCTTTGCGTTGGGCAGTCTCTGTGTCATTGATACCCAACCTCGAACACTCGATTCTGAACAAATCAAGGCGATCGCCGCCCTCGGTCGGCAAGTGGTTAGCCAGCTTGAGTTGAGACTGAGCCACCAAAATCTGGCTCAGGAGATTGTAGAACACCAGCGGATTGAAGCCGAACGACAGCACGCAGAAGCAACCTTGCAGAAAGAACAAGAGCGTCTCCAAGCCATTCTGGACAACCTAAGCGATGGGATTGTCGCCTGTGATCAAACTGGGCAGTTGATGTTGTTTAACCGTGCAGCTCAAGCCTTTCATGGCTTGCCCGAAACGCCTCTATCCCCTGATGAGTGGGCAGCACACTATGAGCTTTATTTGGCAGACGGAAAAACGCCAATGCCAACTCAGGATATTCCTCTATTGCGAGCATTTCGGGGAGAGATTGTGCATGAGGCGGAAATGGTGATTGCGCCCAAGCAGGGGCGAACCCGTACGCTACTAGCAAGTGGACGAGCGTTTTTTGATGCGACTGGCAACAAGCTGGGTGCAGTTGTGGCTATGCATGACATTAGCGATCGCAAACAAGCCGAAATTGCTTTGCAAAAAGCAATTCAAGAAGCTGAATATCAATCCCGTCTATTACGAACCGTGCTTGACTCAACTCAGGATTGGGTTTTTGCTAAGGACTGGGATTTTCGCTACATTTTGGTCAATCGCAGCTTTGCAGACTCAATTGGCCAAACCGTTGAATCAATGCTGGGCAAAAATGATCTGGAGTTGGGTTTTTCAGAGGAGATAGTTTTAGGTAATCCTGAACAAGACATCAGAGGATTTCGCGCTGACGATCAAATAGCATTGGCGGGTGAAGTTGTCCACGATCCCTATGATGTGGCTGCTGTAGCCGATGGCTCAGTTCGCATCTTTGATACCCGTAAAGTTCCACTGTATGACACAAATGGCAATGTCTTTGCCATGCTCGGAGCTAGTCGAGATCTAACAGATCGGCATTATGCTGAAGAGGCACTGCGTTGCTCTGAAGCTCAACTAAAAGAGAAAGCAGAGGAATTAGAGCAAACCCTGCAAACGTTGCGACAAACCCAAACGCAGATGATTCAAGCCGAGAAAATGTCAGGTCTTGGTCAGTTAGTTGCAGGTATTGCTCATGAAATCAATAATCCAGTTAATTTTATCCATGGAAATATCACTCCCGCGTCGCAGTATGCTCAAGACCTGTTGAACGTCCTGAGCCTTTATCAAACGCAACTCCCTAAACCAAGCTCAGAAATCCAAGCTATGGTTGAGGATATTGATCTAACGTTTATTCAAAAGGATCTGCCAAAGTTACTCGACTCAATGCGAATGGGAACCGAACGTATTCGAGAAATTGTCCTCTCGTTACGAAATTTCTCTCGTCTTGATGAGTCGGGGATGAAGCAGGTTAGTTTACATGAAGGCATAGATAACACCCTAATTATTTTAGGAAATCGCCTGAAAGTAAGACTAGGGAAGTCTGCAATTAAAGTCGTTAAGCAGTATGATGAATTACCCTTGGTTGAATGCTATGCCGGACAACTGAATCAAGTGTTCATGAACGTTTTGAATAATGCGATTGATGCCTTAGAAGAACTTGATGCTCAACGAACTCAGCAAGAGATCAAAGACCAGCCTGGGTGTCTTACGATTCGGACAACAGTAGTTAATTCAAACTGGGTAAGTATTGCGATCGCTGACACGGGAAAAGGCATGTCAGAAGCAATCAAAAAACAGATTTTTAATCCATTTTTTACAACCAAGTCTGTTGGTAAAGGAACAGGAATGGGCATGGCAATCAGCTATCAAATCATCAGTGAAAAACACGGTGGTAAGCTGGAATGTTTTTCAACACCCGGAGAAGGAACAGAATTTGTGATACAGATACCCATTTGTCAGGACTGCAATGGAGCAGGCTCTCCACCGTTAGCCGTTTGAGGTCAATCACTGTTGACCAGCGTGGCTCAAAGAACTTCACGGCTGTCGGCTCAGACAAAATGGCAGTTGAACTACCTGTCCGGCGATCGCCTGCACCTGCTGAGTTTGGGCTAAATACCCGTCGGCATTAACCAGCACCGTGTAGGTACCCGGAATAAGGTTGGTGTAATGGTAATATCCGTGTCCATCGGTGACGGCGGCGATATCGGTATGGGGCGGGCTAGCTCCGGTGAACATAACAGTTGCCCAAGCAATTGGACGGTTCTGGGAATCGGTTACCTGTCCACTAATGGCCGCTGTAGCAATTGGATGGGGCTGAGAAGATGGAGTCATCACGCCTCCTAAAAAATTTTTGCCGAAGTTGGCAGGCTAAGAGCCTCACCGCTTAAAACTCTGGTGTTGCTGATTTCATGTATGATTTTTTTTGAAAGGGGCGCTGAGCGCCCCTTTCAAAAAAAATCATACCCAGATGGCGCTTTTAGATTCTAAATCAGCAAGAGGTTAGGGTACTTCCGCCAACCAATTTACAATGTTGTTGTACACCTCCTGATTAATGCGCGTAGCGGAGTTGCCCGTCAGATCACCGTTAGTATGGATGCCCACCCCATAGCGGCTACCGTCTTCGTTATAAACCCAGACAGGTGCACCACTTTGTCCGCCTGCCGTGTCGGTGTCATACGTCAACACGTGCTCATCCACGTCTATGAGCTGGCGCGAATGAAACCACTGCGTACCTGCTGATTTATCACCAGGATAGCCAGATAGATTAGTCGTCAGATTCTTCAACTCATCGTCTCCCTTGACAGCATAGCCAAACCAGCCGAGTTGATCCCCATAGCGGCAGGTTTCGGGTAGCAGAATGGCAGCATAGTCAAAACTGCGATCGCGATTACTAATCCAACCCTGTACGCTACGGTAGGCAGTAGCAATGCAAGACCCAAACGGGCGATCGCTACTGTTGCGACCCGGAATCACCTCAATTTGTTTGACCCAACCTCCCTGATTGTGCATGTAGACACAGTGACCTGCTGTAAGCAAGAGGCGTGGGGCAACCAGCCAGCCCGTGCCCACCCACGGAGTGCCGTCTGATGCTGTAATCAGCAGTGAACAGATACAGCGCCAGGGATATGCAGTCGCTGGCGTAATTTGAACTCGGTCGTCATTACCAATCACAACTTCCGTGACTGGATGCGGCGATCGCGCCATAGCTCGTGCCACAGGGCTGCCAAAGCTGCCCCAGAAAGCATCCAGAGGTTGAGCCGTTTCAACTGCATGACCAGTTGTCGCTTCGGTCGTTTTTTGAAGAAATGGATTCATGCGGGGCACTACTACTTCACGGCTAGTCGTCTCAGACTGACCCAGTGTGCCAAATTCTGATTCAGCCGTCATACCTATGCCAGGGGTTTGATTAGAAACCGACTCGCTTAGATTAATATCTACTGTCTGTTTAGGCTGCTGATTCTTAGCTTTGCGTCGTTTCAGTTCTGCTGCACGCTCTTGTTGAAACAGGGCTTGTACAGATTGAGCATTAGATGGTTGAGATTTAGACGAAGAATTTGGTTGAGATCTAGGTTGAGATTTGGACTGAGATCTAGTCATAGCACTCTCCAAATGAGATTAAAGATGAATGTTTTACTAATTCGACAATCATTTTGACAATCGTGGCCTCAGGTTGTACAGCTCGTTATGAATAAATGGAATTGCACGTTCCTAAACCTATGCTTAGAAACGTGTATTTTTTTGGAACAAGATAGATTCTAGAGGTTCATAAGTATTTCGGCAGAGTGTATTTTGAGTGTATTCCGATCGTAAATAGATCAACAGAACTCGATTAAACCCCAGAGCTTAAACTCTGTACTATGCGTGCAGCAGAAGAAGCAGAATTTCAGGTTGAGTTTTTATTTCAGGTGAAATACCTAGGCATGGATACCCTGAATTATGTAAGGATCTGACGATTGTGACATTACCCGCACAGGTACCTTTTAGCAGTAGGGCACACCCGCGCACATGCGTTAGGATATTTCTTTGGGTGAAAGCCTCACGCCGCGAAGTTCTCAGCCAGAGAACTCCTCAATTCAGGTACACAGCACTTCACAAAATGCCCATAATGGTTGCAGGATTGCAGTCATTCCCTTTTGGGTAGTGGTATTGATGTAAGGATTTTTTGATGAGCGGGCTTCGCCCATCAAAAAATTCTTACCAATTTAGGACTACCCCCTTTTGAAACACGCCGGGTACCGATCGCCCAAAATGCATTATGTTACGACTCACTGAAATTAAGCTCCCGCTCGATCACTCGCCTGATCAGCTCAAGACAGCAATTCTCAAAAAGCTACAAATTGCACCCGAAGCACTGATCAGCTATTCAATCTTCAAGCGCAGCTACGATGCTCGTAAAAAAGATGAGATTATCTTGGTCTACATCGTGGATGTTGAAACCACTCAAGAGCAGGTTTTGTTGCAGCGGTTGAAGACAGACCCACATGTGATGGTGACACCGGATATGAGCTATCGCATGGTGGCTCAGGCTCCGCTTGGTTTGGCTATCCGTCCGATTGTAATTGGCACAGGGCCATGTGGTTTATTTGCTGGGCTGATGTTGGCACAAATGGGGTTCTGCCCAATTTTGTTAGAGCGCGGTAAAAAAGTGCGCGATCGCACTGCTGACACCTTTGGGTTTTGGCGCAAAAAGAACGAATTAAATCCCGAATCAAATGCCCAATTTGGCGAAGGGGGAGCGGGTACTTTTTCAGACGGCAAGCTCTACAGTCAGGTACGCGACTCCAACCACTATGGGCGCAAGGTGTTGACCGAGTTGGTCAAGGCGGGTGCTTCGTCAGAAATCCTCTATATCAACAAGCCGCATATTGGCACCTTCAAACTGGTGGGCATTGTGGAAAGAATGCGCGCCATGATTGAATCGTTGGGTGGTGAAATTCGCTTTCAAAGTCGGGTAGTTGACATTCAGATCGAACAGGGGCAGGTGCGAGGAGTGACGCTGGCCAGTGGTGAACAGATCCGCAGCGATCATGTCGTTCTGGCGGTGGGTCACAGTGCCCGCGATACCTTTGAAATGCTGTTTGAGCGCGGCGTTTACATTGAGCCAAAACCGTTTTCAATCGGCTTTCGGATCGAACATCCCCAGCCGCTAATCGATCGCAGTCGCTTTGGGGAATATGCCGGACATCGGCTGCTGGGCGCTGCCGATTACAAACTGGTGCATCACTGCAAAAATGGCCGTTCGGTTTATAGTTTCTGCATGTGTCCGGGTGGATTGGTGGTGGCCGCTGCATCAGAGCCAGGGCGGGTGGTGACCAATGGCATGAGCCAATACTCGCGCAATGAACGCAATGCCAATAGTGCCATTGTGGTTGGCATTACGCCCGATGATTATCCCGGTCATCCTCTGGCTGGAATTGCTTTGCAGCGCCGTTTAGAAGAACAAGCCTTTGAGCTAGGTGGTAGTACCTATGATGCACCAGGACAACTGGTGGGCGACTTTCTAGCCGATTGCCCCTCTCAGGCATTGGGAACTGTTACGCCGTCCTATGAACCAGGCGTGCATTTGGGCGACTTGAGCCAGAGTTTACCTGACTATGCGATCGCCGCTATCCGGGAAGCCCTGCCCGCCTTCAACAAACAAATCCCCGGCTTTGCCATGCCCGATGCCACCCTAACCGGGGTCGAAACGCGTACATCATCTCCCATTCGCATTAAACGCAACCTTGATGGTCAGAGCATCAACACCAAGGGTCTCTATCCGGCTGGCGAAGGTGCGGGCTATGCAGGCGGTATTCTTTCAGCAGGCATTGACGGAATTAAAACAGCAGAGGCCGTTGCGTTGAATATCTTGCAACACGTTGGCTTGCATTAAGTAGTTCAACCTAAATAAAAACCAAATTCTAAAACCCTGCGCCGCCCGCACAGCGGGCGGCGCAGGGTTTTAGAATTTTATACTTATCTTAAGCCCACTTACTTAACAGGTAATACGTTACAGGCGATCGCGGCGGTTACGGGAGAGGGCGGGTTTTGTTTGTCAGTCGCGAACACTATGGGTAACGAGTTGGCTGAACCCGCCCCTGCAAGCAACGGGATTGGGGATTAGATAGCTACCAGCTCACGAGTCGTCTCGCATTTGGGGCGCGCAATAACACCGGGATAGGGTTCTGACGCAAAGGGTTGGTTAGGCTCGCTTAGAAGGTGGCGATCGCACACGCCAAATAGCTCAACTTCGGTTTGAGCGAGGCGCATGTCCCGTAAGAAATCTCCGGCAGCGTCTACCCCCTGAGCAATAAAGTTGAGATAGCGCTTCATAAAGCTAACGCGGGCGCGTTCTGGCACCGCCGCTCCGGTCGTCAGATGCCGTAGATGCTCAATGTAGCCGCGCACATCAGCCAGCCTCACCACAGTAATTGGCTGACCACTCAACAATTGACGAACTTGCTGAAAAATCCACGGGTTGCGAATTGCCGCCCGACCAATCATCACCCCGGCGGCTCCGGTGCTGTTGAGCACGGACAGAGCTGATGCGGCAGAGGTGACGTTACCGTTGGCCAATACCGGGCACTGCACCCGCTGCACAGCATGGGCGATCAAATCGTAATGGACGCTGCTGTGATAGCCTTCTTTGACGGTGCGCCCGTGCAGGCTGAGCAGGTCAATTTGGTGTCGATTAATCAAGTCCAGCAGATGATCAAAATTGGCAGTATCGTCAAAGCCAATCCGCATTTTAACCGTCAACAATCCATCCACTACCGACCGCAACTCACCCAAAATGGCATCCACTTTGTCTGGATCGCGCAGCAACCCACCCCCGACGTTTTTGCGATAGATCCGGGGAGCAGGGCAACCTAAGTTAAGGTCGATACCCGCGACAGGGTGATGACTCAATGCCTTGGCAATCCGCACTAAATCAGGAATGTTCTCGCCAATCATCTGTGCAAAAATGGGGCGACCCGTGGCGTTTTCGGTAATGGAGCTAAGGGTATGTTTGTCTAATCCGGAACTCCCATGAACGCGGAAATATTCCGTAAAGAAGTAGTCGGGACTGCCATAGTTAGCAATCACACTCATGAACCACAGATCCGTCACGTCTTGCATAGGAGCAAGGGCGGTAAGCTGAAGTCCTGGGATGAGAGGCAGTGGCAGGCGAGCTAAAGGAGACATAAAAGCGGATCGCGAAACGTTGGAACAGATCAAATGGTGCCTATGTAGAGAGCAACCTGCTTGATCCTAACAGTTACTGCAAGGGGCGATCGCCCAAATCTGGCAACTGAGGCATCGTCCTCCCGCTATCCGGTAGCTAAATCAAACTCCTAAGGATTGCAAATTAATTAACCTGTAATCTTTTTTTGGAAGTGCCGTGCGCCGTGCGGCACTTCCAAAAAAGATTAGGTTTTATTTTGTACGTACCTCACAAGGATTTGAAGAATATTTCGATTGTGCTTCAAAGCGTCATTTCACCCTGATTTTATTTTTATCTGTCATCATTGCATTTGAATAAGGTGTAAAGTGTCGGATCAAAACTATTGAGAGGCAACCGGATTATGGCTTTTATCAGGAAAACAATCACCTCATTTGTTTTGCTAGGAATGATTCCTCTATCGGTTCTGAGTCTAGCTGCTTGCAGTAGTAAAACTTCCACGCAAGCGGGTGAAACTAGCAGCCCTGGCGATTCCAGCATGGCACAGACGGATCCCGGCTCCATGGGTAATCCTAGTAGCTCTAGTTCTATGCCAATGGATCATAGCTCCATGGCGAGTATGGACTTAGGCCCTGCTGATGAGAGTTTTGACTTACGATTTATTGATGGTATGACTCCTCATCATGAAGGGGCTGTAGCAATGGCGCAAGAAGCATTGCAGAAGTCAACCCGTCCTGAAATTAGGCAATTGGCTCAAGCGATCATTGATGCTCAGGAGAAAGAAATTTCACAGTTGAAAGAGTGGCGAACAGCCTGGTATGCAGATGCAGGTAATGAGCCAATGATGTACAGTGCAGAGATGGGACACATGATGCCCATGACGCAAGAAATGCGCTCTAGCATGATGATGGCAGGTGACTTGGGCGCAGCAGACGACCAGTTTGACCTGCGGTTTATTGACGCTATGGTTCCCCACCATGAAGCAGCGGTTGACATGGCACAACAGGCGTTAGAAAAGAGCGATCGCCCTGAGATTCAAGAGCTAGCTCAAAATATTATTGACAGTCAGCAGCAGGAAATTGATCAGATGACGAAATGGAAACAAGACTGGTACGGGCAATAGTAGTGCGATCGCCTCACTGCCTCTCAACCCAGAGGTAGTGGGCTATCCCATCAAAATAACGGTGTCAATCACATGAATGATGCCATTGTCGGCTTCTATATCAGCCGCAACCACTGTGGCATTTTTGACTTCAAATCTATCAGTAGCATTGATGCGGATGGGCGACCCTTCAATCGACGTGAGCGAGTTCACGGTTTTTAGATCCGACTGCATGAGTCTGCCAGAAACTACATGGTACGTCAGGATGCGAGAGAGCTGAGGGATATTCTGCACCAGGGTTTGCACCGTTCCAGGCGGCAGTTTGGCAAACGCCTCATCCGTTGGCGCAAACACGGTAAAAGGCCCAGGGCTACGTAGCACATCGACTAAACCAGCAGCTTGCACTGCCGTCACCAGCGTTTTGAAGGAACCTGCATTGACTGCAATATCAACGATATCTGGCATGGGAAATAACCTCGTCTGGAATGGGAAAGGGCAAAGATGAGGGATGCAAGCTAATTTACTTAAAATTCAAAACTTTCTACGCCTTACTTCTACCGATAGTCCTGATGCTGAACGTTTCGTAGCCGCGCTTCTGGACGCTTGAAGCGATCGAGCTGCGCTTCAAAGAATGCCCGATTTGCCTGGAGATGGGTGGGGTTGGAGTCGTCAAGGGGATACAGGAGCGCGGTTCGCAATGCTTGGATGACGGCTGATGTAACGCAGTACATTGATCGTTGAAAACTGACCCCCAATTGAACCAGCATATCGGCTTCGCCACGACAGTGTTGGCCGTAGTAATCCACCAGATAGGAGGGTAAAAAGTGCAGCATATCCTGCATCAACAGCGTCGGCGGAATGCCTGCCGTCCCGACTGGAAAAACATCGGCGTAGAGAATACCAAAGTGAAAGTCTTTCTGATCGTCGGGCACTTGCTTGGCCTGAGCGTTGTAAGACTTGGTGCCCCGAAACGGCGAGGTGCGGTAGAACACCGCCTCGACATACGGTAATGCTGCCTCGTAGAGCCACATAAAGCCCTTTGACTTGGGAATAATCTCGTAGCACTCGCCCCGGATGTAAACGTGATGGTAAATGGGACGACCCGCGATCGCAAAAATCCCATTCACTAAAAAATCCATTGCCTGTGGAACGCTGGCAATTTTACCCTCGTCGTACAGATCTGACATCTCAAAAAACACCGGAGCCATCACTTCCCAAAACAGCCCCAGGTTGGCATAGTAGGACAGTTGTCGGCACTGCTCCAAAAACATGTCGGGAAACAGCTTGTACAAGCCCAACATCGCCGGATTATATTTGAAGTACGCCCGAATCGCGCGATCGGCATTCGCCTTGTATTCATCGCTATCTAAATACGGATCGAACTGTCCACCCATGCCCCGATGCCACAGCATCGATCGCATACATTCCTCAGCAAACTCCATATTGATCCGATCGTGCCAGAGGTGATGGAATAGCCGGGGCATGTTGACTGTTTCCCCCTTCTCCATAAACGCCAACAGTTCCGGATGCGCCGTCGCTTGCCCCCGCCAGACTCGCAAATCGGCATCATCACCGGCATAGTGATTGGGCAAATCCAAGTACTCCTTTGGCAAAAAGTACTTAAAAAACGGCAGCGGATTTAGAAATTCCCGCTCTGCGATGTAAAGCAAATTGCGCCAGTAGAAATCCATCGGCACAGCATAGGCTTTGTATAAGCCAATAATCTGCATTAAATTCTCCGGGGTATCCGGCAGCATTGCACCGCCTGCCTCTAAGCGATGAACCACGTCGGCAAATTCATGCTGCGACGGAGGAAGGAGAGTTTTGGTGAGGGTAGTCATAGGAAAAGTGAAGAGTAGTGTATAGGGAGTCGTGGGACGTTTGAGCTGTTTGAGGCGTCAAGAAAACACAAGGGGAGAGAGTTTTGAAGCGCAATTAGTCGCTCATTGGCTGTGGAAACTGAATCGCTGAGAACTGATTTCTGATTTCTGGATTTCTGATTTCTGACTGCTGACTCTTCATCGCTATCTGCTGCTCGCTACTGATGGGCAACATTGCGGCCAGCGCCGTCATTGTCGGCTCACTCCAGCGCAGTAGCCAGGTAGGTTGCACACCCAAAAAGCAGATGAGCGCTGCTAGCACTAGAGCGGGTGTTTGCTCTGCCCAAGTCACGACGGGATAATAAGCAGTCGCATTGTCTAATTTGCCAAAGCAGGTGCGGTTAAGCAAAATTACGAAGTAAACAGCGGTCAACCCACTGGCAACAATACAGAGCAGGATGGGGATGGGAAAAACCGAAAAGCTGCCCTGAAACACCAGAAATTCTGCTATGAAGCCGACTAACCCAGGAATGCCAGCACTTGCCATGCCGCTGAGAATGAGCAGGGCGCTGGTCAACGGCAAGCCGCGAATGGGGTTTAGCAGACCATTAAGTTTGTCTAATTCACGGGTGCCAACTTTTTCTTCGATCACACCCACCAAGTAGAACAGAATTGCCAAGATTAAGCCGTGGCTGACCATTTGCCCGATCGCGCCCAACAAACTCAGGGGTGTACCCGCTGCACAGGCAACCAGAACATAGCCCATGTGCCCAATCGAGCTGTAGGCCACCATGCGCTTGATATCGTTTTGAGAAATTGCCGTGAGGGAGCCATACATAACGGTGACCACTCCAGCGATCGCCAGCCACGGTGAAATCAACGACCAGGTCTCAGGAAACAACTGCAAGCCAAACCGCACAATGCCATAGGTGCCTAGCTTAGCCAGAATACCTCCCAGCAGAATAGCAACGGGTGGAGATGCTTCCACGTAGGCATCGGGCAACCAAGTGTGTAATGGAATCAGTGGCGTTTTGATGGCAAATCCAATCAGCACAATCGTGAGCAAAATCAGTTGTGTTTTACGCGGTAACTCCTGAGTTGCGATCGCCCCATAGTCAAAGCTCGAGGCACCGCTAAGCCAGGTTAAGCCCAAAAAACCAACCAAAATCAAGACACCCGAAACCGCCGTGTAAAGGAGAAACTTCATCGCGGCGTAGTCGCGCTTAGAGCCACCCCAAATCGCAATCATCAAATACAACGGCACCAGTTCAACTTCATAGAACAGCACAAACAGGAGCAAATTCTGTGCCAGAAATGCGCCTGCAACGCCGCCACAAACCAGTAGAGTCAACGCATAAAACAAGCGCGATCGCACCAGTTGCTGACTGCTACTGTAAATCACAATCCAAATCAGCAAACTATTCAGCGCTAACAGCGGCAGCGACAGCCCATCCACGCCTAGACGATAGGTTAGACCTAGTGCATCTAACCAAGCCAGTGACTCCTGCATTTGCAACCCGATGTCACTGAGATCGAACTGAGCCATGAGAAAAAGTGTCCAGCAGAGGTTAAGGCTGGCGATCGCCAACGCTACCCTGCGTGCTTGGACTTCGGGAAAAATGCCAAGCAGCAACGCACCAAAAACAGGTAGCCAGATCAGAAGACTGAGCATAAGGATGAAAGATAGGGATGACGGGAAGAGTTATGAGTTTAGGACTGATGACGTTGGATAATTTTGTGAGTGTGAAATCACAAAATTATTTCCTCTCCTCAAGACGACCACACGACCAAACAGCCAATCAAAACAACACCCATCACAATCGTCAATGCGTAGGATTGAGCTTGACCAGATGTGCTGTACTTTAAGCCTTGACCACCAAACAAGGTGGCGATGCCCAAGCCGTTAATGAAACCATCGACCACGTAGCGGTCAAACCAGGAGGTTAGCCGAGAGACAAGAGCGACCCCAAGGACAATGCTCATACGGTAAATCTTGGCTGTGTAAAAGTCGTAGGAAAGCAAATCCTGCAAAGGTTTCCAGGGAAACTGAACCGGCTTGGAAATCACATTGGTTAGATAGACAACCCCCCCAAGACCGCAACCGAAAACACTCGACCAGACCAACAACAGAGCAACATCTTTGTTTAAGGTTCCCCATGCTGGCAATAGCGACAGAGATTGCAGCACGAGCGGCAAATGCAGTACAAAGCCAAGTAAAACCATCATCGGCAGCACCATTGACCAGTGAACTTCGGGCGATCGCTGCGTCATTGGGTGGGGTTGACCACCAAAGATCTGGCTAAATACACGCACTAAGCTAAATGCCGTTAGACCATTCACGATCAATACTAAGAAGACTAGCCACGGTTGCGTTGTCCACAACCCGTCTGCCAGTTGCAGCAGCGCCCAAAAGCTACCAAAGGGGGGCAACGCAATCAAGCCAGCGGTGCCCATTAAAAACGCCAGACCTGAAATTGGACGGCGCGACCATAGGCCGCCCAGTTGGGTGATATCTTGTGTAATGCTGTTCCAGATAATAGAGCCAGCGCTCATCACCAACAGCGCGATCGCCACGGCATGGGTTAACACCAGCAACAGTGCCGCGTCTACATGCTGCGTACCGACTGCTATAAACACTAGTCCCATATAGGCGCTGACGGAGTAAGACAAAGTACGCTTGATATCAACTTGGGCGATCGCAATCAAAGAACCACCAATCGCAGTAATTCCACCAATCCACACCAATGCCGCCATCACAGTGGATGATAGCACCAGCACAGGCATGAGTTTGGTCAACACCCAGGCTCCCGTCGCTACCACCACCGAGTTCCGCAATATGGTGCTAGGTAAGGGGCCTTCCATGGCTTCGTCTAGCCACAGGTGCAGCGGAAACTGAGCACATTTCCCCATGGGTCCTGCAATCAGCGCCAGCCCCACTAGCGTCATTGTGGTTGGATCAACGTCCGCAGATTGCGCCCACTCTGCGAGTTCTGTAAAGTTCCAAGTGCCCGCCAGGGGCAGCAGTGCAATCACGCCCATCAGCAACACCAAATCGCCAACTCGCTTCGTCAGAAACGCATCGCGGGCACCCGTTACCACAAGCGACTGATTGAACCACAGCCCTACGAGCAGATATGTTCCCAGCGTTAGAATCTCTAGGATGATGTAACTAAAGAATAGGGAATTGCACAGCACCAGCGCACACAGCCCACCCTCAAACAGCGCCAGCAGCGAGAAAAATCGTGCCCAGCCCCAATCCATCTCCAGATAACCAATGGCATAAATCTGTGCCAGCAGATTCAACCCCGTGATTAAAACTGTCGCGCCCACCGTCAGCGAAGAAGCCTCTAGAGGTAGCGTTAGATCGAGGTTTGCAACATGTAGCCAGGGAAAAAAGAACTGCTGCGGTGGCTGATGCCACGTTGCAGGCAGTGCTAGTAACCCGTGCAAAAATGCTAAAAGCGTCATCACCACACTCGTGTATCCCGCAGGGCGCGGGCCTGTACGACGGGCGATCGATGGAAACCAAAGGACAGAAAGCGCAGCACCCACCAACGGATAGCAAGGCACCAACCAAATACTCTGGAGGAGTTGGTCCATAAAACGACCCCAAGTTTTTTAAAAGGCTTGATCGATGTGAGCGTTCACTACAGTTGTTCAAACAACTGAACACTCTGGAAACAAAGCACGATTGCTCTAATCAAAATCATACGGCATCAATCCATCATTTGAGATCAATGCTTTTTATTCAAAATATAATTTTACACTCTGGAAACAAAGTACGATTGCTCTAATCAAAATCATACGGCATCAATCCATCATTTGAGATCAATGCTTTTTATTCGATATATAGACTTTACCTATGGCTCTTTTTTGTTAGTCTCACGTTGGTGGCGATCGCGTCCCAAAAGTATTGGGGTAAAGGTTATTAATTGACCAGTTCCCTCAAAGTCCGATTGATTGGAGGCGCTAGAGAACCCATTATACGCAGGTAGCCTACATCTGCCGGAGATTAATGCTGTTGACGATTTTGCCAATCTCACTCATTGCCTCTTGCGTTCCGTTCGCTTTACGCTCGCTGTAGCGATCGGTTAGATAATCCATCTGATTTCGCAGTAAAAGAGTGAATTTGTAGAGTTCTTCCATCACGTCAATCACGCGATCGCGGTAGGGCGAATCTTTCATCGTGCCGTCTTCATTGAATTCCTGATAGGCTTTGGCAACAGAAGATTGGTTAGGAATCGTGAACATTCGCATCCAACGCCCCAGAAGCCTCATGGTATTGACGGCGTTAAACGACTGAGATCCACCGCTGACTTGCATGACGGCCAGCGTTCTCCCTTGAGTGGGTCTAACAGCCCCAATGCTGAGCGGAATCCAATCAAGCTGGTTTTTGATAATGCCCGTAATCTGACCATGCATCTCTGGGCTAGACCACACCTGCCCTTCTGACCACTGACTTAGCTCTCGCAGTTCCTGCACTTTAGAATGCGTTTCGGGAACACTTCCATAGATCGGCAGATCTCGCGGGTCAAAAAACTTTGTTTCCGCTCCAAGCGCCTCAATGATCCGGGCAGCCTCTTCAGCTACTAGGCGGCTGTAGGAACGCTCTCGTAAGGAACCATACAAAAATAGAATTCTGGGTCTATGCTCGAAACTCATAACGCAACGGGCTGACTAGACATCATAGAACACTGATATTTCACTTGCCGATTACACGCGTCGAGCAGATCTAGAAGAGTTGAAATACCGACTGCTACAAAGTTGGGTTCGATTGCAAAGTAGCGGTTGAGGTAGCTGACGTAATATTGTTTTTCTTCTTCCCGCGTCAGGTCTGGAACAACTCTGACTACAAAATCGTAGTCTTCAATCGTTTTGTTCTTCCCATTGCAATTGCCCTGAGTTAAGTCGATTCTGAACAAGTTATATGTCAAGAAGCAGTGAATCTGAGGAATAAAGCTCAACCCATAGGGTTGAATAATTGCGTCTACTCCTGTCACCGTCTCATCATTCAATCTGTAAAAGCCAAGATTTTTATAAACGTCTAGCCCCAGTTCTTGAGCTAAACGGGCGATCGCCCCGTGTTTTGTAGTGCAGGTGCCGCAATTCTCCTCAAACAGAATCAGGGAGTCTTCGCTGTTAGAATTCGCTCCATACGGTAACTCTTGAACCCAACTACAGGCTGCACAAAACGTCTTGATTTCACGTTCAAGAAAGTGTTCAGAGATTGTTCCTTTGGCATGAATGTCCACGTTTGGAAGAACATCAATTGAGTCCATGCGGTATTTCCTAATGCGTGTAAGAATCGATACTGGTCGGCTATGCTTGCTCAAATAGGCTTGCTCAAATAGGCTTGCTCAGAACATGTGCATGGGCATGAACGCTCTCAGCAAACTACTCCAAGGGGTAAGCCTAAACTGCTCACCCTACCGCTATTAGAATGATCTAGGCGCAGCAGGGACGCGCAACTTCAGCGTCATGGATAGGCTTTACACTCGTAGCGCAGATATTTTTCTCTGGCGCAGTATCCTCTACCTTAACGACAAAGATCTCCCAGCGATTACCATCAGGGTCAGTTACCCATGCCTTGTCTTGAAGTGCGTAGCAACAATCGGTGTTTTTTTCCTCAAACAAGTCTAGACCTATTTCAGTGAATCGACGCACCGCAGCATTTACATCCTCAGTGCTGCTAACCTGAACTCCCAAATGGGACAATGCCCCATGCGGTTGCACTGTCTGTGTTCTGTTCAGCGTTAGGTTAAGTACAGGATTCTCCAAATCAAACTTGGCATAGCCCTGTTTGTGCTTCATGGGAGCAATCCCAAACATGGCTTGGTAGAAGGCAACAGACTTTTCAACATCGGTCACATTTAGCGCAACATGAGTCTTGAACGTTGTCATGATTGGTCTCCTAAATTAGAACAGTAGGGTTGTCTGGACACTTGAGTAGAGGAGTGATGCAACCACTGCCGACTCAATTTTTTAGATTCTCTTATATTGAATATTGACGATATTCAATATAAGAGAGAAAGATACTCGTGCGGTTTACCGCTGATCTGTCACAGTCCCATGATGAGACGAGTAGCATCGGGAAGCGCAGGAACGCACTCATGATTGATGCTGTAGTAAATAAAATTTGCGTGTCGCTCGGTTTTGACAAAGCAACTGTCTCGCAAAATTCTTAGGTGGTGAGAGATCGTTGGTTGACCTAGATCAAACTGATCTACGATGTCACAAACGCACACTGGATCAGCGTTTCGCGCCAGCAGATTCAGGATTCGCAGACGGGTTGGGTCTGCCAAAACCTTAAACCATTCTGAGTATTGCTGAGCCTGATCTTCAGAGAGTGTGAGCGGAGAGTTCGGCCTCGATGTCCCAATGGGAGTCGTCTCACAACACCCTAAGTTTGGCTGTTTTGGCTGGCGATCGCTTGACTGTAGCTGAACCGGAGCGCTTGACATCATGAGTCTCTGTTCTGTTGCTAATAGCATACCAAGCTATATCGATAATTGTCAATATTGAAGAACGTCAATACACAAAATTTTTCACCCGGCTAACTCTCGCAAAAAGGTAGTTTGAGCATCTCTCAGTTCAACCTCAGAATTAGCGCTGTGAAGCATTTGCATTGCATTCTCATAGGCCAATTGCACAGCTCTATCTTATCCAAGTGCTGAAAAATAACGTCTTTGAAACCAGAAAGCGACATTGACGAGACTAATTAACACAGGTACTTCAACTAAGGGACCCACAACAGCAGCAAACGCCACACCTGAATTAATGCCAAACACAGCAATAGCAACGGCGATCGCCAGTTCAAAATTATTGCCAGCGGCTGTAAACGCCACACTTACAGAGGTTGCGTAATCTGCTTTGATGCACCATGCCATGTAGAAACTGAGCAAAAACATGACAACAAAATAGATAATCAATGGGATAGCGATCCGAACAACATCTAGAGGAATTTGGACAATCAGATTCCCCTTTAAGCTGAACATAACCACAATCGTAAAGAGCAACGCAATCAGAGTGATGGGGCTAATCTTTGGAACAAACTCCTCGTGATACCATCTCCTACCGTTTGCTTTTACCAGAAAGAAACGAGTGAGAAATCCAGCAAAAAAAGGAATGCCCAAATAAATCAACACACTCTGGGCAATCTCAGTAATGCTGATGTTCACGACACTGCCCTGTAGTCCAAATAGCGGTGGCAGCACGCTAATAAAGAACCAGGCATACGGACTGTAGAAAATAACTTGAAAAATGCTGTTAAAGGCAACCAGTCCAGCCGTATATTCTGTGTTGCCCCGTGCTAGATCGCTCCAAACTACCACCATTGCAATACAGCGGGCTAACCCAATGAGGATCAGTCCTACCATGTAGTCTGGATAGTCGCGCAAGCAAAGTATTGCCAGCAGGAACATCAGCGTAGGCCCGATGATCCAGTTCTGAACCAGCGAAATTCCTAAAATCTTGCTATTACGAAAAACATCGCCCAATTCCTCGTACCGCACCTTAGCCAATGGTGGATACATCATCAGAATTAAGCCGATTGCAATGGGAATATTAGTTGTTCCAATCTGAAACCGATTGATGATTGCTTCGACATTGGGCAAGAAGTAGCCCATGCCTATACCTACTGCCATTGCCAGGAAAATCCATAGGGTCAGGAAGCGATCGAGAAAAGAAAGTTGTTTCGGATGCAGTTTGTTCATTGCACTCATTAATCTCCATCTCCAGCTTTCCAAGGAATCGCCTTCAGCGGTTGCGGATCGGGCAACTTCAGCGAAATTACTCCTGCTGCCAGTACAAAGACGGTAGATACCCCCAAGCAACCCACTAAACCCGTGAACTGATAGACCAGCCCTGACAACACAGTGCCAATCAGTCGCCCCCCGGAGTTCGCCATGTAGTAGAAACCAACATTTAGGGCAACGTTGTCATCATCGGTAAATGCCAGCACCAGATAGGAATGAACGGCAGAGTTAAAGGCAAACACGACTCCAAAAACCGTTAACCCGACGATGATAACCTGGTTGGCTGGAAGTCCCATTTGCAGCGCGATCGCGATCGCTGCTGGTACCGCTGTTAGGGTGAATGTCCAAAACTGGATGGTGTTGGCGTTGGGGGGTTGTCCGCCGTTGAATCGACTCAGTACCACTGGAGCCAAAAACTGCACAACTCCATAGCCAATTACCCAACAGGCCAGAAACCCACCTGCTTCATAGAATGACCAGCCCAGCACACTTCGCAGAAACACAGGCAGACCCACAACAAACCAGACATCTCTGGAGCCAAACAGAAAGAAGCGAGCCGCAGAGAGAATGTTGATTTCTTGACTTTTAGAGAAAAGCTGGCTGAACTTGACCTTTGCTTTGATTTTCCCCATCCCTTTGGGTAAGAAAAACCCAGTCAGCAAGATCAAAGACAGCCCTATTGCCATGATTCGCAACGCACTGATAAAGCCGACGGTTGCTAGCAGTACTGCACCCATGAAAAAGCCAACACCCTTGAGGGCATTTTTTGATCCGGTAAGCACAGCTACCCACTTAAATAGGGATGATTGTGCGTTTTGGGGCACAACCAGACGGATTGCACTTTTAGAACTCATTTTAGTGAGATCTTTGGCAATGCCTGAGAATGCCTGAGCCGTCATAACGTAAGCGATCGCCTGCCACTGTACCCAATCACGATTGAGAAACGACAGCATAACCAGAGCCAAAACCTGTAGCCCGATGCCTGCGTAGAGCGTCAGCTTCAGCCCAAACTGAGAACCAATCCACCCACCCAAGAAGTTAGTGACCACGCCAAAGACTTCATAGAAAAGAAACAGCAGCGCAATTTGTAGCGGGCTGTAGCCGATTTCGTTGAAATACAGCAACACCAGCATTCGCAGTGCGCCGTCAGTGAGAGTGAAGCCCCAATAGGCGATCGTCACCAGAGCATAGTTTTTTAGATTGGCGGTAGAAGCGGTAGAGGCAGTCATGAGTTCCAAAGACCAAGAGGGGAGTTTGCGCTAGTAATCGGGGTGGTGGTATTGAGGTAAGGATTTTTGAGATGGGCGGGCGAAGTCCGTCCATCTCAAAAATCCTTACAAGTTTAGGGCTACCGTAATCGAAAACCTACTTTGACAAGCTGAGAGCAACCTTACATGCCAGTTCCACCATGCGATTGGCGTAGCCCCACTCGTTGTCATACCAGGCCAGAATTTTTACCTGAGTTTCATCGACAACCATTGTGGACAGGGCATCAATGATCGAGGAACGAGGGTCGTCTTTGTAGTCAATCGACACTAAAGGCCGCTCCTCGTAGCCCAAAATGCCTTTGAGCGCACCCTCGGCGGCTGTTTTTAACAAACCGTTTACTTCTTCGACGGTCGTCGGTTGCTCCACTTCAAATACACAATCCGTCAGGGATGCATTGAGTAAGGGAACACGCACCGCTAATCCATTCAGCTTGCCTTTAAGTTCTGGGTAAATGAGGGCGATCGCGGTCGCAGACCCGGTAGTGGTAGGAATAAGAGACAAGCTGGTGGCTCTAGCTCTCCGTAAATCTTTATGTGGAGCGTCCACAATAGTTTGGGTGTTGGTGTTGTCGTGAATTGTAGTGATCAGTCCGTGCTTGATCCCTAACCCTTCATGAATCACCTTCACAACCGGAGCCAAACAGTTCGTGGTACAAGAAGCAGCCGTCAAAAGATGATGTTGCCCTGGATGATAGAGGTAATCATTTACCCCCATCACAATGTTTAGGGCACCCTCTTTGACAGGGGCAGCAACGATCACTTTTTGCACCCCCCGCTTGAAATACGGATCAAGAGATGCAGCCGTTTTGAATTTACCGGAACATTCCAGCACTAAGTCAACGCCAAGTTCATCCCAGGGCACATCTCCAGGCGCTGCATGTTCAGTGAAGCTAAGCGATTTATCTTCAATCCAAACTTGCCCGTCTCTGGCTTCGACCTCTGGTGCCCATCGTCCGTGAACAGAATCAAACTTGAGCAAATGGGCTGCGGTTGGTGCTCCACCTTTCAGTTCATTAATGTGAGCAAACTCTATATCCGACCAGTCCCACGCTGCCCGCAGTGCTAGCCGTCCGATTCTGCCAAAGCCGTTGATCCCAACTCTAATTGCCATACTTATTCCTGTAAATTCAAACACAGGTAGTGGTATTGATGTAAGGATTTTTTGATGGGCGGGCGAAGCCCATCAAAAAATCCTTACCAATTTAGGACTACCCAAACACATAAACCTCGTCTAACTTGAAACCCAGAGTTTTCCCTCACCCTTTTCATATATGCCGAAGGCTTTAAGCCCTCTCCCCAGGGAGAGGGACTTTGAAAGCTTTTCCGGCTCCCCTCGCCCTTTGGGAGAGGGGCTGGGGGTG